>DATENL010000297.1:0-22197 GCA_035275105.1 Thermoleophilaceae bacterium
TCGGCCCGCCGCCGCGCCCGCCGCGCATCCCGCGCGGGCACGCCGCGATCTTCACCGCCTCACCGTGGCGCGAGCGCGACGGGGACGCGGCGCGCCCGATCCGCATCCGCGGCGTGCTCGTGGTCGACCAGCTGCGGATCCGGCGCGACCGGTCGGGCGGGCTGTTCGTGCTCGAGGACGGCCGCTACGCGGTGACTGGGACGGTGCTCGCGCTCGGCTCGCGCGGCGACCTCACCGCCTGGGCCCGCCGCCGGATGGCGGCGACCGACGCCGACGAGCGCGCCTGGCTCCAGACCGTGATCGGCGCACTGGCCCTAGACCTGCACGAGTGAACGCAACAGGGGCCAGGCCACCTGTTGCGCAACAGGGGCCAGGCCACCTGTTGCACGAGTGAACGCAACAGGGGCCAGGCCACCTGTTGCACGAGCGCGGCTCGGGGCTACCCGAGGACGATCTCGGCCGCGTCGCGCACGGTGTCCACGCCGCCGGAGACGAGGATCGTGGTGACGATCGTCTCGCGCCACGCCTCGAGGTCGTCGCGGATCTTCTCCTTCGGGCCCACGAGCGAGAGCTTCTCGATCAGGTCCGCGGGGATCTTCGCCGCCGCCTCGTCCTTCTTCTTCTCGAGGTAGAGCTCCTGCACCTCGCGGATCTCGGCCTCGTAGCCCATCCGGATCGGGACGTTCGCGTGGAAGTTGACCTTCTTGGCCCCCATCCCGCCGAAGTACAGGGCGTAGAACGGGCGCATCTGGTCGATCCCCTCCTGCACGTCGTCGCAGACGACCAGCGGGACGGTCGCGGCGACGTCGAAGTCCTCGGCGCTGCGGCGCGCGCCCGGCCGCGCGAAGCCCTCGGCCAGTGCGTCCTTGAAGAGGTCCTCGTGCTCGGGCGAGAACAGCATCGCCAGCCAGCCGTCGCAGAGCTCCGCGGCGAGCGCGATGTTCTTCGGCCCCTCGGCGCCGATGTAGACCGGGATGTCCTCGCGCAGCGGGTGGATCGAAGCCTTGAGCGGCTTCGCCAGCCCGGTGCCGTCGGGCACCGGCAGCGGGTAGTGCGGGCCGTCGTTGGTGACGGGGCCCTCCCGGGCCCAGATGTCACGCAGGATCCCGATGTACTCGCGGGTGCGGGCGAGCGGCTTCTCGAACGGCATCCCGTACCAGCCCTCCACCACCTGCGGGCCCGATACGCCGAGGCCGAGCACGAAGCGCCCGCCCGACAGGTGGTCGAGCGTCATCGCGGCCATGGCCGTCGCCGCCGGCTGGCGCGCCGACATCTGGACGATCGCGGTGCCGAGCTTGATGCGCTCGGTCGCGGCACCCCACCACGCGAGCGGCGTGAGGCAGTCGGAGCCGTAGGCCTCCGCCGTCCAGATCGAGTCGAAGCCCAGTCGCTCGGCCTCGGCGATCGTGTCGGCGATCCCGGGCGGGGGGCCGCCGGCCCAGTAACCGGTGTTCAGACCGAGCTTCAGGTCGCGCGCCACACCGGGATCCTGGCAAACTCCACCACTCGGGAGACCTGATGCGGCAGCTGACCAGCGTAGATGCGCAGTTCCTGGCGCTCGAGAGCGCCCGCCAGACAGGCCACGTCGCGGGCCTGGCGATCCTCGATCCGTCGACCGCGCCCGGCGGCCACATCGGCATCGAGGACGTCAAGCGGCTGATGGAGGAGCGGCTGCCGCTCCTGCCCCCGCTCCGCTGGCGCCTCGCCGAGGTGCCGCTCGGGCTCGACTACCCGTACTGGATCGACGACCCCGACTTCGACCTCGACTTCCACGTGCGCGAGCTCGCCCTGCCCCCGCCGGGCGCCGACCTCCAGCTCGGCGAGCAGGTGTCGCGGATCGTGGCGCGACCGCTCGACCGCGCGCGGCCACTGTGGGAGCTGTACCTCGTTCACGGGCTCGAGGGCGGCACCGTCGGGATCCTCACGAAGATCCACCATGCCCTGATCGACGGCATGTCCGGCGCCGAGATCATGGGCCTGCTGCTCGACCTCGCCCCCGAGGGCCGCGAGCTGCCGGACACGCCTCCTCCCGAGCGCGACCGCGACCCGAGCGACATCGAGCTGCTCGGCCGCGGGCTGCTCGGCCTCCCGCGCTACCCGGCGCGGCTCCTGCGCTCGCTGCCGGCCGCGGTCCCCCACATCGAGGACACGCCGTTCGGGGTGCTGCCCGGAGCCGGCACGGTCGGCCGGATGGCCGGGGCCGTGCAGCGCGCGATCGGGGCCGGGGCCCAGCGACCGGGCGACCGCAGGCCGCTCACCGCGCCGCGGACGTCCTTCAACGGCCGGATCTCGCCGCACAGGCGGTTCGCGTTCGGGCCGATCCCGCTCGAGACCGTCAAGGAGGTCAAGAACGCGCACGGCTGCACGGTCAACGACGTGGTCGTCTCGGTGTGCGCGAGCGCGGTCCGCCGCTGGCTGATCGAGCACGACGAGCTGCCGGCGGAGCCGCTCGTCGCGCAGATCCCGATCTCCGTGCGGACCGGCGAGCAGGCGGGGACCTTCGGCAACCGCATCATGCTGATGGCCGCGCCGCTGTTCACCAACGAGCCCGACCCGATCAGGCGCCTGTACATGACGCACGAGGCGATGTCCGAGGTCAAGGACCGGCACAAGGCTCTGCCGGCCGAGCTGCTCCAGGACGCGAACCACTTCATCCCGCCGGCGGTCTTCCACCGCGCGGCGCAGCTCACCTTCAGGCTCTCGACCAGCCGCCCCGGCCGCCCGACCTGGAACCTGGTCGTCTCGAACGTCCCGGGCCCGCAGTTCCCGCTCTACATGGCGGGCGGCCGGCTGCTGCACAACTACCCGGTGTCGGTGATCACCGACGGCATGGGCATGAACATCACCGTGATGAGCTACGACGGCTGCCTCGACTTCGGCATCGTCGGCGACCGCGACCAGATCCCCGACCTCTGGTGCATGATCGACTGGCTCCGCGAGGGGCTCGACGAGCTGCTGCCGGGTAGAGCGCCCGACCCGGAGACCGAGTCGGTGACGGCCGAGTGAACGCCGAGCAGTGGGTCGCCGCGTTCGCGGCGGAGCTCGGCGTCGACCCGCCCACGGCCGCGGAGTTCGCGACCCTGCTCGAGCTCGCGGGCGTGGCGGCGCACTCGTCCGAGCGCGTTGCGGCGCCGGTGGCGTGCTGGGTCACCGCCCGCGCCGGCCTCACGCCCGACGACGCGCTCGCGGTCGCGCGGCGCGTGGCTCCCTGACGCTGCGTCAGGCGCCCTTCGGCTGGTCGGCGCCGCCGCCGTAGGGGTACCACCACTCCTTCGGGGCGAGGCTGGTCTCGATGTGCACGTGCTTGGTCTCCTGGAACGCCTCCAGGCCCTCCTGGCCCAGCTCGCGGCCCAGGCCCGACTGCTTCATGCCGCCGAACGGGCCGGCGTCGTTGTCGGTCAGCGGATCGTTGAACCAGACGGTGCCCGCGCGGATCTCGCGCATGCACCTGAACACGGTCTGGAGGTCGCGCGTGTAGACGTTCGCGCCGAGCCCGAAGCGGGTTCCGTTGGCCAGCTCGATCGCCTCGTCGAGCGTGCTCACGCGGACTATCGGAGCGACGGGGCCGAACGTCTCCTCGCGCAGCAGGTCGGTCTCGCCCGGCGCGCCGGTCACGACCGCCGGGGCGTAGTAGTGGCCGCGCTCGTGACCGGCGCGGTCGCCGCCGCGGACCAGCGTCGCCCCCGCGCCGACCGCCGCCTCCACCTGGCGCTCGACCCTCGAGCGCTGCGCCGCCGAGGCCATCGGACCGACGTCCGTGCGCTCGTCGAGCGGGTCGCCGATCACGAGCGAGTCGGCGTGCTCGACGAACGCGCTCACGAACTCGTCGTAGACCGGCTCCATCACGTAGAAGCGCTCGGCGCTCGTGCAGACCTGCCCGGCGTTGAGATACGCGGCCCACGCGCCGCCGCGGGCGGCCACGGAGATCTCGCCGGCCACGTCCTCGCAGACGATGAACGGGTCCTTGCCGCCCAGCTCGAGGTTGATGCGCGCGACGCGATCCGCGCAGACCCGCGCGATCGCCTTGCCGGTCTCCACCGACCCGGTGAACGCCACGCAGTCGACCCGCTCGTCCGCCACCAGCGCCTCCCCCACGTCGCCCGCGCCCGCCAGCAGGTTCACGACCCCCGGCGGCAGGTGCTCGAAGCAGTCCGCCAGCATCAGGGTCGACAGCGGCGTCAGCTCCGAGGGCTTGCAGACGGCCGTGTTGCCCGCGGCCAGCGCCGGCGCGAGCTTCCACGCGAGGAGCAGCAGCGGGTAGTTCCAGGGGACGATGCAGGCCACCACGCCCATCGGCTCCTTGAGCACGAGCGCGAGCTGCGTGGACTCGATCGACGGGATCACTCGGCCGGCGAAGTTGCGCCCCATCTCCGCGTAGTAGTCGAACGCGGCGGCCGTCCAGCCGACCTCGTCGCTGTTCTCGATCAGCGGCTTCCCGCCCTCGAGCGTCATCGTCCGCGCGATCTCGTCGGTCCGCGCCCGAAGCCGGGCGGCGACCTCGTGGAGCATGTCGCCTCGCTCGACCGCCGGCGTCGCCGCCCAGGCGCGAGCCGCCTCGCGCGCCGCGGCGACCGCGGCGTCGACCTGCTCGCCCGACGGCAGCGCCACCTCGGCGAGCGCCTCCTCGCTTGCCGGGTTCTCGACGGCGAGCGCCGGACCCGCCCCCGGGACCCGCTCGCCCGCGATCAGCAGCCTGGTCTCCACGGCGGGCACTCTAGGGTGTCCCGCGTGGCCATCGAGTACGAGGATTTCGAGAAGGTGGACGTCCGGGTCGGGACGATCACCGAGGTCGAGGACTTCCCGCGAGCGCGCAAGCCGTCGTACCGGCTGACCGTCGACTTCGGCGACGAGATCGGCGAGCGGCGCACGAGCGCGCAGGTGACGACCTACGAGAAGGACGAGCTGCGCGGCATGCAGGTCGTGGCCGTCGTGAACTTCGAGCCGAAGAACATCGCCGGATTCATGTCCGAGGTGCTCGTGCTCGGAGTGCCCGGCCCGGACGGGGAGGTCGTGCTGCTCTCGCCCACCCGCCAGGCGCCCGGCGGCGGGCGCATGTTCTAGCGGCGGCTACCTGACGTCGACGAGCTGCTCGAAGGTGCCGCGCTCGAAGAACGGCAGCGGCGGTGGGCTGCCAGCCCCCTGGACGATCCACGGGAAGTCGTGGCGCGGCTCGCGCCACTTCGCGGTGTCGGGCGTCCCGAAGCGCTGGGCGAGCACGGCGAACGTGGCGACCGCCGCCTTCCGGTAGCCCGGCGCGCCGAGCGTCCGCAGCCCGAACGACGGGCCGTTGGTCGAGTCGAAGAAGTGGTACGCCGCGTTCTCGCCGTCCACCTGGAGCGCCCCCGGTCCCATCGGCCCGAGCGCGACGTTCTGGATCTGCTGCTTGAACTCCTGCCACGCCGCCACGCCGGGCGCCACCGTCCCGGCGCCGTTCGTCCGCGCGTAGGAGCCGTCCCATCCGACGATCACCTTCAGCACGGCCCGCGCGCGCCCCGTCGACCCCGCCAGCGCGGCCTTCAGCTTCCCGTCCACGAGCGGGCGCTGCTGCGCGATCGTGCCCGAGCGGTGAAGCAGCCGCTTGAGCCCGGCGAGCGACACGGGCCCAGCGGCGAGCTTGCGGACCAGCCCGTAGAGGAACGTCGCCCGGTGAAGCCTGCCCCCGAGCCTGCCCCGCGCCGCCCCGTCGCCGCTCGTCCACCCCGCCGCGGGGATGTTGTTCCAGTTCGAGAGCCAGTTCTGCTCCGGGTCGATCACGTGCGGGCGCTTCGACACGGGCAGGAACCCGCGCCACTCGGCCTCGCCCGTGCCCGGGTACGGCAGCCGCTCGTCGAACCCGTGCGGCCTCAGCGGGAGGAGGCCCGGGTGCCAGAAGCCCAGATGGCCGTCGTCGTCGACCGCCGTCACGTTCTCGTTCCACGTCACGTCGCGGAGCGCCCGGTCGACCGCCCCGACGCTGCCCGCGCGATCGAGCTTGTCCAGGCCGACGATCGTCTCGAGCTCGCGGCCGAACGTCGCGAACCGGCGCGCGTACGCCCAGCCGCCTGCGCGCTGCTGCACCGGCCCGTGCACCGTCCTGCAGAGCCGCTCGGTGCGCGTCTTGGTGGTCGACCCGCTCGAGAACCTGAAGACCTCGTTGCGGCAGCTCATCTTCCGCACCTTGCCGTTGAAGCGGTATGACTCGGCGCCGCCCGCCAGCTTCTCCGCGTACACGTCGTCGGTGTCCGACTCGCCGCTGGTGATCCCCCAGGCGACGTTCCTGTTGAAGCCGACCGCGATCACCGGCGCGCCCGGCGCGGTGCCGCCGCGCACGTTGAGCCCGGGACGGTGGACCTCGACCTCGTAGAGCGTCTCCGGGAACGCGAAGCCGAGCTGCGGGCCGCTGTAGAGGACGCCGCCCGTGCCGCGCCTGACCGCGATCACGTACGAGCCGCCGTGAACGTCGACGCGCGGCCGGGCCGCCGGGCCGGTCAGCGGGTCCGACGGCGGCAGCTTGAGCCCGGCGAGGAACCTGCGCGAGCGCTCGAAGGCGGCCTTCTCGTCCGCGCGCGTCCGGCCCGGCTGCGACGGGAAGGATCCCTCGGAGCGAGGGATGATCAGGGGCGCGCCCTTCACGTGCAGCGGGACCAGGCGGTCGAAGTTCCGCTTGCCGATGCCGCGGAGCGCGTGCGCGTTCTGGATCTCACGCCCCTCGCTCGCCCACGGGACGGTGCGGACCAGCAGCGCACCGACCCCGGCCGAGTCGCGCACCGTCCAGTCGCGCAGCGGCACGCCGAGCAGGTCGAACTCCGCGGGCTTGTCGGCGGGGTTCTTCCGCACGTGCGCGATCCACTTGTTGACGCCGTCCCGGTACGCGCGCAGACGCGCGCGCAGGCGGGCGGGGAGCTTGGCCACCTCGACGTCGAGCGCCGCCGGGCCGGGCAGGTCGCGCCGCGCCTCGATGTCGGTGACGAGCGAGTCCTCGCCGAGAGCCTCCGCAAGCCTGCCGAAGGCGCGCCGGCGGAACAGCTCGAGCTCTGTGAGACGGTCCTGGGCGGCGGCGTAGCCGACGCCGAACCACGCGTCCTCGTCATTCCCCGCCGTCACCGCCGGGACGCCGTAACGGTCGCGCACGATCTTCACGCCCGGTCGCGGCTTCTGGGTGGTCCCCGGCTGCCCGAACAGCGCCGGCTTCCACTGGAAGTTGACGAACAGCGAGACCTGGTCGTAGCGGTGCGGCGATCCGGCGCCCGTCCCGGCGTCGCTGACGAACCCGCTCTCGCCCGGAGGGAGCACGGTCTGCGCCCGGCCGACGAGGGCCGCCGCAGCGGCGGGCACCAGCGTCAGGACAGCGAGTGCGAGGACCAGGACTCGTCGCACGGCGCCAGCCTAACGGTGCCCGACGAACGTGGCGACCGTCTGGATCCCGGTCGGCCGGTTGGCGTAGCGGATCTCGGCCATGTTGATCGGCTGGAACCGCTTGCGCTCCGCCGTCGCGTCGGCTCGCCAGCCGCGCGGATTCGGGCCCTGCTTCCTGGCGAGTCGGTTCCCGGCCCGGTCGAGCGCCTCCCACAGGAGCCGGCGGCACCTGGTCAGGTCGCCCTTGCCGCAGTAGCGCCGGCTGTAGCGGCCGCGCACCGGCCGGCCGAGCATCGTGCGGAGGTCCTTGTCCAGGTAGCCCATCCAGCTCTCGGACTGCTGGTCGACCGGGTCGTCGTAGATCTTCTGGAAGGTCGCGAGCTGGTCGGCGAGCTTCCTCCCGAGCGTCTCGTCCATGGCGGCGTGCGCGAGCCCGAACCACGCCTCGTCCATGATCGCCGCGCCGGGGTGATCGATCAGGCCGTCGAGGTCACGGTCGAGCCGGCTGCCGCCGGCCTTCCGCCAGCGCCTGAGGATCCGCAGCATCTCGGCGTCGCGCGCGTTCGGCGCGCCCTTCGACAACACGGCCGCGAGCGTCGGCAGGAACATGACCGCGCGCACGTCCTGCGTGGCGGCGGCGTTCATCGCGCTGGTGAGCGACGCCAGGTCGTGCATCCGCCGCTTCTGGAGCCCGCGCCGCAGCAGCTCGTTGCGCTGGATCGACTGGTAGCTCCACTGCTTGTCGGACGCCTGGAACCCGTGCGCCGCCACGTTGTTCCAGTTGGTCATGATCCCGTCGTGCGGGTCGGTGCCGTGCGGGTGGGCGTCCGCCGGCAGGAAGCCGCGCCACTCGTGGTCGCCGTCGCCGTTCGTCGGCAGCCCTGGATCGACGTCCCTCGCGCGGAGCGGCAGCCGCCCGGCGGTGTACTCCGCGACGTGGGTCGAGTCGGCATACAGCGCGTTGAACGTCAGCGGCACCCGGCCGAACGCGCGGAAGAACGATTGCGGGTCCCTCACCCGGCCGACCGACATGTCCTGGAACGCGAGCTGGAACAGCGCCTCGCGGCCGCGTGAGCTGCGCTTGGAGGAGATCGCGACGCGGCGGCCCTCGCTCCTCGCGTAGGCGATCACGGGGCCGTGCACGGTGGTCCGGAAGACGACCTCGCGCGCCGGCTCGCCGTTCCCCGCCGACAGCCTGCCGGCGTCGAACGTGCCCATCTTCCGGCACCGGCCCCTGTAGCGGTAGTGGAGGTCGTCGCCGCACAGGGTCTCGGCGAAGTGGTCGATGATGTCCGAGCCGGCCGAGGTGAGCGAGCTGGCGAAGTCCTCGCCGCGCCCGATCAGCATGTAGCCGGGGAACGGCGGTGCCGTGGCGCCGCGCCAGTGCTCGCCCGGCGCGTTGAAGTCCATCTCGTACGTCAGGCCCGGATAGAAGTAGCCGATCTGCGGGCCGCCGATGAACAGCGGATGGCCCGTCTTCGAGCGCCGGGCCGACACCATCAGCACGTTGCTGGCGTGCTGCTCCGCGCTCGCGCGGGCCGGCGGGACGCCGGTGAGCTCGAGGGAGCCGTTGTCGAGCACCACGTTGCCCGTCGCGTGCCTCGGCACGCGGCCGTACGGGAAGCGCCCGTCGACCGTCACGGTGGTCTCGGGGTCGTTGCGCTCGCGCAGGTCGTTGAAGACGGCCAGACCGCCCGTCGGGCCGAAGCGCTTCCGCAGCCCGTCGAGGAACTGCGAGCGGCGCGCCTCGTCGCCGCCGCCCTGCCCGAGGAACTGCGCGAGCAGGGCGTTCGACGCGTAGATGTCCGGGCGCGCGAACGGCTTCTGCGCGCCGCCGTCGAACTCGAGCCGCGCGTTCAGGCCCTGGATGTAGACGTCGATGTCGTGGAGCAGCTGCGCGCCCTTCGGACCGGCGCGCTTCAGCACCTGCGTCTGGCGCGCGACGAACGCGCGCGTCCGCGCGCTCGGCTCGAACGTGCGCACGGCCCTGACCTGGTCGAACGCGTTCAGGTTCGGCGGGTCGACTGCCGCGAGGTACGAGTCGCCGCGCGCGACCGCGAGCACCAGCGCGCGGTCCTCGGCCATCACCCAGCCGGCGCCCCATGTCGCGTCGTCGCGCGTCTTGCCGGTGATGTGCGGCACGTTGAAGGCGTCGCGGACTATCCGGAGGCCCTTGCGCGGCGTCGGCTCGACGCGCCGCGGGGGCGGGCCCCCCACGCCGAGAGCCGCCGACTTGAAGTACCTCATGAGGTCGGGCGCCGTGACACGGTCGAACAGCGGCGTCAGGCCGTCATACATCCTGGCCTGGCGGTCGGCGCCCGCCGGCGGCGGCACGGCGCCGTACTGGCCCGACGGGACGACGTTGCGGGCGAAGCCCGCGTAGTCGCGGGCAAGCGCGGTTGCCGCAGCCGGGCCAAGGACCACGAGGACGGCCGCGACGCAGCCGATACGGCGCACGCCGGCCAGCGTAGTCGCTGTACACCGCGGCAGATCGAGCGCCCGTCTTTGGGCCGCCGCGGCCAGCGTTGTTGATTTGCCGCTGCGGCCAGCAGATAATCGCCGTCCGGTGAGCATCAGCGAGCCCGAGACCCATTCGCCCGAGGGCAACCCGGCCGCCGCGCCGGACATCGGGCTGGTGGGCCTGCGCAAGGCGTTCGGGGACGTGGTGGCGGTCGACGGGGTGGACCTCGAGATCGCGGTGGGCGAGTTCTTCACCATGCTCGGCCCGTCGGGGTCGGGGAAGACGACCACGCTGAGGCTGATCGCCGGCTTCGAGCGTCCCGACGCGGGCCGTGTCGAGCTCGGCGGGGTCGACGTCTCCGGCCAGCCGCCCTACCAGCGCGACGTGAACACCGTCTTCCAGGACTACGCGCTGTTCCCGCACATGAGCGTCGCGGACAACGTGGCCTACGCGCTGCGGGTTCGCAAGGTCGGCAGGGCCGAGCGCGCGGAGCGCGCGGCGGAGGCGCTCCGCATGGTGCGGCTCGAGGGCTTCGGCGACCGCCGGCCGATGCAGCTCTCGGGCGGGCAGCGCCAGCGCGTGGCGCTCGCGCGCGCGATCGTGAACAACCCTCGCGTGCTCCTGCTCGACGAGCCGCTGGGTGCGCTCGACCTCAAGCTGCGCGAGCAGATGCAGGTGGAGCTGAAGCAGATCCAGCAGCGCGTGGGCATCACGTTCGTCTACGTGACGCACGACCAGGACGAGGCGCTCGCGATGAGCGATCGCATCGCGGTCTTCAACGAGGGCCGGGTGGAGCAGGTGGCGCCGCCCGCGGAGCTCTACGAGCGCCCCGCCACCGAGTTCGTCGCCGGCTTCGTGGGCACGTCGAACACCGTCGAGCTCGACGGCCGTCGCTTCACCGTCCGGCCGGAGAAGGTCCGCCTCGCGGACCCCTCCGACCCGCTGCCGCAGGGATTCGAGGGCGCGACCGGGCGGATAGGGGACGTGACCTACCTCGGCATGGTCACGCGCTACGCCGTCGAGCTGGACCGCGGCGGCGAGGTCGTCGCCGTGGCGCAGAACCTCGAGACCTCTTCTCAGGACGCCCTGGAGCAACACAACCGTGCGGTGCGGGTCCAGTGGCGGACGGAGCACACGTTCAGCACGGACTCGGAACCAGGAGGAGGACGTACATGAGCATCGGAGGATTGAGGCTCGTCCGGCTGTGGCGGCCGTTCGCGATATGCGCCGTCGCGCTTGCGAGCGTGGCGCTCACCAGCGCGGGCTGCGGCGACGACGACGAGGGGTCCTCGGGCAGCAAGCTGCCCCAGACGATCGGCAAGGGCGAGGGGCAGCTCAACCTGATCGCGTGGGAGGGATACACGGAGGCCGACTGGGTCAAGCCGTTCGAGAAGCAGACCGGCTGCAAGGTCAACGCGAAGTTCGGCGGCTCCTCGGACGAGATGGTCACCCTGATGCGCCAGGGCGGCGGCGGCCAGTACGACATGGTCTCCGCGTCGGGCGACGCTTCGCTGCGGCTGATCAAGGGTGGTGACGTCCAGCCCGTCAACGTCGCGCTGATCCCCAGCTGGCAGGACTTCATCCCGCAGCTCAAGTCGCCGCCGACGAACACCGTCGACGGCAAGCACTACGGGGTGTCCCTCCAGTGGGGCCCCAACGTCCTGATCTACAACACCGACGACGTCAAGCCGGCGCCCGACAGCTGGGCCGCCGTCTACGACCCGAAGTACAAGGGCAAGCTGACGGTCCCGGACAACCCGATCCAGATCGCCGACGCCGCGCTCTACCTGTCGAAGACCCAGCCGGCCCTCGGGATCACCGACCCGTACGAGCTGAACCAGAAGCAGCTCGACGCGGCGGCCGACCTGCTGAAGAAGCAGAAGGGCCTCGTGAAGAAGTACTGGGCGCTCGCCTCGGACGAGATCGACCTGTTCAAGAACGGCGACGTCGTGATCGGCGCCGGGTGGCCTTACCAGACGATCACGCTCCAGGACGCGAAGGTCCCCGTCAAGGACCTGATCCCCAAGGAGGGCGCGACGGGCTGGCTCGACACGTGGATGCTGTCGGCCAAGGCCAAGCACCCGAACTGCGCCTACGAGTGGATGAAGTACATCTCCACGCCGAAGGTGCAGGCCCAGCAGGCGCTGTCGTTCGGCGAGACGCCCGCGAACACCAAGGCGTGCGCCGAGATGGACAAGATCCAGAAGGGCGGATGCAAGCGGTACCACGCCGACGCGCCGGCGTCGTACTTCAACAGCATCAAGTTCTGGAAGACGCCGGTGGCCGACTGCGGCAACGGCAAGACGGACTGCACCGACTACACGGTGTGGCAGCAGAAGTGGACGGAGATCAAGGGCTGACGGTTAGATGCCGGTAGCCGAGGCCGCCGCGGCGGGCCGCCCCTCGGGGCTCGCCCGCCGCGGCTCGGCCGCGCTCTTCCGCTGGCCCTGGCTGCGCGGAGCGCTCACGCTGGTGGCGCCGCTGGGGTGGTTCGTGCTGATCTACCTCGCGGCGCTCGCGGTGCTGTTCGTGTCGGCGTTCTGGACCGTCGACCCGTTCACCGGCGACGTGGTCCACAAGTGGTCCACGCGCAACTTCGACACGCTGCTCAGCACCGACGCGTACCGGTCGATCGCTTTCCGCACGATCGGGATCGCGGCGGCGGTCACCGTCACGGACGCCCTGCTCGCGTTCCCGTTCGCCTACTACGCCGCCCGGATCGCGCCGCGGCGGCTCCAGACGCTGCTGTTCGTCCTCGTGCTGCTCCCGCTCTGGTCGAGCTACCTCGTGCGGGTGTACGCGTGGCGGCTGATCCTCGCGCACAACGGCGCGCTCAACTGGTCGCTCGACAAGGTCGGGTTCGGCGGCCTCGACGTGGGCTACTCGAACTGGGCGATGTGGATCGTCTTCTCCTACATCTGGCTGCCGTTCATGATCATGCCGATCTGGGCGGCGATCGAGCGCGTGCCGGACTCGTACCTCGAGGCCTCCGGCGACCTCGGCGCGCGCGGGTGGACGACGTTCCGGCGCGTGCTGCTCCCGCTCGCGCTTCCCGGCGTCGTGGCCGGCTCGATCTTCACGTTCTCGCTCACCCTGGGCGACTACATCACGCCCGTGCTGATCGGCGGCGCGGGCTCGGACTTCATCGGCAACGTCGTGTACCGAAACGTCGGCATCGCCAACAACGTGCCGTTCGCCGCGGCGTTCGCGACGGTGCCGTTGGTCGTGATGGGGGTCTACCTGGCGATCGCGCGCCGGCTGGGCGCGTTCGAGGCGCTGTGACCGAGACCCGCGCCACCCGGATCGCGCTCGCCGTCTGGACGGCGGCGATCGTGGCCTTCCTCCTGGCGCCGATCCTCATCATCGCCCTCTACGCGTTCAACTCCTCGAACGTCCAGGGCTGGCCGATCGACGGGTTGTCGACGAAGTGGTTCGGACAGACGTTCCGCGACGAGGGCATGCGCGACGCGTTGTGGCTGTCGGTCCGCGCCGCGCTCGTGGCGACCACGATCGCGCTTCTGCTCGGCTCGGCGGCGGCGTTCGGCGTCAGCCGCTTCCGCTTCTTCGGCCGCGAGGCGATCTCGTTCCTCGTCGTTCTCCCGATCGCGCTGCCCGGCATCATCACCGGCATGGCGCTGAACTCGTTCTTCGAGTTCTGGGGCGTCGACCTGACCTACTGGACGATCGTCATCGGCCACGCCACCTTCTGCATCGTGATCGTCTACAACAACGTGCTCGCGCGGCTGCGGCGCACGTCGGGCTCCCTGATCGAGGCGTCGTCGGACCTCGGCGCGGACGGCTGGCAGACGTTCCGGTTCGTCACCTTCCCGCTGATCTCGACCGCGCTCGTGGCCGGCGGGCTGCTCGCGTTCGCGCTGTCGTTCGACGAGGTGATCGTGACCACGTTCACGGCCGGGGCGCAGAACACGCTGCCGCTCTGGATCTTCGGCAAGATCAGGCTGGGCCAGCAGCTCCCGGAGGTCAACGTGGTCGTGCTGCTCGTCCTGACCGTCACGATCGTGCCTGTGGTGCTCGCCCAGCGCCTCACGCGCGACACGGGCGCGCTCCGGCGCGGGGCCGTGCCCGCCGCCGGCGGGAGCGCGACGGCCGCGACCGCTCCGGCTACTTCCGCGTGACGAAGGTCCAGCCGCGCGCCGGGGCCGCGAGCGGGTTCATGTCGCGGTCGACGATCGACGAGCCGAGCTCGAGCTCGTAGCGCTCACCGGGGTCGAGCGGCTCGCGCGGCACGAGCGTGACCCGCCGGCCGTCGTGGCTGCGCTTGACCCGCACCCGCACGCGCTTGCCGCGCGAGTCGCGCAGGCGAATCGAGCGGAGGCTGCCCCTGTCGAGCGCGGCCGAGAAGTTGAGCACCACGCGCGCCTTGCGCGAGACACGCGCGCCCGCGGCCGGCGTGGCGGCCGTCAGCTTGAGCGGCGCGAAGCGGTTCGACACACGCGCCCTGACGGCCTGGCGGTCGTTGGCGTAGGCCCACGCGCCGGTGGTCTGGGAGAACCCGTTGGGGTCGGAGTCCGCGTTGACGATCACCGCGGTGACGCGGCTGAAGCGACCCGGTCGCGCGAGCACGACGCTGCCGCCGCCGCCCCTGGGAAGCCGCTTCAGCGCGACCTCCACCCGGCCTGTCGCCTCCGGCCCGACGCGGCCGACGAGCGCAAGCGCCCCCGCCGTGCCGCGCGGCAGCGATCCGACGAGCTTGATCCGCGGGTCGGGGGTCGGCCTCACGTCGGCGAGCACGTACGCGGTGTGGTCGAGCCGGCCCTCGAGCACCCCGGAGCCGGGCGCGAGGCGGCGCGGCGAAGCGCGCCTCAGGTCGGGCCAGAGGGCGGAGTCGCCGTCCCGGAACGGCCCGGCGGAGGACCGCCACTCGGCCGTGTCGGCGGCGAAGCGGGCGAACGCCTGGAAGAACGAGGACCCGTGGGCGTTGAGCGCCGCGTCGTAGGCGCCCGGCGCGAACGAGGCCGGGATCGTGGCGGTCGAGCGCTCCCAGGCGGCGCGGATCACGCCCGCGCCGTAGTGCGAGTCGACCCAGCGGGCGAACGCGGCGTCGCCGTAGGCCTTCAGGTTCACCGGGTCGGTCTGGTCGAGCTCGTCGAAGGCCGTCAGCGGGACGTCGCTCATGAGGCTCCACGAGTTGAGGTAGGCGAGGTAGTCGTTGACGTCGGGGTAGACCACGTCCTCCGCCCAGACGGCGGTCGACTCCATGAACCACGAGTCCTGGAACACGTCGTAGGTGAACTGGAGCACGTGGTTGTACTCGTGCGCCGCCGTCACCTGCATCGGCGCGAGGTAGTTCGCGTAGCGCGCGAACTGCGAGCGGCTGTAGTCGTTGTCCATCACCAGGTAGGCGTGCTGCGAGTTGCCGTGCTGGCCGGGGTCGGGCGCCGAGTAGCCGAAGATCCCCTGGCTGCCGACGTCCTTGATGTAGACGTCGACCCTGTCGCCCTGCCCGCCGGTCCTGCCGTCGCTGCGCGGAGCACGCCAGCCGAGCCGGCCGTTCTCGACCGCGTGGACCTGCTCGAAGACCTGGGACATCGTGCGGATGTAGTCCGGGACGCCGTCGCCGCCCGAGGAGACCGCCGGGGGCGCGTCCGCGCCCTCGTCCACCCAGTGGATGCAGAAGTGGGCCGAGCAGAGCGGCGGGTCGTGCGTGGCCCCGGTGAAGTCGACGTCCCCGCTGCGCGTGCCGGCCGTGGTCAGCGGCCGCTCGAGCAGGCGCCGCGCGCGCGTGCGGTCGCGGCCGTGGAGGGACGGGAGCCGGACCGCCAGCTCCTTCAGCGCCAGCGTCGCGTCGGCGCCCGGCTTCGCGGAGTGCCCGCGGAGCGTGGACTCGGCCTTGTGGAGCGCGCGCTCGGCGCGTGCGGAGGCAGCCGCGCTCGGCGCAGCGACGGTCAGGCCGCATAGGGCGATGAGGGCGATCCGCTTGCGCAAGGGAATCCTCTCGGGATGGGTCGGCCGCGGAGCGCGGTTGCTTTAGGGTCAGGCGCAGGCGAACTGCGAGGAGAGCTCATGAGCGAAGTCGTGCAGAGGTCGATCGACGACGGCGTCGCGGTCCTGACGCTCAACCGGCCGGAGCGGCTGAACGCGTGGACGGCGGAGATGGAGCGGACCTACTTCGACCTGCTTGCCGACTGCGCCGAGCGCGACGACGTGCGGGCGATCGTCGTCACCGGCGCCGGCCGCGGGTTCTGCGCGGGCGCGGACATGCAGGAGCTCCGGTCGATCGGCGACGGCGGCGTCGACGAGGCCGCGCGCGACCGCGACCGGCGCCCGCAGGCCTTCCCGCACTCGATCCCGAAGCCGATCGTCGCCGCCATCAACGGGCCGGTGGCCGGCATCGGGCTCGTCCAGGCGCTGATGTGCGACGTCCGGATCGCGGCCGAGGGCGCCAAGATCACCACCGCCTTCGCGCGCCGCGGGCTGGTGGCCGAGCACGGCATCTCGTGGATCCTGCCGAGGCTGGTGGGCCCGGCCCGGGCGCTCGACCTGCTCCTGTCGGGCCGGGTCGTGCTGGCCGAGGAGGCGGCCGCGATGGGACTCGTGAACCTCGCGGTGCCCGCCGAGAGCGTTCTCGAGCGCGCGCTCGCGTACGCGCGCGAGCTGGCCACGCACAGCTCGCCGGCGAGCATGGCGACGATGAAGCGCCAGGTCTACGGGGACCTCGAGCGCGGACTCGAGGAGTCGGTGGCCGACGCCAACCGGCTGATGGTCGAGTCGTTCTCGCAGCCCGACTTCGCCGAGGGCGTGGCGAGCTTCGTCGAGCGGCGCGACCCGCGCTTCGCCCCGCTCGGCGGCGACCGCGAGACGGCGGGCGCTCCGGGCTAGCCGGGGCCGAGCACCTGCTCCCAGCCGGCGGTGCCCGTGCGGCTCCGCAGATCGCCGCGGTCGACCTCCTGGGTCCACTCCACGTCGATCGGCTGGCGATCGACGGCGGCCCGCCGGCCGTCGGCGTTCAGCTCCACGTGCACGCCGCGCCGCGCGCCGGCGGCGAGGCCGTCGTACGAGCCGCTCCCGTAGAGCACGTCGGGACCCTGGCCGGCCGGCGGCGGCGAGCGCAGGACGATGCTGCCGCTGCAGCTCATGCCGAACGTGGGGCACTCGACCTCGTAGGTGAGGGAGCCGTCGCCGTCGCGGGCCGGCCAGACGGTGGCGGTGACGTCACGGAACGCCCGCCTCCCGATCCCGAAGATCGCCGACTCGCACGAGCGGTCGAGGCGATCGTCGGTCTCCCCCATCTCGCGGTCGTGCCCGCCGCCGCAGCGAATCAGGCTGGTGCGGTGGGCATTGGAGGGCCCCCGCTCCTCGGCGTAGCCGCGCGAGTCGATCACGTCGGAGCCGTCGCCGCCCCAGATCGCGTTGCGGAACGGGTGGAAGGCGTCGTTACCGTCGCCAACCAGGAGGTCGTTGCCTCCCTCCCCGAAGAACTTGTCGCGGCCGCCCTCGCCGTAGAGCGCGTCGCCGTCGCCGGAGCCGCGCAGGACGTCGTTACCGGGGCCGCCGTGCGCGCGCTCGATGCCTGAGATCGCGTCGGTGTCGCCGGCCACGCGCGCGGTGCCGGCGCCCAGGTCGAGCTCGACGGGCTTCCTGCTCAGGTCCCCGAACCGCTCGTAGCGCAGGGTGTCGTACCCCCGGCCACCGCCGAGCCGGTCCGGGCGGCCGTCCGGGGCGATGTCGAGCTCGTCGCGCCCGCCCCCGGCGTCCACCGCGTCGGCGCCGCCGTTCGGCTCGATGAGCTCGTCGAGCGACGACCCCCGGACGGTGTCGTCTCCCGAGCCGGCGCCGATCCTGATCGCCGGAAAGTCCCCGTTCGGCACGCCCGAGGCGCGCGTCGCGACGAACGAGTCGTCGCGGTCGCGCAGGTCGACGACGAGTCGCCGGCCCGGGCGGCGCGGGCAGACCACCTTCTGCTCGCTCTCGCGCTCGCACTGGGGCAGGTCGTCGCGGTTCTCGAGGCCGAGATGCGGGACGCCCCGGTCCTCGATCTCGATGACGCCACCGCGGATGTGCACCCGCACGTCGTTGGCCTCGCCGTTCCGGGCGTGGAACAGGAGGTAGTTCGGGCGCATCCTGACCGTGGCCTCCGGCGCGGCCGCGCCCGCGGGCAGCGCGACGGCTGCCGCCGCCAGCGCGATGCCCGCTGCGATCGTGCGTGCCCGCATCGCTCTGCTGAACACGCGGGCGCGGCTCGCGTTGCGGCTCAGGCCGGATCGAGGAGGACCTTCACGAAGCCGTCCTCCTTCTTCTGGAACTTCTCGTAGGCGTGGGGCGCGTCGGCGATCGGAACGCGGTGGCTGTGGAAGCTCTCGACGCCGAGCGGGTCGCCGTCCAGCAGCAGCGGCAGGATGTCGGGCGCCCAGCGCTTCACGTTCGCCTGACCCATCCGGAGCTGGACCTGCTTGTCGAACAGGGTCAGCATCGGAAGCGGGTCGGCCATGCCGCCGTAGACGCCGATCAGCGAGATGGTCCCGCCGCGGCGCACGGCGTCGATCGCCGCGTTGAGCGCCGCCATCCGGTCGATCCCGGCGCGCTGCATCATGGGCTCGGCGATCGCGTCCGGCATCAGGGTGGTGAGCTGATGAGCGAGCTTGGCGACGGTCGAGCCGTGCGCCTCCATCCCCACCGCGTCGATGACGGAATCGGGCCCGCGACCGTCGGTCATGTCCCGGACCGCGTCGGCCAGGTCGTCCTCGTGCTGCCGGAGGTCGACGACCTCCACGCCCCGCTCGCGCGCGCGGGCGAGGCGAGCGTCCACCAGGTCCACGCCGATCACGCGGTGGCCGCGGTGGAGCGCGATCCGCGCCGCCATGTCGCCGATCGGCCCGAGTCCCAGCACCAGCACGCTGCCGCCGTCGGGGATCGCCGCGTACTCGACGGCCTGCCACGCCGTCGGCAGCACGTCCGAGAGGTAGACGAAGCGCTCGTCCGGGCCTCCGTCGGGGATCTTGATGTGCGTGTAGTCGGCGTGCGGGACCCGCAGGTACTGCGCCTGCCCGCCGGGCACCTGGCCGTAGAGCTTGGTGTAGCCGAACAGCGCCGCGCCCATCCCCTGCTCGCGCACCTGGGTCTCCTCGCACTGCGTCTGGAGGCCCTGCGTGCACATGAAGCAGCTCCCGCACGAGATCTGGAACGGGATCACGACGCGGTCGCCGGGCTTCAGGCCGGTGACCGCCGAGCCCACCTCCTCGACGACCCCCATCGGCTCGTGGCCGAGGATGTCGCCCTCGCCCATGAACGGCGTGAGGACCTCGTAGAGGTGGAGGTCCGAGCCGCAGATGGCGGTCGTGGTGATGCGGATGATCGCGTCGGTGGGGTCCTGGATGGTCGGGTCGGGGACGTCGTCGACCCTTACGTCCCTCTTCCCGTGCCAGGTAACGGCTCTCATGCCTCTCAGCTACCCGACCCTTAACGGGCGTAACGCCACGGGTCCCGACATTCCCCTCAGGGCCTCGTTCGCTTCGCTCACTCGCCAAGCGCCCTTCGGGGAACGTCGGGACCCGTTCGTCCCGGCGTCGACCGTTGGTCAGGCGTCTTTCCTGGTCGCGCTTTTGGCTTCGCGCGCCCGCTCCCTCTTGTCGTAGCGCTGAGCTTCGGAGCGACGCGCGTCTCGCCCTCGTAGGCCGATCTTGGGCGTCGGCGCCGGCATCGAGATCTGGCGCTCGACGCCGTCGCGGGCGCCGCAGCTCGGGCACGGCGGGGTCTCGTCGGCTCGGGTCAGCTCCTCGAAGCGGGCGCCGCAGGCGCCGCAGGCGAACTCGTAGATCGGCATCCGGCGTAGATAATGCCCGGCCGGTGCCGAAGATCCCCTCACTTCCCAGGCCGCCGGTCGGGCCCGATCCGCTGCGCCGGATCCGCATGCCGAAGAGCATCGGGTCGGTCACCACGCGCGGCGAGGAGGAGCCGGCGCGGGCCGGCGGGCTCACGAACGCCCGCGTCGACCGCATGTGGAAGTCGGCGGTCGACCTCTACCGCGCCGGCGTCCACCCGGCGCTCCAGCTCTGCGTGCGGCGCAACGGCGCCGTCGTGATCAACCGGGCGATCGGTCACGCGCGCGGCAACGGGCCGCAGGATCCGAAGGACGCGCCCAAGGAGCGCGCGACGCCGGACACGCCGTTCTGCGTCTACTCGACCTCCAAGGGCATCACGGCGCTGGTCGTCCACATGCTCCACGAGCGCGGCGCGCTCGACATCGAGGACCGGATCGTGGACTACATCCCGGACTACGGGAAGTACGGCAAGGACGAGATCCAGATCGCGCACGTGCTCGCCCACCGCGCCGGCGTGACCCAGATCCCGAAGCACGCGATGGAGCTGGACAACCTCTCCAACAGCGAGCTGGTCATCGAGGCGCTCAGCGACGTCAAGCCGTCGTCGCGGCCGGGCAAGTCGCTCGCCTACCACGCGGTCTCGGGCGGGTTCCTGCTCGGCGAGGTCGTGCGGGTGGCCACCGGCCGCTCGATCCGCGAGGTGCTCGCCGAGGAGATCCTCGACCCGCTCGGGTTCCGCTGGACCAACTACGGCGTGGCGCCCGAGGACGTGGACAGGGTCGGCCCCGCCTACGTGACCGGGCCGCCGCTCCTGCCGCCGCTGTCGACGCTCGTCACGCGCGCGCTCGGGCAGCCGCTCGACAAGGTGATCGAGATCTCGAACGACCCGCGCTTCCTGACCGGCATCGTGCCGTCGGCGAACCTCGTGACGAACGCGGAGGAGCTGTCGCGCTTCTTCGAGATCTTCCGGCGCGGCGGCGAGCTCGACGGCGTGCGCGTCATGGAGCCCGAGACCCTGCGCCGCGCTCTGACCGAGCAGTCGCGCCTCGAGATCGACCTGTCCCTGCTCTTCCCCACGCGGTTCTCGTACGGGCTGATGCTGGGCGCACAGGTGATCAGCCTCTACGGGCTAGACACGCAGCACGCGTTCGGGCACCTCGGCCTGATCAACATCATGGGCTGGGCCGACCCCGAGCGCGGGATCTCCGCCGCGCTGATCACGAGCGGCAAGGCGATCGTCTACCCGGAGGTCGCCCGCTTCTACGGCGTGATGCAGACGATCACCAGCGAGTCACCCAAGCTGCCGCGGTCCGAGTGGCCGTTCGAGGCGTAGACGATCCGGGCGCGCGACGACCTCCGCAACGTCGCGATCATCGCGCACGTCGACCACGGCAAGACGACGCTGGTCGATGCGCTGCTTCATCAAAGCGGCACATTTCGAGCGAACGAGCGCGTCGTGGAACGCGCGATGGACAGCAACGAGCTCGAGCGCGAGCGCGGCATCACCATTCTCGCCAAGAACACCGCGGTGCATTACGGCGACACCCTGATCAACATCATGGACACGCCCGGCCACGCCGATTTCGGCGGCGAAGTCGAGCGGACGCTGTCGATGGTCGACGGCGTGATGCTGCTGGTCGACGCCTCGGAAGGCCCGCTGCCGCAGACGCGGGTCGTCCTGCGCAAGGCGCTCGAGCGGCGGCTGCGCCCGATCGTCGTGATCAACAAGATCGATCGGCCCGACGCGCGCCCGCAGGAGGTGCTCAACGAAATCTACGATCTGTTCATCGATCTCGACGCCACCGAAGAGCAGCTCGAGTTCCCGATTCTCTACACCAACGCCAAGGCCGGCACCGCCAGCGTGACCGCGGATGAACCGGGAGCGGATCTGCGGCCGCTGTTCGAGGCCATCGTTCAGCACGTGCCGCCGCCACGCGGCGATCCCGCCGCGCCGCTGCAGCTGCTGGTCGCCAACCTCGATTCCAGCGACTATCTCGGGCGGATCGCCATCGGCCGGATCTTCAACGGGCGCGTGCGCGTCGGCGACACGGTGGCGGTGTGCAAGCTCGATGCGGCGGTGCAGCAGACCAAAGTCACCAAGCTGTACGCGTTCGAAGGGCTGAAGCGCATCGACATCGAGGACGCGGCCGCCGGCGACATCGTGTGCCTGGCCGGCATCGACGACATCACGATCGGCGAAACCATCGCCGACGCCGAGCACCAGACGCCGATTCCGCCGGTTGCGATCGACGAGCCGACGGTGTCGATGATCTTCGGCGTCAATACCTCGCCGATGGCCGGCAAGGAAGGCCAGTACGTCACGTCGCGGCAGCTCCGCGACCGCCTCGACCGCGAGCTGCTCGGCAACGTGTCGATCCGACTCGAGCCGACCGAATCACCCGAACAGGTGAAGATCGTCGGGCGCGGCGAGCTGCAGCTCTCGATCCTGATCGAGATGATGCGCCGCGAAGGCTACGAGCTCCAGGTGTCGCGTCCCGACATCGTCACCAAGCAGCGGAACGGGCAGACGGTCGAGCCGGTCGAGGAGCTGGTGATCGACGTTCCGGAGGATCACCAGGGCATCGTGATCGCGCAGGTCGGCGAGCGCAAGGGCGCGATGAC
>DATENL010000298.1:0-8879 GCA_035275105.1 Thermoleophilaceae bacterium
GGAGTAGCAATCAATATGTCCGCGCCTGAGTTGAGCGCCCTTATTTGCCTGGACGCGCTTTCGCCGCCAACGATGGCGACTGCGCGAAGCCGGGCCGCGCGACCGAAGCTCTTGGCGTTCGCCTCTATTTGAAGGGCAAGCTCTCTGGTCGGGGCGAGAACAAGCGCGCGCATGCGGCCCGGTCGCTTCAACCGCTCTATGATCGGGAGCAGAAAGGCCGCCGTTTTACCTGAGCCTGTCTCGGCTGATACCACGAGGTTTCGGCCTGCAAGGCCAGGCGGTATGGCTTTAGTTTGAATCTCGGTCGGCTCGGTTATACCGAGCTTTGACAGTGTGTTTGCAAGCGGTCCGCATAGACCTAGCTTGTTGAAATCATTTGAAATCACAAATCTCTCTTTCGGCGCATCGCTCCGTCGAACTCTGATCTGTTGGAGCAGCGGTCGGAATATACCTATTGAGGGAGGCAGATTGAATGTTTAGCGGTCTTATTTTTATCTTTTCCTTACAACAGGATTTGAATAATCCTGGGTAGGATAAATGGGTCGCCCTGTTTATCCTACCCTTTACCTGTAGCTGGTGGCTCGGTCGAATCTAGTAGCGGCTTCCGCCGTATCCGCCGCCGCGACCGCCACGTCCGCCGCCACCCGGGCCGACGGTCTGGGGAGCCTCGAGGTCGGTCAGGTCCTGGGCGAATCCCTTGGGCATGATCTCGCCCTTGTTGATCCACACCTTCACGCCGATCCGGCCGAAGGTGGTGCGCGCCTCGTAGAACCCGAAGTCGATGTCGGCGCGCAGCGTGTGGAGCGGGACGCGGCCGTCGGAGTAGCTCTCCGTGCGCGCCATCTCGGCGCCGCCCAGCCGTCCCGACACCTGCACGCGCACGCCCTTCGCGCCCGAGCGGATCGCGCTCGTGAGCGAGCGCTTCATCGCGCGGCGGAACGCCACGCGGTTCTGAAGCTGCTCGGCGATCGACTGGGCGACGAGCTTGGCGTCCAGCTCGGGGCGCTTGATCTCGAGGATGTTGACCTTGACCGACTTCTTGGTCATCCGGTGGAGCTCGCGCCGCAGGGCGTCGACCTCGGTGCCGGACTTGCCGATCACGATCCCGGGCCGAGCGGTGTTGATGTTGACCTCGACCTCGTTCTTGTCCTTGCGGATCGTGATGTCGGACAGGCCGGCATGCGCGAGCTTGCCCTCGATGTGGTCGCGGATCCTGATGTCCTCGAGCAGGTAGTCCGAGAACTCCTTCTCGTTGAACCAGCTCGACTTCCAGTCGTGGATGTAGCCGACGCGGAGGATCTCGGGATGAACCTTCTGACCCACTGGGCTACCTGCCGTTCCTGTCGTTCGTGGTCAAGGTGATGGTCATGTGGCTGGTCCGCTTGCGAATTCGCGTGGCACGCCCCAGCGCGCGCGGACGGTAGCGCTTGAGCGTCGGCCCCTCGTCTACAAAGGCCTGTCCCACCACGAGCTCGTCGGCGACCAGCTCGTGGTTGTTCTCCGCGTTGGCGATGGCGGAGTCCAGGAGCTTCAGGACGTCCCGCGAAGCCGCACGCGGCGTGTTCATGAGTATGGCACGCGCCTGATCGACCGGCTTGCCGCGAATGTGGTCGATCACCAGGCGCGCCTTGCGCGGCGCGGTGCGCACGTACTTCGCGCGCGCGCGGACGGCAACGGACCCGTCGGCCGAGCGCGGCGCGGGCACGGCGTCCTTGCGGCGGCGGCCGGCCGTGACCTCGGCACCGCGACGGCGCGAGCGCTTCTCCTCGTCGGCGGGCGTGCCGTCGTCGTCCTCGGCCTCGGGCTCGCCCTCGACCTCGGCGGCCTCGGCCTCCGCCTCCTCGTCGGCGGCAGCCTGCTTGGCTGCAACAGGGGCCAGGCCACCTGTTGCAGCGGCATCGCCGGCATCGGCCACGTCGGCCTTCTTCCGGCGGCGGCGGCGCGGCTTCTTGGCCGCGGGCTCCTCGGCGTCGGCCTTCGCCTCGGCCTCGCCCTTGGCCTCGGCCTGCTCCTGGCCCTCGGCCTCCTTCGCCTCGGCGGCCTCCTGCTCGACCTTTGCCTCGTCGGGCTTGCCCTGGGACGGATCGCCTGGCTTGTCTGGCATCGCTCCCGCCCTACCTCATCCGAGCCTTGTCGCCGCCCGCGTGGCCGCGGAACAGCCGCGTGGGCGCGAACTCCCCGAGCTTGTGCCCGACCATCGACTCGGACACGAACACCGGGACGTGCTTGCGGCCGTCGTGCACGGCGATCGTGTGGCCGACCATCTCCGGGAAGATCGTCGACGCGCGCGACCACGTCTTCACCATCTGCTTGTCGCCCGACGAGTTCATCGCCTCGATGCGTCCGAGGAGCCGCTCCTCGACCCACGGGCCCTTCTTCGAAGATCTGGACATCTAGCGCTTGCCCTTTCCGCGGCGGCGACGGCGGACGATGAACTTGTCCGACTGCTTGCGCTTCTTGCGCGTCGGGTAGCCCAGCGTCGGCACGCCCCACGGCGTGACCGGATGCCGGCCCGCCGTCGTGGACCCCTCGCCGCCGCCATGCGGGTGGTCGACGGGGTTCATCGCCGTGCCGCGCGTCTGCGGCCGCTTGCCCTTGTGGCGGTTGCGTCCCGCCTTGCCGATCGAGATGTTCTGGTGGTCCGCGTTGCCGATCGCTCCGATGCTCGCGCGCGCCTCGAGCGACACGGTCCGCATCTCGCCCGAGGGCAGGCGCAGCGTCGCGCGCTCGCCCTCCTTCGCGACGAGCTGGATCGACGTGCCGGCCGAGCGGCCCATCTGCCCGCCGCGACCGGGCGTCAGCTCCACGTTGTGGATGGTGGTGCCGGTTGGGATCGAGCGCAGCGGCAGGCAGTTGCCGGGCTGGATGTCGGCGCCCGGGCCGGACTCCACGGTCCCCCCGATGCGCAGGCGCGCGGGCGCGAGGATGTAGGCCTTCTCGCCGTCGGCGTAGTGGAGGAGCGCGATGTTGGCGCTGCGGTTCGGGTCGTACTCGATGGCCGCCACGCGCGCGGGCACGCCGTCCTTGCGGCGCTTGAAGTCGACCCGGCGGTAGCGGCGCTTGGCCCCGCCGCCGCGGTGGCGCGAGGTCTTGCGCCCGCGCGAGTTGCGGCCGCCGCTCTTGCTGAGGCCCTCGGTCAGTGACTTCTCGGGCTCGGAGCGGGTGACCTCGGCGAAGTCCGAGTAGGTGGCGAACCGGCGGCCGGGGCTGGTGGGCTTGGGGCGCTTGAGCGGCATCGGCTACTCCCCGATCTCCTGGCCCTCGAAGAGCTCGATGTGGTCCTCCGGGTGCAGCTGCACGATCGCCTTCTTCCACCCGCGCGTCTTGCCGGACGTGTAGCCGCGGCGCTTGGGCTTGGGCCGCACGGTCATCGTCCGCACGTCGAGCACTCGCACGCCGAAGATCTCCTCGACCGCCTGTCGGACCTGGGTCTTGTGGGCGTCGTCGTGGACGCGGAACGTGTACTTGTTGGCCGTGAGGAGCGCGTAGCTCTTCTCCGACACGATCGGGCGGATCACGACGCTGCGCGGGTTCACGCCGGCGCCTCCTGACCGCGCCGCTCGGGAGCGCGAGCCACGGCCGTCAGCTTCTCGAGCGCCGCGTCGGAGACGACGAGCCGGGCGGCGCCGAGGACGTCGGCGACGCCGACCGCGTCCGCCGGCAGGACCCGGACGTCGCGCATGTTGCGGAACGACTTGACGGCGGCCTCCTCGCCCTCGCGCGCGAGGACGACGAGCGCCTTGCCCTCGCCGAAGCCGCCGAGGGCCCCGGCAGCCTGGCTCGTGGACGGCGCGTCGAAGGACCCGGCGTCCACCACGCCGATGGTGCCGCGCTCGGCGTGCTGCGTAAGCACCGCGCGGAACGCGCGCCGGCGGGCCTTGCGGTTGACCTTGACCGTGTAGCCGCGCGGCTTGGGGCCGAAGGCGACCCCGCCGCCGGTCCGCTGCGGGGTAGAGAGCGCGCCGGCGCGGGCGCGGCCCGTGCCCTTCTGGCGGAAGGCCTTCGCGGTCGTCATCGCGACCTCGCCGCGCGTGCGCGTGGAGGCGGTGCCGCGGCGCCGCGCATTCTGCTCGGCGCGGACCGCCTCGTGCACGAGCGCCATGTGGAAGGGCTCGCCGAAGACGTCGGCGTCGAGGTCGACCTTCCCGGCCTTGCCGATGTAGGGGGCAGTCGGCTTAGCCATCCGTTCTTATCTCCACGATGCCGCCGCGCGGGCCCGGGACCGAGCCGCGGAGCAGCAGCAGGTTGTCGTCGGCGCGGACGTCCACGACCTCGAGGCCGCGCTGGGTCACGCGCCGGTTGCCCATCTGGCCGGGCCCGCGGATGCCCTTGAACACCCGCGAGGGCGTGGCGGAGGCGCCGATCGAGCCTGGAGCGCGCACGTTGTGCGAGCCGTGGCTGACGGGACCGCGCGAGAAGTTGTGCCGCTTGACGGTGCCCTGGAAGCCCTTGCCCTTGGAGACGCCGGAGACCTTGACCCGCTGGCCCTTCTCGAAGACGTCGGCCTTCACGGTCTCGCCCACCTGGAGCTCGCCGGCCTCGTCCCGGAACTCCACGAGCCGCCGGAGCGCCGGGGCGTCGGCCTTCTTCAGGTGCCCGCGCTCCGCCTTCGTGATCCGCTTCTCCTTCACCTCGCCGAAGCCGAGCTGGACCGCCTCGTAGCCGTCGCGGTCGGGCGTGCGGATCGCGGTCACGTGACACGGGCCGGCCTCCACCACCGAGACGCGCTCGACCCTGCCGTCCTCGGCGAAGACCTGCGTCATCCCAAGCTTTCTTCCGAGAAGCGCGGCCACGGATCCCCTAGATGAGCTGGATCTGGATGTCCACGCCGGACGGGAGGTGGTCGAGGCGCTGGAGCGAGTCGACCGTCTTCGGCGTCGGCTGGAGGATGTCGATCAGCCGCTTGTGCGTGCGGATCTCGAAGTGCTCACGCGAGTCCTTGTCCTTGAACGGGCTGCGGATCACGCAGTAGACGTTCTTCTCGGTCGGCAGCGGGACCGGGCCGGACACCGTCGCGCCGGTGCGCGTGGCGGTCTCGACGATCTCGCGCGCCGCCGTCTCGATCGCCGAGTGGTCGTAGGCCTTGAGCCGGATGCGGATCTTGTTCTGGGTTAGCGCTGCCATGACTGGGCTTCGTCAGACGCGTTCCGCCGGCCTGTGGACGTGGCGAGGGGCAGGCCCACTGGCCCGCCCCTCGGAAGCCCTGCTCAGACTTCGCCGGATGCGTCGCTACTCGACGATCTCGGTGACCACCCCCGAGCCAACCGTGCGCCCGCCCTCGCGGATGGCGAAGCGCAGGCCCTGGTCCATGGCGATCGGCTGGATCAGCTCGATCGTCATCTGAACGTTGTCGCCCGGCATGACCATCTCCGTGCCCTCGGGGAGGTTCGCCACCCCGGTCACGTCGGTCGTCCGGAAGTAGAACTGCGGCCGGTAGCCGTTGAAGAACGGCGTATGGCGCCCGCCCTCCTCCTTCTTCAGGCAGTACACCTCGGCCTTGAACTTGGTGTGCGGCGTGATCGAGCCGGGCTTGCACAGCACCTGGCCGCGCTCGATGTCCTCGCGCTTGGTGCCGCGGAGCAGGCAGCCGACGTTGTCGCCCGCCTGGCCCTCGTCGAGGATCTTGCGGAACATCTCGACGCCGGTGACGACGGTGCTGTCGGTCTCCGGCTTGATGCCGACGATCTCGACGGTCTCGCCGGTCTTGATGATGCCCTGCTCGATGCGGCCGGTGGCGACGGTGCCGCGGCCGGTGATCGAGAAGACGTCCTCGACCGGCATCAGGAAGGGCTTGTCGAGGTCGCGCTGCGGCTCCGGGATGTAGCTGTCCAGCGCCGCGGCGAGCTCGACGATCTTCTCCTTCTGCTCCTCGTCGCCCTCGAGCGCCTTCAGCGCCGAGCCGGTGACGAACGGCGTGTCCTCGCCCGGGAAGTCGTACTCGGTCAAGAGCTCCTTGACCTCCTCCTCGACCAGCATGAGGAGCTCCTCGTCGTCGACCATGTCGGCCTTGTTGAGGAAGACGACGATGTAGGGGACGCCGACCTGGCGGGCGAGCAGGATGTGCTCGCGCGTCTGCGGCATCGGGCCGTCCGCGGCGGAGACCACGAGGATCGCGCCGTCCATCTGGGCGGCGCCCGTGATCATGTTCTTGACGTAGTCCGCGTGGCCGGGGCAGTCGACGTGGGCGTAGTGGCGGTTCTCGGTCTCGTACTCCACGTGCGAGGTCGCGATCGTGATCCCGCGCTCCTTCTCCTCGGGCGCGTTGTCGATCTCTTCGAAGCTCCTCGCCTGGCCGCCGTACTTCTCCGCCAGCGTCTTCGTGATGGCGGCCGTCAGCGTCGTCTTGCCGTGGTCGATATGCCCAATCGTGCCGACGTTGACGTGCGGCTTATCGCGCTCGAACTTCTCCTTCGCCACTGGTCCTTGTCTCCTTTCGAAAGCCTCGGGGGGCCGGAAGCCCTCTGGGCAACCGGTGAAATGTAGCCGCTACGCGCCGGCCGCGACAGGCTCGCCGCCGCGCTCGCCGACGATGGCCTCGGCGATGCTCGCCGGGACCTCCTCGTAGCGATCGAACTGCATGGTGTAGTTCGCCCGTCCCTGCGTGTTCGAGCGCAGGTCCGTGGCGTATCCGAACATCTCCGCGAGCGGCACGCTCGCCTTGACCGCAAGCGCGTTGCCGCGCGGCTCCTGGCCCTCCACACGGCCGCGCCGCCGCGACAGGTCGCCGATCACGTCGCCGAGGAACTCCTGCGGCGTCACGACCTCCACGGCCATGATCGGCTCGAGCAGGATCGGCTTCGCGCGCTTGGCGGCCTCCTTGAGGGCCATCGAGCCGGCGATCTTGAAGGCGAGCTCCGAGGAGTCGGTGTCGTGCGACTTGCCGTCGGTGAGCGTCGCGCGCACGTCGACCATCGGGTAGCCGGCCTTCACGCCGGTGTCGAGCGCCTCCTCGATCCCCTGCTCCACGGCCGGGATGAACTCGGACGGCACCGAGCCGCCCTTGATCTTGTTCACGAAGTCGAAGCCCTCGCCGGGCGCCGGCTCGAGGTCGATGTACACGACGCCGTACTGGCCCGAGCCGCCGGTCTGGCGGACGAACTTGCCCTCGACCTTCGTGGCGGTCTCGCGGATCGTCTCGCGGTAGGCCACCTGGGGCCGGCCTACGGCGGCCTCGACGTTGAACTCGCGCTTCATGCGGTCGACGATCACCTCGAGGTGGAGCTCGCCCATCCCGGAGATGACGGTCTGGCCCGTCTCCTCGTCGGTGCGGATCTGGAAGGTCGGGTCCTCCTCGGCGAGCCGCGCCAGCGCGACGCTCATCTTCTCCTGGTCGGCCTTCGTCTTCGGCTCGATCGAGACGTGCACGACCGGGTCTGGGAAGTTGATCGTCTCGAGGATGATCGGGGCGTCGGGGGCGCAGAGCGTGTCGCCGGTCGAGGTCTGCTTCAGACCGACGGCGGCGGCGATGTCGCCGGAGTAGATCTCCTGCTGCTCCTCGCGGTCGTTCGCGTGCATCATCAGGATGCGCCCGGCGCGCTCGGTGCGACCGGTCGAGGAGTTGAGCACGCGGCCGCCCGCCTCGAGCTTGCCCGAGTAGACGCGGAAGTAGGTGAGCTTGCCGACGAACGGGTCGGACATGACCTTGAAGGCGAGCGCGGCGAACGGAGCGCTGTCGTCCGGCGGGCGCTCGGCGGGCGCCTCCTCCTTGCCCTTCGTCGCCGGCTCGACGCCGAGCACCGGCGGGACGTCGAGCGGGCTCGGCAGGTAGTCGGTCACGGCGTCGAGCAGCGGCTGGACGCCCTTGTTCTTGAACGACGACCCGCAGAGCACCGGCGTCATCGAGATGTCGAGGGTGGCCTTGCGGATGTCGGCCTTCAGCCGCTCGACCTCGATCGGCTTCTCCTCGAGGTAGTCCTCCATCAGCTCGTCGTCGTACTCGGCGACCGCCTCGATCAGGTGCGTGCGCGCGTCGTGGGCCGCGTCGGCGAGGTCGGCCGGGATGTCGATCTCCTCGACCTCCTTGCCCAGGTCGTCCTTGTAGATGATCGCGCGCTCGGAGACGAGGTCGATGACGCCGCGGAAGTCGGCCTCGGCGCCGATCGGGAGCTGGATCGGCACCGGGTGCGCGCCGAGCCGGTCGACCATCGTCTGGACGCCCTTGGCGAAGTCGGCGCCGACCCGGTCCATCTTGTTGATGTAGGCGATCCGCGGGACGCGGTACTTGTCGGCCTGGCGCCAGACGGTCTCCGACTGCGGCTCGACGCCGGCGACGGAGTCGAACAGCGCGACGGCGCCGTCGAGCACTCGCAGCGAGCGCTCGACCTCGACCGTGAAGTCCACGTGGCCGGGCGTGTCGATGATGTTGATGCGGAAGTCGTTCCAGTAAGCGGTGGTCGCGGCGGAGGTGATCGTGATGCCGCGCTCCTGCTCCTGCTCCATCCAGTCCATGACGGCGGCGCCCTCGTGGACCTCGCCCATCTTGTGGGTGCGACCCGTGTAAAAAAGGATGCGCTCGGTCGTCGTCGTCTTACCGGCGTCGATGTGCGCCATGATCCCGATGTTGCGGGTCTTTTCGAGTGTTACTTGACGTGGCATGAACTGTCCTGGTGCGTTTCCGGCTTCGAGCAGAAAAAAGGCCCTGTCCGGGCCTGGCGCTGCCTTGGATGCTCGCCCGGAAGTGCTCTATGTCGTAGGGGTCTCCATCGACTTGATTCACCGCACCGCTCGTGGCTGAGGACCACGGGCCGGCGCGCCGCCGCGGACGGGGGAGAACCGCTCGCGAGGCGACCGATGATGGTAGCAGGCAATCGGCGTCCTTCGCGGGCCGTTTTCGGGGCGCCAGCCCGCTTGGTATCGGGATCCTCGCGGCCGCGCTGGTG
>DATENL010000299.1:0-5347 GCA_035275105.1 Thermoleophilaceae bacterium
CTACGGCGCCGACCCGGAGACCCGGCGCCAGCTCATCGCCCAGCACGACCGCTGGGCGCGGAGCGCGACGACGGCCCGGAGCCTCGGGATCGTCGACGGCGGCCGGGTCGTGGCCTGGTGCTGCGCGTACGACGACGGGACGCTGTACGAGCTCGACGACGTGGCGGTCGCCCCCTCGCGCCGCGGCGAGGGCCTCGGGCGCGAGCTGGTCGCCGGCGCGGTCGCGCTCGCGCCGCCGGGCCGGGTCCCGTTCCTCCTGGCCGACGCCGACGACTGGCCGCGCCACCTCTACGCGCGCCTCGGCTTCGCCACCGTCGGCGAACGCATCGGGGCCACGCGCCTGCCGCGCGACCGGGGCCGGTTTACGAAGCCTTAGCCCGGCTTACTAGGATCCCCGGCCGTGGCGAGCAGGGAAGAGCAGAAGAAGAAGGCGCGCGAGGAGCGCGAGCGCAAGCAGCGCGAGGAGGCCGACGCCAAGAAGAAGCGCAAGCGGCGGATACGGATCCTCGTCGGAGTCGGCGTCGTCGCGGTCGCGGCGATCATCGCCTTCGTGCTGATGTCGGGCGGGACCGAGAAGCAGACCGCGCTGAAGAGGGACAAGAAGAACGCACAGGCCACCCCGGGGCCCTGGAACACCGGGTCGGAGGGCCTCGGCGAGCGGGTGAAGGCCCTGGGCCTGCCGGATCCGAGCGACACCGTCTTCCACATCCACGCCAACCTGAAGATCTACACGGACGGGAAGCCGCAGAAGGTCCCGCAGAACGTTGGGATCGACGAGGGGAGCCAGTTCATCACCTCGCTCCACACCCACACCGACGACGGGACCATCCACATGGAGGCCGTCCAGCCGTACCCGTTCAAGCTCGGCCAGTTCTTCGCGGTCTGGAACGTGCCGTTCTCGTCCACGCAGATCGGCAGCTACCACGTCGGCAAGGGGCTCGAGCTCCAGACCTGGGTCAACGGCAACCGGCTCAAGACAGACCCGACGCAGTACGTGATGAAGGCGCACGACAAGATCGTGATCGGCTTCGGCAAGCCCGGCTCGTTCCCGACGAAGAACAACTTCAAGTTCCCGGCCGGCGAGTAGCCTCTCGTCCATGAGCCGGGCCCGGACGACCGAGGTGCCGGACAACCTCGCCGACTTGGTCGGCGGGACCCCGTTGGTCCGTCTCACCCGGCTCGCCCCGGACTGCCGCGCCGACCTGATCGCCAAGCTCGAGGCCTACAACCCCGCCGGCAGCGTGAAGGACAGGATCGGGGTGGCGATGATCGAGGCGGCGGAGGCGGAGGGCCGCATCGAGCCGGGCCGGACGACGATCGTGGAGGCGACGTCGGGCAACACCGGCATCGCGCTCGCGTTCGTGTGCGCCGCGAAGGGCTACCGGCTGATCCTTTCGATGCCGCAGGGCATGAGCCGCGAGCGCGAGAGCCTGCTGCGCCTGTACGGGGCCGAGGTCGAGATCACGGAGTCGCTGGGCGGCATGAACGAGGCCGTCGACGCCGCGCGCCGGATCGCCTCCGAGCAGTCCGACGCGTTCATCCCCGACCAGTTCTCGAATCCGGCGAACCCCGAGATCCACCGTCGCACGACCGCCGAGGAGATCTGGCGCGACACCGACGGCGACGTCGACGTGCTCGTGGCCGGCGTGGGGACGGGCGGGACGATCACGGGCGCGGGCGAGCGGCTGAAGGAGCTGAACCCCGACCTGCGGGTGGTGGCGGTCGAGCCGAGGACGTCGGCCGTCCTGTCCGGAGGCCAGCCCGGGCCGCACAAGATCCAGGGGATCGGCGCCGGCTTCGTCCCCGACGTGCTGAACCGCGACGTCGTCGACGAGATCGTTCCGGTCGACGACGAGGACGCGCTCGATACGGCGCGGGCCGTGTCGCGGCGCGAGGGGATCCTCGCCGGGATCTCGGGCGGCGCCGCGCTGTGGGCCGCCGTCGAGGTCGGCAGCCGCCCCGAGCTCGAGGGCGCGCGCGTGGTGGCGGTCGTGCCGGACTCGGGCGAGCGCTACGTGAGCACGCCCTTCTTCGCGCCGTGACCGAGCTGGACCTGTCGGGGGTGCCGTGCCCGATGAACTGGGTCCGCACCAAGCTCGCGCTCGAGGGCCTGCCGGCGGGGGAGTCGCTGCGCGTGGTGCTGGACGAGGGCGAGCCGCTCGCGAGCGTCCCGCGCTCGGCGCGCGAGGACGGCCACGAGGTGACGCTCGACGGCAACCGCGTCACGATCGTCAAGCGATGACGTTCTCGGAGCTCGAGCTCGAGCGCTACTCGCGCCAGCTGGTGCTCCCCGAGTGGAGCGGCGAGGCGCAGGAGCGGCTCCGCTCGGCCAGCGCCCTCGTCGTCGGCGCCGGCGCGCTCGGCTCGCCCGCCGCGCTCTACCTCGTCGCGGCCGGGGTCGGGACCGTCGGGGTGGTGGACGACGGCGCCGTCGAGCTCTCCAACCTGCACCGCCAGCCGCTCCACTTCACGCCCGACCTCGACCTGCCGAAGGTCACGACCGCCGCGGTGAAGCTCAGGGTCCTGAACCCGGAGGTGCAGGTCGAGGAGTACCAGGTGCGGGTCGAGGACGGGAACGCCGAGGCGATCGTCGCGGGCGCGGGGGTCGTGCTCGACTGCACCGACTCGTTCGAGTCGCGCTACGTGCTCAACGACGCGTGCTGCGCCCAGGGCGTGCCACTCGTGTCGGGCGCGGTGCTCGGCTTCGGCGGCCAGGCCCTGACCGTGGTCCCCGGGCGCTCGGCGTGCTACCGCTGCGCGTTCGAGAGGCCGCCGCCGCCGGGGTCGGTCCCGTCCTGCCGCGAGGCGGGCGTGCTCGGCGCGACCGCCGGCATCATCGGCTCGATCCAGGCGCTCGAGGCGCTCAAGCTGCTGGCGGGCGTCGGGCGGCCGCTCCTCGACACCATCCTCCAGCTCGACGCGCTCACGATGGAGCAGACCCTGGTCGCCACCGAGCGCCGCCCGGGGTGCCCGGCGTGCGCCGCCGTCCCGGCTACGGTGTGAGGAGATGTTCGGGATCGGCACGCTCACCCGGGTGGCGCGCGAGCTGCGGCAGGACCTGACCGCGGCCCAGGACCGCGACCCGGCGGCGCGCGGGATCGGGCGCGCGGAGATCCTGCTCACGTACGGCGGCGTCCAGGCGCTGCTCGTGCACCGCGTGGCGCACGCGCTGCACGACGGCGGCGTGCCGCTCGTCCCGCACGCGATGTCGAACTTCAACAGGGTGGTGACCGGGGTGGAGATCCACCCCGCGGCCGAGGTCGGCGAGGCGCTCTTCATCGACCACGGGGCCGGCGTGGTGATCGGCGAGACCGCCGAGATCGGAAACAACGTCACGCTCTACCAGGGCGTCACGCTCGGCGGCACGGGCTTCGCCCGCGGCAAGCGCCACCCGACCGTCGAGGACGACGTGATCGTCGGCTCCGGCGCCAAGCTCCTCGGGCCGATCCGCGTCGGGCGCGGAGCCAAGGTGGGGGCCAACTCGGTGGTGATCCACGACGTGCCGGCCAACTCCACGGTCGTCGGCAACCCGGGCCACCCCGTGCGCGTGGAGGGCAAGCGCCCGGGCGGTCCCGACGCCGACTGGGCTCACCTGCCCGACCCGGTGGCGGACGCGATCCGCGCGCTCTCGGCCCGCGTCGCCGAGCTCGAGAAGCTGCTGGCCGAGGCCACGGGCAAGCGGCCCGAGCCCGTCGCCGAGGTGCGGCCGCTGCGCAACGTGCGCGGCACCGACCCGGCCGGCGGCTAGGCCCCGGCCGGCGGCTAGGGCTGAAGGCCGCGGATCCGCCGGTACTCGGCGATCACGCCGCCGGGCCGCGCGCGCAGGTCGTCCGGGACGTGGACGTGCTGCCCGTAGCGGCCTCGCAGCGGCATCGAGGCGAGCGCCGCGAGCACCTCGCGCGCGGCGAAGGCACGGCTCTCGATCCGCCGGCTGGCGGCGGCCTGCTCGTCGGAGCGTCCGTCGCGGTAGCTGCCCGGGCGCAGGGCTGACGCGAACTTGAGCAGCGACAGCGCTCGCACCCGTGAGTAGCGGGCGCCGGCGTCTCGCATGCGCTGAAAGAAGTCCTCGTCGGGAGCCAGTACGGAGTCGCGGTGGTTGCGCCAGCCGCCGCCCGCGATGCCGGCACGGCGCCGGTGCATCGTCGCCGGGGTGGGCACGAAGGCGCCCGCCCGCGGGCTCTCGAGCTTGCGGACCGGCACGGGCTTGGGCCAGACGTACGACGGGATCGCCGAGGTCACGTCGGCGCCCGTCCGCTCGATGTCCGCCACGAGCAGCGCCACGTGGTCGCTGCGCCAGACGTCGTCCTGCCCGAGGTAGGCGATCAGCTCGCCGCGGGCCATCTCCAGACCGGCCTGGTTGGGGCCGGCCTGGCTGCCGCTGTTGCGCTCCAGGTTGATCCACCTCACGCGTGGGTCGTCCGCCGCCGCCACGACCCGCTCGGAGTCGTCGGTGCACGCGTCTCCGATCACGAGGATCTCGAGGTTGCGGTACGTCTGCCCGACCGCCGACGCAAGCGCATAGCGGAGCACCTCGCTCCGGTTGTAGGCCGCGATGACGACGGTCACGAGCGGCCCGTCGTGCGCCCGGGGCCGCGGGCGGACGTAGGCGTCCACGAGCACGGCCCCCATCACGCGGAGCTCGTGGCCCGCGTCCACCAAGCGCTGGCGGAGCGTCACAGCTCGTAGGGGATGGCGTCGGTGTCCGCCGCGAAGCGGAGCTTGTCCGGCTGCTCGTGCCGGTAGGCGCGCGTCGGCATGTTCACGAACCGGACCTCGTCCGGCCCGATGTTGACGATTCCGTGGACCACGCCGGCGGGGATCCGCAGGAGGCCGCGGTTGACCGTCCCGAGGAACAGCTCCTGGACCTGGCCCTGGGTCGGGGAGTCGGTCCGCGCGTCGTACAGCACCACCTTCGCCGACCCCACGCTGAAGAAGAGGCGGTCGTCCTGCTCGAAGTGCACGATCCAGGCCTTCTTCTGGCCCGGGTGGATGCGCGACTCGTAGACGTACACGAGCGGCTCGTCGGTGAAGCCCCAGGCCGGGTCGTAGATCTCGGTGAGGCTGCCGCGCTCGTCGCTGTGCGTGATCGCGGGGCGCAGGCTGACGCCGTCGATGAACTCGTCGAGGCGCTCGCCCTCCGGGGTGACCGTCTGCGGCTCCGGCGACCCGGGGGCCGGGACGTCGATGTCGATCGGCGGGCGCGACGCCATCGTGAGCAGTTTAGGAGGGTACGGTGGCGCGGATCCAGGGATGAGCGTCAGCACCCTCCTTCACCACGCCGGGCTGGTCGCGGCGCTCGCCGCGCTGCTCGCGGCCGCCGTTCGCGTCGCGTCGCGTGCGGCGCCGC
>DATENL010000300.1:0-9555 GCA_035275105.1 Thermoleophilaceae bacterium
CGGCCTGCGGCGCACCGGGCGCTGCGGCCAGCCCGACTGGATCCGCGCCGACGGGCTCCGGAGCTGGCGGCTGCGGATCCGCCACAGCCTGCCGCGCGGCACCTACACGGCGCACGTGCGCGCCGTCGACGGCACGCGCAACGTGGAGCCCTTCACCCGCCGCGCGCACGGCGCGCTGCGCAACTTCCTCAAGTTCCGCGTGCGCTGAGCGAAGGGGGGCCTGGCCCCCTCCTCAGCGCGGCAGGTGCCGCCGCAGCTCGATCGTCTGCTGGAACGTGGGGCGGTTGATCCACGGGAACGGCGGTACGTCGACGCCGGCGGCGATGGTCGAGCGCGTCTCGTCGAAGCACCTCGCCTCGACGCGGTTCTCGTCGGCGCAGGTCTCGTCGCGCCCGTAGAGGTCCGCGCGCTTCACGCGCAGGGCGCGCCGCAGCGAGCCGCGCAGGGCGGCCCGGCAGCGCTTGCGCGAGCCGCGCCCGCAGTACACGCGCGAGTAGGCGCCGCGCGGCCGCTTCCCGAACAGCGTCCGCAGGTCCTTGCTCACGTAGCCCCACCACCCGGTCGAGAACGCGGGCGGAGCGGCGGCGCCCCCGATCGGGTCGCTCGACGGGTGGAACCCCGCGAGCTTCCTGAAGGCGTTCCTCCCGAGCGCCGGCCGGAACTCGGCCATCACCAGCTTCCGCCACCAGGCGTCCATCAGCGTCACCGCCGCGTCGTCGTCGTAGTGGCCGTCGCGGTCGAGGTCGCGCCGGTGGCCGCCGCGCCGGTGCCAGCGGCGCAGGAGCGCCGCCGCGTCGCGCAGCTCCTTCGACCTCGGCCGCCCGAGCGCCCGCAGCAGGACGGGGACCACCTTCACGCCCCGCAGGTCCTGCGTGCCCGACTCCTCCATCGCCTGCACGAGCTGCTCGAGCCGGGCCTTGCGCGGACCGCGGATCGCCCGGCGCACCTTGTCGGCGAGCAGCTCCTGGCGGAACTCGGACCCGAACCGGTAGTTGTCGTCGGCGGAGTTCCAGCCCTTCGCCTGGCGGTTGTTCCAGTTCACGAGGATCCGGCCGTCGACGCCGTTCGGGTGGCGTCTGTACGGCAGCCAGTCCGCCACCCACAGCTTGGGGTCGTACCCGCGCCAGTCGTACTGGCCGGTGCCGAGGATCGGGAAGTCCGGCGACGTCCCCCTCGCGCGCTGCGGGTACCAGCCCGACAGGTAGTAGGCGATGTGCCGCGAGTCGACGTAGAACCAGTTGAACGCGAAGTTGATGTTCGAGACCGCCCGCTGGAAGGAGCGCGGCCCGCGGACTGCCCTCGGGTCGTTCAGCAGCGAGAACGCGAGGGCCGAGTCCGCCTCGTGCATGTACGTGGAGCGCGCCCGGGCGAAGGCGACCCGCCTGCCGCCCGACCTGCCGCGCGCGTAGACGATCCCGTGCACGGTGCGGTAGGCGCCCAGCGTCTCCGAGCCCGGCGGCGTCTGGTCGAGCGCGTTCGGGTGCCAGGCGTTGGTGCGCTCGAGCCTCTGCATCGCCAGGCACTTCCCGCGCCAGAGGTAGTGGAACGCGTCCTTGCAGAGCACCTCGGCGAACGTGTCGACGTTGTCCGCGTAGGCGGTGGTCGCGCTCCAGGCGTAGTCGCTGCCGTGCCCGAGCTGGACGTACGCGTTCACACCGGGGAACGCCGCGCCGGCGGCGTCGAAGCCGGGGCCGTGGAGCTCCTCCTCCATCAGGATCTGCGGCACGTAGTAGCCGACCTGCGGCCCCATCACCGCGATCGGGTGGCCGGTGGCCGACTCGCGCCCGGGCACGAGCAGCACGTTCGACATCTCGTGGTGGCGCGCGAACGACCGCTGGAGGTCGAACGCGCCCTTGCGTCGCGCGGCAGCGCGCGAGGGCGGCGGCGCGGGCGGCGTGTAGCGCACCGAGCCGGCGTCGGGCATCGCGAGACCGCGCTTCGAGAACGGGCTCGCGTTCTCGTACCGGAACCGCCCGCGCACCGTCACCGGGGTCTCGGGGTCGCTGCGGGAGCGGAAGTCGAGCCACGAGCGCCGGCCCGCGCGCACGCCGAAGCGGTCGACGAACGCCTGGAGCACGCCGGCCGACGCCAGCTCGCGACCGCCGCCCTTGCCGAAGATGCCGCCGATCAGCGACGCCGTCGCGATCACGTCGGTCAGCTTCCAGTGCTCGAGCGTCTGACCCAGCGGCGCGTACTCGCCCGGCATCTTGCTCGGGTCGAGCAGGGCCTCGTCGATGTAGGCGTTGACGCCGTCCACGTAGTCCTGTCCGTCCCTGACGAACTTGTTGCCGATCTTCCCGTAGAGCTTCGGCGCGTTGGCGATCTGCTGCTCGAGGTCGGCCTCCGTGTACGGCGCGATCCCCCACTGCGTGCGGTCCATGGCGCGGTTCGATGCCGAGCCGCCCGCGAACGACGACAGCTGCGCGCGCCCGGTGTGGCGGAGCACGTCCATCAGGAACAGCCGGTCCTCCGCGCCGGCGTAGCCCGCGCCGAAGAGCACGTCCGAGCGCGTCTCGCCGTACACGTGCGGGACCCCGAAGCGCTTGTCGCGCACGATCCGCACCCCGGCGCGGGGAGTCTCGACCGCCGCGACGTCGTTCTGCCTGACTCCGAAGGTCGCGTCCTTGAAGTACTTCGGGATGTCGGCGTGCCGGAGCCGGGGGCTCGCGTACACGAGGTCCCGGTAGAGCGGGAGCTGGTCGGTCCAGTGCGGCGGCCGGTCGCCCGTGGCCTGGAAGGCGGCGAGCTGCGCGAAGTTGTCGAGGCCGCGGGTGCCCGGCGGCAGGACGTTGCGGAACCCGCCGGCGTCGTCCTTGCCGTACGGCTCGATCGGATTGGCCGCATGCGCGCTCGGGGCCACCGCCAAGAGGACGAACGCGAGGAGCAGGGCCCGGCGCACGGCGGGATCGTAACCCTAAGCTGGCGCCGTGGAGCTGCACGTCCTGCGGGTGTTCACCGACGCCGACGGCCGTCACGGGAACCCGCTCGGCGTCGTCCTCGACGGGGCGTCGGTGCCCGAGGCGCAGCGCCAGCCGCTGGCCGCCGCGCTCGGCTACAGCGAGACGGTCTTCGTGGACGACGCGGCACGCGGCGCGATCCGGATCTTCACCCCCGCGGCCGAGCTCGAGTTCGCGGGCCACCCGACGGTGGGGACCGCCTGTCTCTTGGGCTCCGACGTGCTGCGGCCTCCGGCCGGCGACGTGCGGGTGCGCCGCGAGGACGCGGTGACGTGGGTGAGGGCGCGGCCGGAGTGGGGCCCCGACTTCGGGATCGTGCAGCTCGCGTCGGCCGCCGAGGTGGAGGCGCTCAGCTCCCCGCCCGCCGGCCTCCACGACCCCGCCGTCTGGGCTCACGAGGACGAGCCCGCCGGGCTCGTTCGAATGCGTGTGTTCCCCGTGTCACTGGGGATCCGCGAGGACGAAGCGACCGGGGCGGCCGCGCTGCGGCTCGGCGCCCTGCTCGGCCGCGAGCTGACGATCCGCCAGGGACGCGGCTCGATCCTCCACGTGCGCCCGGGCGGCGATGGTTTCGTGGAGGTCGGCGGCCGGGTAGTCGTGGAAGGGTGAACCGCCGCCGGCTTCGTGACCTCGACGTTTCCGCCATGGGCCTCGGCTGCATGGGGATGTCCGAGTTCTACGGCGAGGCGGACGAGGGCGAGTCGATCGCGACGATCCACCGGGCGCGCGAGCTCGGGATCGACTTCCTCGACACCGCCGACATGTACGGCCCGTTCGAGAACGAGCGCCTCGTGGGCCGCGCGATCGCCGGCCGCCGCGACGAGTTCGTGATCGCGACGAAGTTCGGCAACGTGCGCGGCGAGGACGGCAGCTTCAAGGGCGTGAACGGCCGGCCCGAGTACGTGCGCTCGGCGTGCGACACGTCGCTCGGGCGCCTCGGGATCGACCACATCGACCTCTACTACCAGCACCGCGTGGACAAGGAGGTGCCGATCGAGGAGACCGTCGGCGCGATGGCGGAGCTGGTCGAGCAGGGCAAGGTTCGCCACCTCGGTCTGTCCGAGGCCGCGCCGGACACGATCCGCCGCGCGAACGCGGTCCACCCGATCGCCGCGCTCCAGACCGAGTACTCGCTCTGGACGCGCGACGTGGAGGACGAGATCCTGCCGACCTGCCGCGAGCTCGGCATCGGGTTCGTGGCCTACAGCCCGCTCGGCCGCGGCTTCCTGTCGGGCCGTTACCGGTCGGCCGACCAGTTCGACGAGAACGACTTCCGCCGCCTGCGCGGCCCCCGCTTCCAGGCCGAGAACCTGGAGCGCAACCTCGAGATCGTCGACCGGCTCGAGGAGATGGCCGCGGAGAAGGGCGCCACCGCCGGCCAGCTTGCGATCGCCTGGGTGATGCACCGCGGCGACGACGTCGTCCCGATCCCGGGCACCAAGCGCGTGAAGTACCTCGAGGAGAACGCCGCCGCCGCGGACATCGAGCTATCCGACGAGGACCTGGCGCGCCTCGACGAGATCGCCCCGCCGGGCGCCGCCGCCGGCGACCGCTACGCCGACATGTCGCCGATCGACGGCTGAATCCCTCCCGGGAGGGAGGTGGCACGGATTCCGGCCTATATATCGCCGCAATCCGTGCCACCTCCGCTCGGGTCGCCGTTATTGGCCGCTGTAAGCGGTAGCGCCGCTGCGAGCGCTCAGCGCAGACCGACCGCGCCGGCGCCGTAATACGCCCGGGCCTGGCGGCGGAAGAAGCCGCCATCGTCGTCCGCGCTGTACGAGGCGCGCGTGTTTCCGTTGATCGGCGCGGGGTTGGTCCTGCCGTCCCCCGTGGCATCGCAGGCGCAGGTGGTGCCCGGAGCCCCGCCCCCGAAGAGGAAGCCGATCGCGCCGGCGTCGCGCAGCGCGCGCAGGTGCTTGCGGGAGTCGCGGCCGAGCAGCCACTGCACGTGGTTGTCCTGGTAGTGCCCCCACGTGTCGTCCATCGCGCGCATGACCGTGTTGCCGAGCGGCAGCTGCCAGACCGCCACGCGCTGGCGCGCCTTGGCCGTGTACGCGCGAAGGAAGCGCAGCGCGCGGGCGCGGTCGGCGCTCGTCCACCACGCCTCCGGCCCGGCGCCGTAGATCGCGCGCTTGAACGCCGCGTCGCGGTCCGACCAGTCGGTGAACGTCACGTCGAAGTCGGCCTTCAGCGAGCGGTAGAAGCGACCGGCCTTGCGGCCGAGGTCGGCCGAGCGCGCGAGCGACGGGTCGTTGATGGAGAGGTCGACGCCCGTCCCCCAGCCGCTCGCGTGGTAGGCGAGCAGGACGTTCGGGGCGAGCTGGTCGCGCAGGGACACCACCCGCCGCGCCAGCGCCGCCATGTCGCCGACGCGGGCGACCGGCACGGTCGCGGCGTCGTCGTTCTTCGCCGCCTGCTCGCCGTAGCCCCACATGTCGGGCTCCACGTGCAGCACCACGGTCCGCTTGGGGAAGCCGCCCGCGCGCCCCAAGAGCGCCCGCACGTCGCCAAGCCACGCCTTCATCGTCGCGGCGTTGCGCAGGTTGGCGAGGACCGCGTGCGGCTCGTCCCCGTCGCCCGCGCCCGGGTTCGACTGGCGGATCATGTAGTAGGTGAAGACCGCCGTGAGGTTCTTCTCGGTCTCCCCGATGTAGCGGTCGACGAAGGTGCCGTTCGGGTTCCAGGTCCGCCAGCCCTGGCCCGTGTTCACGCCGCCGGCCAGGTACTGGTAGCGGAAGTCGAGCTTCGGGATGCTCCTGTGGAGCGCCCTCGCCCCGCCCGGCGAGTCGGTCAGGCCGAGCCCGACGTGGTTCGGCCAGTGCGCGGGGACCGGTGGGAGCGCGGCGAGCGCCGCGAGCGCGGCTAGCCCTCGACGAAGCGTCGTAGGGCCTCCTTGCCGCCCCCGGCGATCGGGTTCCCGTGCGAGAACAGCAGCGTGTCGAAGGGCAGGTCGAGCAGGCGCCCCAACGCCTCTCTGATCGCGACCTTGACCGGCTCGGGGTCCTCGCCCTCGTCCACGAGGTACTTGTCCCACACGAAGTGGATCGAGTCCTCGTAGCGCATGACCGCGTCGCCGATCGCTAGGCAGCCGTCGCCCGCGTCGATCAGCAGGCCGGTGTCGTCGGGCGAGATGGCGTCGACCTCGACCGCCCTCACGTCGGGTGCGAGCTGGTCGCCCCACGCGAACCCGAGGACCTCGGGCCCGCCCTCGAACTCGTGCAGGCCGGACTCGTGGCAGTGGATCGGGCAGTCGAAGTCCGTGCTCGAGCGCAGGTGATGGCGCGTGGTGAGCACGATCCGCTCGGGCTGCAGGTCCTCGCCGCCCGGGTTGAGCGGGTCGATCAGCGTGGAGGATCCCGTCACGAAGTACGAGCTGACGTCCATCTTGATGTTGGGGTGCAGGGCCGTCCAGTGGAGGACGCCGGGCACTAGCTCTTCGGGCATGTCCTCTTTCTACCGGACCCCGAGTGGATCCGGTATCTCGCCCCGCCGTCCGGGAAGACGTAGACGTCGTGCCCGCCGGCGCGCTTGAAGCTCGTCATGCGGGCGTGGTCGACGCGGAAGCTCACGCCGCGCGGCACGAAGACGATCGTCGCGTGCGTGCGATCGCCGCACGCGATCCGCGCCCCGCTCACCGCGCGGATGTCGAAGCGCTTCCCTCGCGGCCCGTAGCTCACGCTCTGGAGGTTGCCGGCGGTGGCGATCGGCGTCGCCCGCGCGGTCAGCAGGATCCGCTTCTTCTGCGGCACGCCGGGACCGAACGGCGGGCCGTAGACGCCCCAGAACTGCCCCGGGTTCACGTCGTTCTCGTTCTCCTTCCAGAGCCACAGCGCGCCGCCGAGCAGGAAGTAGTCCTGGAGGGTGTAGTGCTGGGACAGCAGCGTGTCGTCGTCGCGCGGGTTGTTGCCGAACTCGCCGATCCAGAGCGGGAGGCCGAGCGCCCGCGCGTCGTCCTGCACCGCCTGGTAGCCCGACACCATCGGCTGGAAGCGCTCGGAGGCGACCGTCTGGTCGGCGGTGAAGACGCCCGTGTAGATGTGGGGCGCGTACACCACGTGCCTGTACTTGCTGTAGGTGGACCAGGGAGCGGGGGGCGCCTCGCGGGTGTCGGTCACGTTGCGCTCCACGTTCGGCTCGACGAAGAAGAGCTGCCGGAAGCCCTTCACTCGCGCGACCACCGCGTCCACGGCGCGGCCCCAGTACGGGAACATGTGGATGGCGTCCGACTCGCCCGGCGCGGCGTTGAAGCCCGGCTGCGGCTCGTTCATGAGCTCGTAGCCCGCGACCGCCGGCTCGTCGTGGAAGCGCTGCGCCAGCGCGATCAGCACGTTCGTGTAGTGGTCCTGGAGACCGTCCGTGTTCAGCCAGAACTTCTGGAACTGCTCGGCCACGGCGGGGTTGAGCTCGCGCACGCCGTTCACGGCGCACGAGGGGAACGAGTACCGGCTGGCCCACAGCGGCGCGCCGTCGAAGCCGCGGATCCTCCGGAACTCGCCCGTGCACGACTCGCCCCGCGTGTACACGTACTTGCTCCACGCGTCCTGGTGCATGTCGAGCACCACGTAGATGCCCTTCTTCTTCGCCCAGCCGACGATCTGCGCGATGCGCTCGATGTAGCGCGCGTTGATCCGTCCGGGCCGCGGCTCGAGCAGGCTCCACGACAGGTTCAGCCGCACCACGTTGTAGCCCAGGCCGCGCATCTGGTCGAAGTCGAACTTGCACGCGACAACGCCCTCCACGCGCCTGTTGTTCTTCGGGCAGCTCCCGTTCGCGTAGCGCGCGGGGTCGTTCGGGTACGGCGGCTTCAGCTTCTCCGGCGGCGGCGGGTGGGCCTCGTCCGCGTCCCAGTAGTCGACGATCCCGTCGACGTTCACGCCCTTGAGCAGCACCGTCCGCTTGTAGGAGTCGACGATGCGCGGTACCTCGGTGCCCGGCATCGGCTGGCCGGCGCGCAGGAACGACAGCTCGCGCGCGGACGCGGGCGCCGCCCCGAGCAGGGCGAGCCCCAGCGCCGCGATCGTCAGGCGCCTCCACATGGGGGTGGAGGCTAGCCGGGAGTCAGTTGTTCGGCGCCGCCGCGCTGATGTCCGCCAGCGCGGAGTCCTTGTCGCGCTCGATAGCGAGGTCGCCGAGCGACACGATGCCGACCGGCTTGCCGTCCTCGACCACCGGCAGGCGGCGGACGTCGGCCTCGCGCATCGCCTTGATGGCGTCGTCGATGCTCGCGTCGGCCTCGATCGTCGTGGTGTCGGCGGTGCAGACGTCCTCGATCTTCGCCTTGCCCGGCTTGTCGCCCTCGGCGACCGCCTTCACGACGATGTCGCGGTCGGTGACGATCCCCTTCAGCTCCTCGTCGTCGACCACGAGCAGCGCGCCGACGTCCTCGTCCCTCATCCGCTGCGCCGCGTCCTCGACGCTGTCGGACGGCTCGATCGTCCAGGGACTTTCCGACATCACGTCGCGAACTGTGTCTGCCATGCGGGTTCTGCCTCCCTTGCGTTGTCTTCGTCACGGATACCCGGGGCGGGCGGGTGATATGTGTGTTCGGCATGCCAATCCCGCGCCGCCCGGATCTGAATCCGCGCGAGATGTTCGAGACGCGCACGCACGCCTGGCGCGAGGCCGGCCTGGCCCAGGAGATCGAGCGCCGCCAGGCCAGCCGCGCACGGCTCGAGACCGTGATCTACCTGCCGCTGCTGATCGGCGCCATCATCGCGTACAACCACCGCGAGGAGCTCTTCCCGGGCGCGGGCGACGTGGTGAAGGTCATCACGGTGATCGTCCTGGTCGTGCTCGGCTGGATCTTCGCCCGCTCGGTCGGCCGGGCGCTCGGACCGGCGCTGTTCCGGCGCCTCGACCCGGGCACGGCGGGCACCGTCGGGTTCCTGATCCGGCTGATGACGATCACGCTTGCGCTGCTGATGGCGCTTCGGATCGCGGGGATCGAGGCGCGCACGCTCGCGATCGGCGGTGCTGTGACCGCCGTCGTGTTCGGTCTCGCGGCGCAGCAGACGCTGGGCAACCTGATCGCGGGCACAGTCCTGATCACCGCGAAGCCGTTCCAGGTCGGCGACCGCATCAGGCTCCAGGGCGGCCCGGTCGGCGAGATCGAGGGAATCGTCAGCTCGCTCGGCCTGCTCTACACGTCGCTCGTGTCGGGCGCCGACCGCATCCTCGTGCCGAACAGCATCGTGATCCAGGTGGCGATCATCCCGATCCGCGAGCCGAGCGCCGTGAACCTGCGCGTGCGCTTCCCGCTCGACTTCCGCCCGAGCGCCGTGCAGGCGCTGCTCGAGGAGGGGATCGACGTGCCGACCCGGCGCCGGCCCGACGTGGAGGTGCAGGAGATGGACGGCGACGAGATGGTCGTGCAGATCACGGCGACGCCGGAGAACCCGGGCGACGGCGCCAAGCTGGCCGACCAGATGCACGCGGCGATCGCGGCGTCGGCCTCCAGCAACGGCGAAGAGCCGGCGTAGGCCAGGTGCCCGAGCCGGCTCTGGCGGTCCACGGCGGCGCCGGCCCGCGTGCGCCGCGGGACGAGGGGCCCTACCGCGAGGCGCTGAGCGCCGCGCTCGAGGCGGGATGGGCGGCG
>DATENL010000301.1:0-11248 GCA_035275105.1 Thermoleophilaceae bacterium
CGCGCGGACACCGGCAGCCGGTCCAGCTTCGCGAGCGCGCCGTTGGACACGTACCGCGTGTAGCCGGCGAAGCTCTCGTCGCCGCCGTCGCCGCTGAGCGCGACCGTCACGTGCCGGCGCGTCATCTCGGATAGGTAGAAGGTCGGGATCGCGGACGAGTCCGCGAACGGCTCGCCGTGGTGGCGCACGATGCGCGGGATCAGCTCGACGGCGTTCGGCTCGACGACGAACTCGTGGTGGTCGGTGGCGAAGCGCTCGGCCACCGTCCGCGCCGCCGGGAGCTCGTTGAACTCGTCGTCGTCGAACCCGATCGCGAACGTCTTGACCGGCTGCGCGGAGGCCTCCGCCATCGCGGCGACGATCGCCGACGAGTCGACGCCGCCCGACAGGAACGCGCCGAGCGGAACGTCGGCGACCATCCTGCGCCGCACCGCGCGCGTGATCTGGTCGCGCAGCTCGCCCTCGAGCTCGGGTCCGTCGGCGGCCGGCCGCTTGCGCGAGTAGTCGAGCCGCCAGTAGCGCTCGATGCTCGAGCGCCCGTCGCGGCGGACCAGGACCGACGCCGGCGGGAGCTTCGACACGGCCCGGAACGCGGTGCGGGGGCCGGGCACGTACTGGTAGGTGAGGTAGGAGTCCATCGCCTGGTGGTCGATCTCGCGCGAGATCTCGGGGTCGCGGATCAGCGAGCGAAGCTCGGACGCGAAGCTCAGCCCGCCGGCGCGCTCGCTGTAGAAGAGCGGCTTCTTGCCGACCCGGTCGCGCGCGAGCACGAGCTGGCGGCGGCGGGCGTCCCAGACCGCGAACGCGAACATGCCGTGGAGCCGCCGGACGCAGCTCGGGCCCTCCTCCTCGTAGAGGTGCGCGATGACCTCGGTGTCGCCGCGGGTGGCAAGCTCGTGGCCGCGGCCGCGCAGCTCCTCGCGCAGCTCGCGGTAGTTGTAGATCTCGCCGTTCAGAACGACGGCCACCGACCGGTCCTCGTTGTAGATCGGCTGGTCGCCCGTGTCCAGGTCGATCACGCGCAGCCGCTGGATCGCCAGACCCGAGCCGTCCGAGCGGTGCACGCCGCGGGAGTCCGGCCCGCGGTGCTCCAGCGCGTCGCACATCGAGTCGAGCAGCGCCGCCTCGACCGGTGACCCGTCGTCCCTGACCTGTCCGGCGATCCCGCACATAGCTGGGCCTACCTTAGGTCCGGGTTCACGCTGCCCGTGCGGCGGCCTCGGCCTTCGTCACGAGGTACGGCCCCACGGCGAGGTGCCGCAGGCCGGAGCGCTGGAGCACGTCGACCGCGTCCTCGGGCGAGTTGACGATCGGGAACCCGTGCAGGTTGAACGAGGTGTTCAACAGCCCGCCGCGTCCCGTGCGCGACTCGTAGTGCTTGAGGATGCGGTGGAACGACGGGTTCCAGTCCCGGTAGACGACCTCGGGCCGAGCCGTGAAGTCGCTCGCGTGGATCGCCGCCTGGAGGTCGCCGCGCTTGTCCGTCGTGTCGAACGACAGGATCATGTACGGCGACTCGAGCCCCTTGGGGTTGATCAGGTAGTCCGACGCCCGCTCGTCGAGGATCGCCGGGGCGAACGGCATCCAGAAGTCGCGGCTCTTGATCATGTCGTTGATGACCCGCACGGCGTCCGGGCGCGACGCGTCCGCGAGGATCGAGCGGTTGCCCAGCGCGCGCGCGCCGAACTCGGCGCGACCCGCGAACCGCCCGACGATCTCCCCGCGGGCGAGGAGGTCGGCGACCTCGCGCTCCATGTCGTCCGGGCGGTACGAGGTGAGGCCGGCGGGCAGCGCCCGCTTGATCTCCTCGTCGCTCGCCTCGGGACCGAGGTACAGGTCCCGCAGCGCCGGGATGTGGCGGTTGCCCAGTTCCGCCTCGACGGTGTACGCGGCGCCCATCGAGTTGCTCTCGTCGCCGCACGAGGGGAAGACGAACAGGTCGTCGACCTCCGGCAGCTCGCCCAGGAGCTTGTTCACCTTCACGTTCATGAACGTGCCGCCGCTGAGGGCGAGCTTGCGGATGCCTGTCTCCCGGATGCAGGCGCGCACCCACTCGACCAGCATCTTCTCGACCCACAGCTGGAGCCCCGCGCAGATCGCGTCGAAGCGGCGGTACTCGAACAGCTCGCGCAGCGCCGAGTAGCTGTAGTAGGTCGGCGGGAACCCGCCCGTGCGCGCCCACGTCATCCCGTCGACGCGCATGAGCCGGTCGAGGTCGTCGAAGACGGCCCTGGCGGCCTTCTCGGAGGCGTACGGGGCGAGCCCCATGAGCTTGTACTCGTGCTCGAGCGGAACCATCCCGAGCAGGAAGGTCACGACGGCGTACACGTTGCCGATCGACTCGGCCTCGGGCACCTCGGCGATGCGCTCGAGTTTGCCGTCGCGGCCGACGCTCACCGACGCGCAGATTCCGTCGCCCGCGCCGTCGTTGGTGAGCACGAGGACCTCCTCGTCGTACCTGCCCCAGCCGTAGTACGCGGCCGCGGCGTGCGCGAGGTGGTGGTCGACGAACCTGACCTTCTCCTCGGCGAGCCCCGCGTCCACGATCTGCGCGCGCCGCTCGTCGCGGCGGCGCGAGTCGTAGGCGCGGCGCACCGGACCGATCGAGCGGGCCGCGCGGCGCGCGCGGACGGCGGTCGAGTCGACCTCGCGGTACTCCTCCATGAGCTCGTCGCGGTTCTTCGGGGTCGGCATCTGGGCACCGTTCATCGCGACGTGGTCCACGTCGGCGGGCGTCAGGCCCCCGTACTCGAGGACCCACTCGATCGAGCGCTGCGGGACGCCCGACCAGTTCTTCTCGCGGTTGAAGCGCTCCTCCTGGACGGCAGCCACGATCTCGCCGTCGACGACGAGCGCCGCGGCCGCGTTATGGCCGTCCTGTACGCCCAGCACCCTCATGTCGTCCCTCCTGGACCGCTCATCTCGTCCCTCCTGGATTCGATTAGATCTGCGCTGTCAGCCGCATGGCGTCCGTGCCCGCGGGTCGCGAGCCGGGCTCGCGGATACTGCGATGCCAGGCCACCTGCTCGGCCAGGCCTTCGGCGATGGTGAACCGCGGCGCGTAGCCGAGGTCCTCCGCCGCCCGGGAGATGTCCGCCGCGGTGTCGCGGGCGTCGCCGCGCTGTCCGGGCGAGTGCCGGACGCGCAGGTCTCCGGTGAGCTCACGGACGAGCTCCAGAGCTTCGAGCATCGAGACGCTCGACCCGCCGCCGAGGTTGTAGACGGCCCCGGGCACGCTGCGCCTGCCCGCGGCGATCGTGCCAGCGACGATGTCCGCCACGTACGTGAAGTCGCGCGTCTGGCCGCCGTCGCCGTAGACCACGAACTCGCGGTCGTCGAGCGCGGCCTCGGTCGCGCGGTGGAACGCCATGTCCGGGCGCTGGCGCGGCCCGTAGACGCTGAAGTAGCGCAGCGAGGTCGCGGGCACCCCGTAGTTGCGGAAGTAGAGGTAGACCAGGCTCTCGCCGAGGACCTTGGTCGCGCCGTACGGCGAGAGCGGGCGCGGGGTCGTGTCCTCGGTCGTGGGAAAGCTCTCCGCGTCGCCGTAGACGGACGACGACGAGGCGAAGACGAAGCGGTCGAGGTTCGCGTCGCGCGCCGCCTCGAGCAGTCGCTGGAGGACCGTCACGTTGAGCTGCGTGTAGACGTCGAAGCTCTGCCCCCAGCTGGCGCGCACGCCGGCCTGCGCCGCGAGGTGGAAGACCACGTCGGTGTCGGCCAGGAGCGAGGCGAGGTCGAGGTCGAGCACGTCCTGCTCGAGCAGCTGGCAGCGCGGGTGCTCGCGGAGCCTCTCGAGGTTGCGGACCTTGGCCGTCGGGGAGTAGTAGGTCGTCAGCGAGTCCACGCCCACCACCTCCCAGCCCTGATCGAGGAGAGCCTCCGAGAGATGCGATCCGATGAACCCCGCCGCGCCCGTGATAAGCGCCTTCATGCCCATCGACCATACCTCGGATTTCGCGCTTCGGCCATTGGTGGTTAACGACGTGTAACCAGGACTGGCGAATACGGCGGATCGCGGCTAGGCTAGCCAACGCTTAGAGGGGTCGGTCAGACAGGAAGTCGACTATGCCGCAGGACGCAGCGACCGAAAAGCAAACGGCAAGGGGCAGTTCCGCGCCGCCGGCGGTTCGAACCGCCCCTGCCCTGGTCAGGAACCTGCGCCGGCTACCGCGCCCAGGGTCCTTCTCCGAGGGCGACCGGCCGGAGGAGACGCTCCGCCGCGACGCCCTCTACCGCCGCAGCCTGATCCTCGTCGACGCGACCGCCGCGGCCGCCGCGATCACGACGGTAACGCTGATGCGCCAGGATGCGCTCCGCTCCGGCATCTTCTTCATCGTCCCGCTGGTCGTGCTCCTGAGCAAGGTCGCCGGCCTCTACGAGCGCGACCAGCTCGTGCTCCGCAAGACGACGCTCGAGGAGGCGCCGGGCCTGCTCCAGGTGGCGACGCTGTCGACGCTGCTCGTCTACCTCTTCCAGGAGAGCCTCGTGACCGACCACCTGAACCAGGCCGAGGGCGTCGCGTTCTGGGGCGCGCTGCTGGTCGTCATGCTGGTCGGCCGGACCGCGGCGCGCGTGGCCGTGGGCTCCGTCGCGAGGCCCGAGCGGGTCGTGGTGATCGGCGACAGGCAGAGCGCGATCCACCTGCGGAACAAGTTCGAGGAGCACGGGCAGGCGCCCGCGAAGATCATCGGCCGCATCGCGTTCGGGTCCGGCCGCCGGCGCGGCGAGGACCGCCTCGGGTCGAACGGCAACGAGCCGGTCCCGCTGCTTGGTGAGATCCACCGCCTGCCGCACGTGCTGAAGGGGCAGAGCGTCGACCGCGTGATCATCGCCGCGGGCCCGCTCCCGTCGGACGACGTGCTCGAGGTGATCCGCCTGGCCAAGGGCCTGGGCGTCCACGTGAGCGTGCTCCCGAGCCTGTTCGAGGTCGTGGGCTCGTCGGTGGAGTTCGACGACGTCGGCGGGATCGTCGTCCTCGGCCTCCGCCACTACGGGCTGTCGCGCTCGTCGCGCGCGCTCAAGCGGACGTTCGACCTGGTCATCGGCTCCCTGGTGCTGCTCGCGCTCACGCCCGCGTTCATCCTGATCTCGATCGCGATCAAGCTCGACTCGCGCGGCCCGGTGTTCTTCCGGCAGCGGCGGATCGGCCGCCGCGACGACGAGTTCGAGATCGTCAAGTTCCGCACGATGGTCGTGGGCGCCGACGGCCGCAAGCAGGACCTCCTCGACTTGAACGAGGCGGAGGGCCTGTTCAAGATCGCCAACGACCCCCGCATCACGCGCGTCGGCCGCCTGCTGAGGCGCACCGGCCTCGACGAGCTGCCGCAGCTCTTCAACGTGATGCGCGGCGACATGAGCCTTGTCGGCCCGCGCCCGCTCGTGCCCGACGAGGACCGCCGGGTGGAGGGCTGGGCCCGGCGCCGGCTCGAGGTGCCGCCCGGCATGACGGGTCACTGGCAGGTGCTCGGCTCGGCGCGCGTCCCGCTCCGCGAGATGCTGAAGATCGACTACCTCTACGGTGCGAACTGGTCGCTCTGGGGCGACATGAAGATCCTGCTGCGAACGATCCCGTTCGTGGTCAGTCGCCGCGGTTTGTGACGACTACCCTGACCAGCGCATGAAGATCGGGATCGTCGGACTTGGATACGTCGGGCTCCCCCTCGGGGTGGCGTTCGCCGAGGCCGGCTGCGAGGTGATCGGCCTCGACACGGACGTGCGGAAGATCACCGCCATCCAGGAGGGCCGGAGCTACATCGAGGACGTCTCGAGCGAGCGGCTCCAGGCCGTCGGCGACCGCCTCAGGGCGACCGCGCGCTACGCCGACCTCTCGAAGGCCGACGCCGTGGTGATCGCGGTGCCCACGCCGCTCACCCGCAACCGCGAGCCCGACCTCGGCGCGCTCGTGTCGTCCGGCACCGCGCTCGCGGGCGTGCTCCAGGAGGGCCAGCTCGTCGTGCTCGAGTCGACCACCTACCCGGGCACCACGCGCGAGCGGCTCCTGCCGCTGCTGGAGGAGTCGGGGCTCGCCGCCGGCCGCGACTTCCACCTCGCGTTCTCGCCCGAGCGCGTCGACCCGGGTCGCACCGACTACACGCTCCGGACCACGCCGAAGGTCGTGGCCGGCCTCACCCCCGAGTGCCAGAAGCGCGCCGTGGCCTTCTACGAGACCGTCTGCGACAACCTGGTGGAGGTCTCGACGCTCGAGGCGGCCGAGCTCACGAAGCTGCTCGAGAACGTCTTCCGATCGGTGAACATCGCGATGGTCAACGAGCTCGCGATGCTGTGCGACCGGATGAAGATCGACGTGTGGGAGGTGGTCGAGGCCGCCGCCACCAAGCCCTACGGCTTCATGCGCTTCGACCCCGGTCCGGGCATGGGCGGGCACTGCCTGCCGGTCGACCCGTTCTACCTGGCCTGGAAGGCGCGCGAGTACGACCGGCCCACCGAGTTCATCGAGCTGGCCGGCGAGGTCAACCAGAACATGCCGTACTTCTGCCTCGAGAAGATCTCGCGCGCGCTGAACGAGCACGCCAAGGCGGTGCGCGGGTCGCGCGTCGCGGTGCTGGGCGTCTCCTACAAGTCGGGTGTCGGCGACCTGCGCGAGTCGCCCGCGCTGAAGATCATGCGACTGCTCCGCGAGCACGGGGCGGACCTCGTCTACTGCGACGACTTCGTGCCCGAGCTGCCGGAGTTCGGCCTCGGCTCGGAGCCGCTCGACCAGGCGCTCGACGGCTGCGACGTGGCCGTGATCGTGACCGCGCACCCGGGGCTCGACGCCCAGCGCATCGTCGACCTCGCTCCGCTCGTCGTGGACTTCCGCGGCGTCACGCGCGGCCTCGAGGCGCCGAACCTCGTACGCCTCTAGCCCGGCTCGAGCTCGTCCCTGAGCTTGCGCAGGGCGCGGTACACGCGGCCCTCGACGGTCGTCAGCTTCTCGCCGGTGAGGCGGGCGATCTCGGGCAGCGTCAGCTCGGCGCCGTAGCGGAGCGCGATCGACTCGCGCTCCTCGTCGCTGAGCGTCTCGATCGCCCGCCCGAGGCTGTCGCGCTCGTCGACGACGTCGACGGCGGTCGTGCCCTCGCCCGAGGCGACCGGCACCGAGCGCTCCAGCGCCCGCGACTCGGCGCCGCGCCGGCGGGCGTCGTCGCGCACGAGGTTGAGCGCGATCGAGTAGAGCCAGGTCTTCTCGCTCGCCTTCCGGGGGTCGAACCGCCGGCGCGTGCGCAGGACCCGCTCGAACGTGTCGGCGAGGATGTCCTCGGCCACCACGCGGTTGCCCGTGCGGTAGGTCAGGAAGGCGAGCAGCGGCGCGGCGTGCTCGTCGTACAGCCGCTCGAACTGGTCGGCGCGCATCCCCTCCCATGATGGCGTCGAACGCGTCCTGCGCAAGTGGTGCAGGGCTACCCTCACGCGCCATGACGCACAGCCGGGTGACCCGCCGTGCCCTCCTGCTCATCGCGCCGGTGGTCGCCATCGGCATCGTCGCGGCGCTCTGGAGCGTCGCGTCCCGCGGCGATCCCGCCTTCACGTTCGACCAGCAGCATCCGCGCGGCGCGAGCGACCGCGAGCTCGAGAACCTGGTGCGGCAACCGCGGGAGCCGACGCCGGAGGGGCCCGGGCAGCCGGGGGAGAGCGCACGCTGCGTCCCGGGCAGCGCGACCGGGCAGCGCAACCCGTGGACGTGCACGGTGCTCTACCCGTCCGGCAAGCGGATCCGCTACCGCGTCCAGGTCCAGGCCAACGGCCGGTACAGGGGCGTGGACCCGACCGGCCAGTTCAATATCGACGGCTGCTGCACCGGCACCCTCAGCCGCGAGTAGCCGGGCTCACTTGAACGTGAGCGCGCCGCTCGTGAGCGCGTCGTCGAGCTGGGCCTCCGCGGTCCTCCGGAGCGCCTTCGGGCCCTTCGCCTCGCTCAGGCTGGCCGCCGCGTTCTTCACGACCTCCTCCTGCGGGTTGAGCACGAGCGCCCGCCGCACCTCGGCGATCGGCTTCCGCCCGTCGCTCGCCAGGGCCAGCGCGAGCCCCCAGTGCGACTCCCAGTCCTCGGGCCCGCGCTCGACCGCCCGCCGCATAGCGGCGATCGCCTCGGCGGGGTGGCCGCGCTTGATGTCGCAGTAGCCGAGCATCCGGTACGGCTGGGGGCGCAGCGAGAGGTCGTCGATCGCGTCGATCGCGCTCCGCGAGGCGGCGAGGCAGTTGCCGCGGCCGTGGTCGAAGTCGGCCGCCGCGCTGTTGAGGTCCGACTGCGAGAACAGCAGGAGGGCCGGCGTGATCGCGGCGACGACCAGCCCCGCCGCCACCGGCACGCGGCTGCGCTGCGCCGTGGGGCCGACGGGTGCACGCGCGCCTGCCCGCGCCGCGGCGACGGCGCCTCCGACGGCGAACAGCCACGCCGTGACGGCGGGCATCTCCCAGTGCCAATCGAACCCGGCGTGGGCGGCCCACGCGACGACGGCGGCGAGCAGCGCGGCGTAGAGGGTTCGGTTGCGGCTGCTCAGCCGGAGCGCGAGCGTCACCGCGATCCCGGCGATCGTGAGCAGCAGCAGGAGCAGCCCGACGATGCCGTACTCGGCCAGGACCTCGACGTACAGGTTGTGGGCGTCGACGACGCGGAGGTCCACGTCGCGGTGGCGGTTCCACGCGTACTCGTACGTGCCGGCGCCCCCGCCGTGGAACGGCTCGGCGTCGAACTCGTCGACCGCCGCGCGCCAGTGGTCGAGCCGGCCGTTGTTGCTCGGGTCCGTGAAGCGCACGCGGAGGTCGCCGCCGGACGCCTTCGGCGCCGAGTGGACGAACAGGTCGTACTGGTGGCTGAGCCGGCCCGGCAAGCCGGCGGCCAGCGCGACGAGCAGCGCCACGCCGAGCGCCGTACCGGTCGCGATCCAGGCCCGGCGGCGGCGCTCGGCCGTGAGCTCGATGCCCTCCAGGAGCGGGTCGACCAGGTACGCCGTGACGATCCGGATCAGGAACGCCATCAGCACGCACGCGATCGCGACCTTGAGCAGGTGGTCGCCCTGCGCGACGGCGGCCGCCGTCTTGGGCGTGTTGGAGGACAGGACGTCCTGCCGATAGGCGTCGACGATCGCGTACAGCGTGGTCGGCACCGTCGCCGCGATCGTGCCGAGCAGGCCGGTCGAGCGGCCCGCGAAGAGGAAGACCGGCAGTGCGATCGCGAGCCCCAGGAGCGCCCCGCGGGAGAAGGTGAAGTAGATGGTCAGCGCGAGGATCGGCACCGCCGCCGCCGCGGCCGCGCGCGTGATCCGGTGCTCGGTCCTGCTGGCGGACAGCCCGAGCAGGAGCAGGATCCCGATCGCCGCGAGGAGACCGAGCGCGTTCCAGTACGTCACGGGATAGGCGAGCCGATTGATCGCCAGGTTCGACGTCGTCTCGAGCACGTCCGGCCGCAGGCGGCTGAACAGCCCGACGCCGCTCACCAGGACGATCGCGGCCGCCAGGCCGCGCACCATCCACGGGATGCGCGTGGCAGTGCGGACGGTCACGCCGAAGAGCAGGAACAAGACGAGGTAGAGCAGCGCGCGGTCGAACTCGATCAGCACGCGGTCGTGGGAGTCGGACCACAGCCCCGACAGGAGGATCCAGGCGGTGAACGCGGCGAGCGGCGCGCCGATGACCGCGACGCCGCTGCGGAAGCCCTCGAACGGGTGATCGGCCAGGAGCACCCGCACGATCAGGAGCTGGATCACGATCACGCACGCGAGCCCGACGGTCCCGGGGAAGAACCCGCCGGCGTTGAAGCTGAAGTAGACGACCAGCCCGCCAGGCACGAGCGCGAGCAGGAACGCCGCGACGCGGTTCTCGATCCTGTCGGGGCGCGGCTCGGCGTCTGCCATCAGGTGGCCTCGTAGCGGACGACGCCGTCGTCCTCCAGCATCCGCACGCGGCCCTCGAGCTCGAGGATGTCCGTGTGCCCGATGACCTCGGAGAGCGTCAGGAACGCCTGCGTGACCGCGATGTCGCCCCACAGGCGCTGGGCGATCGCGTGTGCCGACAGCGGCCCCTCGGCCGCGATCAGGCCGTGGATCTTGTTCGCGCGCCGGGCGTGCAGTTCGAGCCGCGAGTCGACCAACTTCCGGTGGTCCGTGATCGGGTCGCCGTGGCCCGGCAGCACGAGCTCGACGTCCATCGAGCGCGTCTTGCGCAGGGACTCGAGGTACTCCACCAGCGCTCGCCGCCGCTCGCCGCCGCCGACCGGCCTGGTCAGGAGCGGGTTGGACGACACGTGGGCGATGAGGTGATCCGCGGCGATGAGGATCCGGCGCTCCTCGTCGTGGAAGACCGTGTCGGTCGGGCTGTGGCCGGGGCGGAAGGCGACGCGGAGCGAGCGGTCGCGTAGCTCGATCACCTCATTGTCGTGCAGGGTGCGGGTGACGTCGGCGCGCGCACCCCAGGCGCGGAAGCCGCTCGAGACGGCGCGAAGCGCCTGCACGACCTCGGGAGGGATCCCGTGGCGGAGCATCGTCTCCGTCGCGAACTCGTCCTCCGCCGTGGCGGCCTCGCGGTAGCGCTCGACGAACGGCACGAGCTGCTCGATCGCCGCGACGTCGGCGCCCGACCGCGACCGCAGGATCTCGACCAGGCCGATGTGGTCGATGTGCTGGTGGGTGATCAGGATCAGCTCGAGGTCGTCGATCCTCCTGCCGAGCGCGGCCAGCTGCCGGTCCACCTCGTCGAGCGATATGCCGGAGTTGGGCCCGCTGTCCACCAGCGTCAGCGGGTCGTCCTCGATCAGGTAGACGTTCACCCGTCCGACGGCGAACGGAGTAGGGATCGCGAGCCGGTGGATCCCTGCCGCGGCCGCGGGGGCGAACGGGTCTGCGTCGGGCATCGGCGCGCAACTCTACGGCGATCGGGTTGCGCGAAATCCTGCAAGCGGGGCTTGCGGCATCGCTATCTCCCGCTTACGATGGTTCGGCGCAGGCACGACGCCGTACGCTGAGTTTCAGATGAGGGACCATCGACACACGGACCGGATCGGTCACCCCACGGAGGCGTCCGCGCCGACGCCCGCTGAGCAACGCGCGCTGGAGGCCGCCGAGAACGAGCGCGAGCTGCGCGCACACGCGCGGAAGGCCCTGGCGGAGACCCGCGAGGTCCTGGCCGACACGCGCAGCGAGCTGGCGACCGCCCGCGAGGAGCTTGCCCAGGCCCGGGCCGAGGCCGCCGCACGAGCGACGGAGACCGCCGAGGCCGAGCGCAGCCTGCAGGCCGCGACCGCCGAGATCGA
>DATENL010000302.1:0-2089 GCA_035275105.1 Thermoleophilaceae bacterium
GCTGCGGTCGGCGGCGGCGGACGGCGAGCCGCTGCGCGCAGCCGTCGCGGCGCTCGACCCGGTGCGGGTGGAGCTCCCCGCGGACGCGCTGCGGAGCGTGGACACGCCCGAGGACCTCAGGCGCGCCACAGAAGGGCCACCAGCGCGATGACGAAGGCCATCTGCCCGAAGGCCATGGCGGTGCCCAGGTTGGCCGCGCCGGCCAGCTCGGCGAGCCCGGTGACGGCGGCGAAGGCGGCGAGCAGCACGAGGAGCTGGTTCCGCAGCCGCACGGCGCGAGCATAGTCAGGCGGCTCTCCGCCAAACGCGGGGCCGCGCCACCGCAACAGCGGCCAATGACGGCGCTCCACGCGTTCACTCGTCACTTATGCCGGCTATAGGCGGCATAAGTGACGACTCGACGTCCGGACCCGGGCGGCAAGCTCCGTTGCAGCCGCTGACGGCGGCCATGGAAAGGACTAGATTCGCGCGTCTCGATGGAGGCGAGGGTGATCGAGACCGCACTGGAGGCGCTCGGCGACCTCGACGAGTACCTCTCGCTCGCGGCGCGCCGGCCCCGGAGGCCGCGCCTGACGGCGGCGCTCACCGAGCGCGAGCTCGACGTGCTGGTGCTGCTCGCCGACGGCCTGACCACGATGCAGGTCGCGGGCGCGCTGACGGTGAGCGAGCACACGGTGCGCAGCCGGGTCCGGACGACGCTGGCCAAGCTCGGTGCGCGCAACCGCGAGCACGCGATCGCGATCGCCTTCCGCGAGGGCGCGCTCTAGACGTACGGCTGCCAGCTCGCGAACGCTGCGGTGAGCAGCGCCAGCGCCACGGCGGACCCGGCGACGACGTACCTCGTAATCCGCCGGTCCTCCGTCCACGCCGCGAGCCAGATGACGATCGGGAAGACCGGAAGCATGAGGCGCGGAAGCGAGCGAAGCGGCTCGACGTAGGCGGGGGAGGCGATCGCAACCAGGAACGCCGCCGTCGCGTAGGCGCCGTAGGCGAACGGGAGGCGCCTGAAGGCGCCGACGATGCCGGCGACCACGACCGGGAGGTAGGCGGTCTCGACCAGGATCGGCCCGCGGTACGCGCTGCGCCCGTCGCCTGCGATCGCGTCCCACGCGGCCACCGCGGACTGACGGAGCGTCTCCGTGGGCCACTCGAACGACGTCCGGCCGAAGAACGGCTGGATGTGCTGCCACGCGAGCGCGTCGCCGATCGCGTGCCGCTGGTAGAGGCTGTAGGCGACGACGCCGGCGGGGGCGAGGGCGAGCCACAGCGCGTTCGGGCGAACCGGATGCCGGCCGGACCCGGGGCGGTCGGCCCGCGGCCCGTACAGGTACAGGATCGCGAGCGGGAGGATCAGCAGCGCGCCGGTGGGCCGCGTGCCCGACGCGAGCCCCGCCGCCACGCCCGCCAGCGCCCAGCGCCCGGTGCGCGCGGCGAGGAACGCGCCGACCGACAGGAGCAGGAACAGGCTCTCGGTGTACGGCGCGCTGAAGAAGAACGAGACCGGGGCGAAGGCGAGCAGCAGCACGGTCGCGTCGGCCGTCCGCCGGTCGAGCTCGATCGCCGCCAGGCGGTGCAGCAGCCGCAGGCCGCCCCAGAACGCCGCCAGCGAGACGGCGATGGCGGCCAGCGCGGCGGCGCCGGTCGACGCGAAGCCGCCGAGCCCGCGCACGAGTAGGGGGTACACCGGGAAGAACGCCCGCGCGCCGCGCAGCGCCTCGACGTCGGGCCGGTAGCCGTCGGTCGCTATCCCCAGGTAGTAGCGCGCGTCCCAGCGCACGAGCGGTCCGAGCACGAAGTCGATCGCGTCGCCGAGCGGCCACGACGACCACGGCTGCGGATCCGGGCCGCGGGCCCCGATCCCGTACGAGATCAGCTCCGCGCCGGCTATCGCGGCCACCAGCACGAGCAGGCGGGAGCCGACGAAGGCCCGCCGGACGACGTCTATCCGGCGCCCCCCTCGGCCGCGCGCCGCTCCAGCGCCTCGACGAGCGACGCCGGGTCGAGGGCGCGGTCGAGCGACGCCAAATACCGCTCCGCCTCGCGCCGCCCGCCGAGCGCGCGCAGGCCCGCGTCGCCGTGCTCCGCCGCG
>DATENL010000303.1:0-15711 GCA_035275105.1 Thermoleophilaceae bacterium
AGCTGGCATAGCATCGGCGCATTATCTTCGTGCGGGCCGTGGCCCGGCCGCCCGGGGCCGCGCCGTATCATCGGCTGCGTGCCGACCCCCGACTCGGTAGCCGAGGTCCGCGAGGCGCTGGCTCGCGTCGACTACCTGGCCGACGAGCCTGCCGCGCTCGTCTCGTTCCTCGCGCAGCGGCTCGGCAAGCCGGTCCTGGTCGAGGGCCCCGCAGGCGTCGGCAAGACCGAGCTGGCCAAGGCGCTCTCGCGCGCGACCGGCCGCGACCTGATCCGGCTCCAGTGCTACGAAGGCCTCGACGAGGCCAAGGCTCTCTACGAGTGGAACTACCGCAAGCAGCTGCTGCGCATCCAGACCGAGGCGCGCGAGGCGGGCTGGGAGGACGTCAAGGAGGACATCTTCGGCGAGGACTTCCTGCTTCCGCGGCCGCTGCTGACTGGGATCGCCTCCGAGGAGCCGGTGGTCCTGCTGATCGACGAGATCGACAAGACCGACCAGGAGTTCGAGGCGATGCTGCTCGAGGTCCTGTCGGACTTCCAGATCTCGATCCCGGAGCTGGGCGTGATCGAGGCGTCGAGCCACCCGCTGGTGCTGCTCACCTCCAACAACTCGCGCGAGCTGACCGAGGCGCTCAAGCGCCGCTGCCTCTACCTCTGGCTCGACTACCCGAACGTCGAGCGCGAGCTCGAGATCGTTCGGCTGCACGCCCCGGAGCTCTCGGAGACGATGGCGCGCAAGCTCGTCGAGGTCGTGCACATGGTTCGCGGGCTCGACCTCAAGAAGCCGCCGTCGATCGCGGAGTCGATCGACTGGGCGCGCGCGCTCCTGATGCTCGGCGCCGACGACATCGACGGGTCCGTCTTCGAGCGGACGATGAGCATCATCGTCAAGCACCGCACCGACCTCGACGTGGTCGCGGAGCGGGTGGGCGTCAAGCTCAACGATGGCGTCCTCGGGAAGCTCACCGGGTAGCGGCCGCCCCCGGGCGGCGGGCCGCGCGATCTACGGCGGCCTTCCGGAGGCGGGACCGCCCGGCTTCGCGCCGCGGGTCCTCGAGCTGGCCGACGAGCTGCGCCGCGAGGGGCTCGCGGTCGGCACGTCGGAGCTGCTCGACGCATTCAACGCGCTCGGCGAGCTGTCGTGGACCGACCAGGAGGACTTCCGCGAGGCGCTCGCGGCGACGCTCGCCAAGTCGCAGGAGGACCGGCGGGTCTTCGAGCTGATCTTCGATCGCTTCTTCTTCCGCGCCGTGGAGCGCGAGGCGGTCGAGCGGGGCCTGCGCGAGGAGCGCTTCTCCGGCGGCGAGCGGATGGACTTCGAGGAGCTGCGCGAGCGGATCCGCGAGGCGGTCCGCGCCGGCTCGGACGGCGAGATGCGCGACATGGCGCGGCTCGCGATCGCGGCCTTCGGCCGCCAGGGCGAGGGCTCGGGCGTGATCGGCGTGGACGTACAGCGCATCCGGCGCGCGCTCGAGCTGAAGGGCGAGGCGGGCGGCCGCGAGCTGCCCGACCCCGACAGCGTCCCGCAGGATCGGCTGCGCGAGTTCGAGCGCCACCTGCGGCGCGAGCTCGAGCGGGCGCTGATCGAGCGCACCCAGTCGCTGCCGCCCGCCAAGCCGCTGCGCGAGCTCGACCGCGCGCTGCCGAGCGGGCCGCTCCAGGACCTGGCGGCCGTCCACCGCGTCGTGGCGCAGCTCAAGCGCCGGCTCGCGACGCACGGGCACGAGCAGGGCGGCAGGCGCCGGTCGGCCGTGGTCGACTTCCGCCGCACCATGCGCGCCTCGCTCGAGACGGGCGGCGTGCCGATGAACATCCGCTACCGCCACCGGCGACCGCGCCGGCCGGAGGTCTACGTGCTCTGCGACGTCTCGACCAGCGTCACCAGCGCGTCGGTGTTCTTCCTAAGCGTGCTCCACGCGCTCCACGACTCGTTCCGCAAGCTGCGCTCGTTCGTCTTCGTCGAGCGGATCAGCGAGGTGACCGACGTGTTCGAGCGCGAGCGGTCCTTCAAGGCCGTCTCGCACGCGATCGCGACCGACGCCGGCGTTGCCGACGTGTCCGGCTACACCGACTACGGCCGCGTGTGGCTCGAGTTCCTCGGCCAGGTGGTGGACGACCTCGACCCGCGCTCCACCGTGATCGTGCTGGGCGACGCCCGCACAAATGGCCGCGAGCCGCACGCGGAGGCGTTCGCGCGGATCTCCGAGCGCGCCGGCCGCACCTTCTGGATGAACCCCGAGCCCAAGCTCTACTGGAACTACGGCGACTCGGTGATCCAGGCGTACGAGCCGTACTGCGACGGCGTCTTCGAGTGCTGGACCACGAAGCAGCTCGAGGTGTTCGTGAACGCGCTCGCGGGCGGCCGCGGCGTGCCGGCCGTGGCGCGTTAAGCCGCCGTTTACCGGTTGCGGGTCCGCCTCCCCCCGAATAGGGTGATTCGTTAGCCGGACTCGCACCCCGGGCTCGCGGGAGCCCGTTCCCCCACACGGAGGTCCACACCATGCTCAAGAGGCTGCTGCCGTTCGTCGCGGTGCTCCTGTCGTTCGTCGCGTTCGCCGGGACGGCGCAGGCGGCCACCCAGACGGCGACGTTCGCGTACAACCCGAGCGGGAACCACGAGCAGACCTTCGTGGTCCCCGAGGGCGTGACGACCCTTCACGTGGTCGCGATCGGCGGGTCAGGCGGCGACGCCAGCTTTGCGGTAGGCGGCCAGGGCTCCCGGGTGACGGGCGATTTGTCCGTGACACCGGGACAGGTCCTATACGTGGAAGTCGGTGGGGACGGGGCTAACAGCGCACTCTCGTCGGGCACCGGCACAGGCGGCTTCAACGGCGGCGCGAACGGTGGGAGCTTCAGCGGCGCGAGTCCGGCGGCAGGTGGCGGTGGCGGGTCCGACCTGCGGTTCCTCACGCAGACGGCGCCGAACAGCCTGGCATCCCGGCTGGTCGTTGCGGCCGGTGGTGGTGGCGCGGCCGACAACGCGTCCGGCGGCCCGGGCGGCGGCGACGGGACCGGTGCCAGCCTCTGCTCGAACTCAGGCGGAAAGACCCCGACCACAGCGGCCGGGGGCGACGGCGGAGTCAGCTGCACTGACGGAGAGCCGGGCGACGATGGAAGCATCGGATCGGGCGGCGCGGGCGGTGACGCACCGGTGACCTCCGGCGCCGGCGGTGGTGGCGGTGGTGGCCACTACGGCGGGGGCGGGGGTGGGAGCGACAGCACCGGCGGCGGCGGCGGCGGCGGCGGCTCGTCGCTGACTCCGGCGACGTTCACATCCGACCAGCCGACGGACGGGACCGCGGCATCGGTGACGATCTCGTACGAGACGCCCACCGCGGACGCCACGACGCCCGCGGCGTTCGGCAGCCAGCCGGCGACCACGGTGAGCGCTCCGAAGAGCGTGACCGTCACGAACAACGGCACCGCGCCACTGATCGTGCACGGCGTGACCTTCTCGGACACCGACGCGGACGACTTCTTCGTCGGCTCGAGCGACTGCGGCGGCAGCGTGCCGGCCGGGTCGAGCTGCACGATCACCGTGCGGTTCGCGCCCAGGCCCGGGGCATCCTCGCGGGCGGCGAAGATGAACATCAGGTCGAACGCTCCGAACAGCCCGACCGTCGTGAACCTGAGCGGCACCGCTGCCGCGGCGCCGTGCCAGCCGGGAGACGAGGCCTGCAAGGGAGCTCCCGGAACTCCCGGAACTCCCGGGGCTCCCGGGGCTCCCGGCCAGAACGGGACGAACGGACAGAACGGGGCACCCGGTGCTCCCGGCCAGAACGGGACGAACGGCCAGGACGGGGCACCCGGGGCTCCAGGCCAGAACGGTTCCCAGGGCCCGCAGGGTTCCCAGGGCCCGAAGGGCGACACCGGCGCCCAGGGCCCGCGCGGGCCGATCGGTCCCCGCGGCCTCCAGGGCCCGGCGGGCCGCGACGCGGTTATCGCCTGCAAGGTCGCGAGGACGAAGAAGACCAAGAAGCTCAAGGTGGTCTGCACCGTCAACTTCGCGAACGCGCAGCGAGCCGCGAAGGTCCGGCTACGGCTTCGTTCGCACGGCCGCACAGCGGCGCGCGGGAAGGCGAACGTCCGGCACGGCCGCGCCAGGGTCGTCCTGCGGCACGTGCCGCGCGGGCACTACACCCTCCGGCTGACCACGGTGGACCGGCGCGGCAAGGCGCGCCAGGGCCACGCGAGCATGCGGGTGAGGTAGCGCCAGGTAACATCGCCGTACGACAAACCAGGGGGGCTCGCGGGTAGGCGGGCTGAGATAGCGCTCACGACACGGATCGCCCGGCGCTGACCCTTCGAACCTGTGGGGTAATGCCCGCGGAGGGAGCGATGGCCACGAGGCTCGAGGCTCCCGTCGAGGAGCCTCGTTCCATTCAGAAGGTCGCAGTGAGGGCCGTGGCCGTGACGCACGGCTACCGGTCACGGCGCGGCGACGAGGTGACGGCGCTAGCCGGCCTCGACCTCACCGTCCGCGAGGGCGAGGTCGTGGCGGTCGTCGGGCCGTCGGGCTGCGGGAAGTCGACGCTGCTCGAGCTGGTGGCGGGCCTCCAGGACCCCGGCGGGGGTCTGGTCGAGGTCGCCGGCGCGCCCGAGCGCCGCGACGCCTGCTCGCTGATGCCCCAGCACGACCTGCTCGTGCCCTGGCGCGACGCCGCCGGCAACGCCGCGCTCGCGCTCGAGTGCGCCGGCGTCCGCCGCACCGACGCGCGCCGGCGGGCGGCGCCGCTGTTCGAGCGCTTCGGCCTGGCGGAGCTCGAGCGCGCGCGGCCCGAGGAGCTCTCGGGCGGGATGCGCCAGCGGGTCGCGTTCCTGCGCACGCTGCTTCCCGACCGGCCGGTGCTGCTGCTCGACGAGCCGTTCGGCGCGCTCGACTCGATCACTCGCGGCGCGATGCAGGAGTGGCTCGAGGCGGCCCTCGCCGAGGTGCCGCGCACCGTCCTGCTCGTGACGCACGACGTGGAGGAGGCGATCCTGCTGGCCGACCGCGTGGCGGTGCTCTCGCCGCGGCCCGGGCGGGTCCGCGCCGAGCTCGAGGTCGCCCTGCCGCGCCCGCGCCGGCGCCTCGACCTCGTGGCCGACCCGGACTTCGTCGAGCTTAAGTCGCGCGCGCTGGAGGCGCTCGCCGCGTGAGGCGAGCGGCGCTCACCGCGGGCCTGCTCCTGGCCGCGCTCGGGCTCTGGCAGGCGATCGCGAGCCTCCCCGGCGTCGACGACCTCACGCTGGCGTCGCCGGTCGAGACCGCGCGGGCGCTCGGGGACGACTGGGGGCTCCTGATGGAAAACGCCTGGACCACGCTGCAGGAGGTGCTGCTGGGCCTGGCGCTGGCCGTCGCGCTCGGCGTCCTCGCCGCCGTGCTGATGCACCTGTGGCGACCGCTCCGCGACGCCGCCTATCCGCTCCTGATCGCGTCCCAGGCGATCCCGATCCCCGTCGCCGCGGTCATATTCGTGCTGGCCTTCGACTACGGGATCGGCCCGAAGATCGCGATCGTCGCGCTGATCTGCTTCTTCCCGATCACCGTCAACCTGGTCGACGGGCTGCGGTCGGTGGACGAGCAGCTGCTCAAGCTCGCTCGCGGCATGGGCGCCTCGCGATGGAGGACGCTCCTGAAGGTCGAGCTGCCGTCGGCGGTGCCGAACCTGTTCAGCGGCCTCCGCGTGGCGGCGACCGTCGCGGTGATCGGCGCGGTCTTCGGGGAATGGGCCGGAGCGGACCGCGGCCTGGGCCGGCTCGTGCTGCTCGGCATCAACCAGCTGGAGACGCCGCGCGTGTATGCGGGCATAGTGGTGCTCATGCTGATGTCGCTTCTGATGTTCGCGGCGGTCTCCGTCATCCAGCGGGTGGCCGCCCCGTGGAGCCGCGCGTGAGGCGCGCCGTCGCCTGCCTGGCGGCGCTCGCCGCGCTGCTGCTCGCCGGTTGCGGCGAGCGCGAGGAGCGCACGACGCCGAGCAGCACCGAGCAGCTCCAGCTCCTCTTGGACTTCCTGCCCAACGCCGACCACGCGGGGATCTACGCGGCCCAGGCGAACGGCCACTTCAAGGACGTCGGGCTCGACGTGAAGATCCGCACCCCGTCCGACCCGGCCTCGACGCTCAAGCAGGTCGCGGCCGGCCGCGCGGACCTCGCGATCTCGTACGAGCCCGAGGTGCTGCGCGCGCGCGACAAGGGGCTGAGGCTCGTCTCGGTCGGGGCGCTGGTGCAGCGGCCGCTGACCTCGATCATCGCGCTCCCGGCGGCGAACGTCCAGAAGCCGGCCGACCTCCGCGGGAAGACCGTCGGCACCGCGGGGATCGACTACCAGAAGGCCTTCCTCCAGACGATCCTCGAGCGCGCGTCGGTGCCGCCGCAGAGCGTGAAGGTGAAGAACGTCGGCTTCAACCTGAACCAGGCGCTCCTGACGAAGAAGGTCGACGCCACCCTGGGGGGCTTCCTCAACTACGAGGCGGTCGAGCTGCGCCAGCGGAAGAAGGACCCGGTGGTGCTCCCGGTCGGGAAGGTCGGCGTGCCGCAGTACGACGAGCTCGTCTTCGTCACGAGCGAGGCGGAGGCGCGGGAGAACGGCGACGCGATCCGCAGCTTCCTGGGCGCGGTCGCGCGCGGCACGCACGACCTCCGGAAGGAGCCGGTGGCCGCGCTGCTGCGCGCCAACCCCGACCTCGACCCGAAGCTCCAGCGCGCCTCGGTCAAGATCACGCTGCCGTTCTTCCAGCCGCCGGCCGGGAAGCCGTTCGGCTACCAGGACCCAAAGCAGTGGCGGGCGTTCGCCAAGTTCATGAAGGGCAGCGGTCTGCTCCAGGGCGCGGGCCGAGCGGCGGGCGCGTTCACCAACGAGCTGCTACCGGGGCAGGGCCCCTGAGCCGCGGCCGGGGGTCCCCCTCCCGGAGCGGCGGCCCGCCGTACGCGTACGGCGCGTTCAGCAGGTAGATCCCGGCCAGCGCGCCGTACGGCTCGTAGGGCGCGAAGAACTCGCGCACCTCGTGCACCTCGGCGCGGCGGCCGAGCCCCGCCAGCCGCCCGACGACCTTCACGTACGCCAGGTCGCCCGCGGGGAGCTGGTCGTCGCGGCCCTGGCCGTGGAAGGCGAGCTTCTCGAGCGTCCAGGGGCCGATCTCGCGGATCGCGACGAGCCGCCGCCACGCCGGCTCGTGCTGCTGGAGGTCGACGCGCCCTGCCGCGACCTCGCGGCTCGCCCGGATCAGCGCGAGCGAGCGCCCGGCCGAGAGGTCGCACGACTGGAGCTCCGGCTGGCAGCGGCGGGCGAGCTCGGCGGCGGCCGGGGCGTCGCGCAGGGTGCCGCAGGCGCTCCGGCGGCCGTAGCGGCGGGTGAGCGCGCGCTGGATCCGCACGGCGCGGTCGGAGTCGATGAGCTGCTCGGTGATCGCCCAGGCGAGCGCCTCGAACGGCTCGGGGCGGCGTATCGGCCGCAGCCACGGCTTGCGGCGGATCACCGGCCCGATCAGCCGGTCGCCCCGGAACTCGCGCTGGAACGGCGCGAGGTCGTGGTCCACGCCGAGCGCGAAGCGCATGCGGTCGACGCCCCACGCCGCGGCGTCGCGGGTCGCGGACTCGGCGCGGATGCGGACGGCGCCGGCGGTGGCCCAGGCGGCGGCCATCACCGGCTCGTCGTGCCTGTGGAGCACGCGCACGAGCGCGCCACCGCGGCGGCGCATGATCCCGTCGCGGCCGGCTGGTGGAAGCCGGTAGGGGCCCGGCGGGCGGACGTCTAGCTCGACGGCCGCGCCACGGGTCGCGGCACCGCCCAACGCCGCCCCCACCGCGCCCCTAGCGCTTGATGACGTGGACGTCGACCAGGAACGAGCGCGAGCCGGCGATCTCGAGCGCGCGCTCGGCGCCGCGCTTGCGGCGGAAGAGGCCCCGCCGCGGTCGGGCGCGCAGGGCGCGGACCAGGACGAAGGTCACGAACCCCGCCAGGAGGCCACCGGCCGCGGCGGCGGCCGGCGCCATCAGCGGGGCCTGGGGGACCGGCTCGCTCGGCCGCGCCTCGGAGGCGAGGACCGGGAGATGGCGCTCTTCGACGGCGTGCTCCTCATCCATGGGGACGGCGAGTGTAAAGGTCGCGCCGGTTGCCAGGCGCGGCTCCTCGCCCGCGCGTTCGCTACTAGCGGAAAAGCCGCTCGTAGACCCGGTAGCGCTTCACGACCCGGCCGCCCATCGCCTCCATGCCGCGGTTCATCGCCTCGTTCGACTCGAGGATCCAGCCCATCTCGCCGCCGTGCTGGGGCTTGACCGCCGCCACCCGGAAGTGCTCGGCGTACATCGCGGCGGCTATGCCCGTGTGCTGGTACTCCGGCCTCACGCCCAGGAACCCGACCCGCACGCGGTCGATCCGCGGCTTGTACCAGAGGAACTTGAGCCAGCCGAGCGGCAGCACGCGGCCGTTCATCCGCTTGAAGACCTGGTTGATGTCCGGGATCGTGAGGGCCACGCCCACGGTCTCGCCGTCCGGCGTGTCGCAGCGCATCAGCCAGTCCTCGTCGAGAATCGGCTTCATCTCCTTGAAGGTCTGGATCATCTCGTCGCGCCGGACCGGCACGAAGCCCCAGTTGCGGCTCCAGGCGATGTTGTAGATCTCGAGGAAGCGGTCGAGCTCGTCGATGTAGTTGCGCCGCCGCATCTTCTTGAGCACGATCCCGTGCTCGGGCTCGAGCTTCTCGGCCATCTCCCAGATGATCGGGAGCACCTTCTCGCGGTCCTCGACCTCGAGGTTCCACATCAGGAGGTCCTGCGCCTTCTCGAACCCGCCGGCTCCCTCGATCAGGCCCTGGTAGTAGCGCGGGTGGTACGGCTGCTTGACCAGCGGCGGGTTGTCGAAGCCGTCGATCACGATCCCCGACTCGTCGTTGAGCGTGAAGTCCATCGGGCCGACCATCCGGTCGCGGCCGCGCTCGCGCAGCCAGCCCTCCGCGGCGTCGAGGAGGGCGCCGGCGACCTCGGGGTCGTCCTCCGACTCGAAGAAGCCGAACATGCCCCAGTCGTTCCCGTGGAAGTCGTTGAAGTCGCGGTCGACCTGCGCCGTCACGCGGCCGACCACCTCGCCGCCGCGCCAGGCCAGGAAGTACTCGGCCTCGCCGTGGCTGAAGAACGGGTTCTTGTCCCTGTCGAGGAAGCGCCTGCGCTCGTAGACGAGCGGGGGGACCCAGAGCGGCTCGTTACGATAGATCCGCCACGGCAGGCGAATGAATCGCCTTAGATCGCCCCGGGAGCGGACGGGACGCACTTCCACGTTTTCCGCGGGCACGGGGGGAACCTACTCCTGATGGCCCAGACCGTTACCGACCTGTTCGAGAAAGCACGCACGCACGAGCGGCTCGAGCTGCTGCGGGCGGCGCGCGAGCAGGACATGATGCCCTACTTCCGGCTGCTCGAGGGCGAGGCCGGGCCGGTGGTGGAGATGGAGGGCGCCGAGCGGGTGATGCTCGGCTCGAACAACTACCTCGGCCTGACGCGCGACCGGCGGGTGCGGGACGCCGCGCACGCGGCGCTCGACCGCTACGGCACGGCGCTCACCGGCTCGCGCTTCCTCAACGGCACGATCCCGCTGCACCTCGAGCTCGAGCGCGAGCTGGCCGACTGGATGGGCGCCGAGGACGCGCTCGCCTTCACGACCGGCTACCAGGCGAACGTCGGCTGCCTGTCGACGCTCCTCGCCCCCGGCGACACCGTCATCTGCGACTCCGGCGACCACGCCTCGATCATGGACGGCGTGGCGATGTCGCGCGCGAAGCTGCGCCCGTTCCGCCACAACCGGATCGACAAGCTCGAGTCGATGCTCGCGCGCGCGGCCGACGATGGCGGCGGCGTGCTCGTCGTGGTCGACGGCGTCTTCTCGATGGAGGGCGACGTGGCCGACGTGCCGCGCATCGCCGAGCTGTGCCGCGCCCACGGCGCGCGCTTCATGGTCGACGAGGCGCACGGGGTCGGCGTGCTGGGCGCCCGCGGCGCCGGCGCGAGCGAGGCCCTGGCCGCCGAGGAGGTGGTGGACCTGCGGATGGGGACGTTCTCGAAGTCCCTGGCGAGCTGCGGCGGCTTCATCGCCGGGCCCGCCGAGGTGATCGACTTCCTCCGGATCCAGTCGCGCGCGTTCATGTTCACGGCGGCCGCGGTTCCGGCGGCGGTGGGAGCGGCGCTCGAGGCGGTGCGGATCTGCCGCTCAGCCGAGGGGCCCGAGCTCCTGGCACGGCTCGCGGACAACGCCAAGTACCTCGAGCGGGGGCTCGAGCAGCTCGGCTTCACCGTCGTCCACAGCGGGGCGACCGCGCCGGACGGGAGCGAGATCGTGACCCCCGTGGTGCCCGTCCTCGTTGGCGACGACTGGAATGCCGCCGTGCTCTGGAAGGCGCTCTACGACGCCGGCGTCTACACAAACGTCGCGCTCTACCCCGCGGTGGAGCGCGGCAACGCCCTGCTCCGCGCGAGCGTCATGGCGACGCACGAGCAATCGCACCTGGACCGGGCGCTCGGGGTGTTCGAGCGCTGTCGAGGAGTCCTGGAAGAGCCTGCCTGACCTCCGCCAGGGTCCGGCTGGTGACCGGCAGGACCCTGTAGCCGCGGACCTCCAGCCGCAACGCCTTAGCGCTGTCGCGGTGCAGGGCCTGGCGCGTACCGTGCCACGCCCAGCTCTGGAGCTCGACGATCAGGTTGGTGCCCGGCCAGTGGGCGTCGACGTCCTCGCCCTCGACGCTCACGTTGGTGGCGGGCAGCGGCACGCGGGCTCGCCGGCACACGTCGAGGAACTCGCGTTCGAGGTGGGACCTGGTGTGCCGCGCCTCCTCGAGCGCTTCCCCACAGCTGGCCAGCAAGGGCCGGCGGCCCCTACGTCCCGGACTCCTCTCGATGACCGCGTGGATCTCCTTCAGGTCAAACAGCTCGAGCCGCTCAGCCGCCTCGATCGCGTCGCGCAGCCGCCGCGCGTTCGTGACCTCGGCGAGGTCCAGCAGCGTGCGCGCAAGCCTCGTGACCGGGATGTCGTGCAGGCGCTCGTGATCGCGTGAGTCGAGCGAGCGCACGCGATGGACCGTGATCCCGTCGCGGGCCTTTCGGCCGCGCCTCGGCACCGTCACATGGAACGCGCCAGCGCCGGCGCCGTGGATGATCCCGTGGAGTCGCCCGGCGTCCAGATGGCTCAACACCGCATCTGGGCCACACGCGAGAACCGCCGCCATCCATCGGCCGCGCCTCGTGTCAACCACCGTGCCAACTGCGTAGACGTCGCGGTACAGACGATGCAAGCGCCCGAGCCGCACGCGGTGCTCGATCGCTCCCTGCCCGACGCCCGAGCGCCGCAGCTGCCAGCCCGCAACGCGGCCGTACTGCTTGCCGGCCTGGTGAGCAATGACGGCATCAACAGGGGGTGGGCCCTTTAAGCCTTGTATTTCAAGGTCAGAAGGGCCCACCCCTCCAGGGTCGCCGATCGTGCGTTACAGGTGGGTTACAGACGTGACATCTCTGCGAAACGTCATTCCACGACCTGGACCTTGAAGAGGTTGGTGCCGCCGGCGCGGCCGACGGGCAGGCCCGCGGTGATGCCGATCTTGCCGCCGGGCTCGCAGAGGCCGGCTCGCTTGGCCGCCTCGGCGCAGACGTCGAGGAGGGCCGTGGTGTCGTCGGGCTCCTCGCCGAGCTCGCCCTGGACGCCCCAATAGATCGCGCAGCGGCGCACGGTCTCGATCCGGGGCGACAGCGCGAGGACGGGCACCTGCGGGCGGTGGGAGGAGATCAACCGCGCGGTCTTGCCGGTGAGGGTCGGGCAGACGAGCGCCTTGAGCCCGAGCTGGTAGACCGCGCCGACCGCGCCGAAGGCGATCGCAGCCGGGTCGTCGCCGCCGCGGAGGCCGCGCTCGGTGAGCATCCGCCAGTACGGCAGGTCGCGCTCGGTGGCCGTCGCGATCGCGGCCATCATCTGCACAGCGCCGGCCGGGTCGCGGCCGATGGCCGTCTCCTGCGAGAGCATCACGGCGTCGGTCCCGTCGAAGATCGCGTTCGCGACGTCGGCCACCTCGGCGCGCGTCGGCCGGGTCGAGCTGACCATCGACTCGAGCATCTGGGTCGCGGTGATGCACGGCTTGGCGCGCTGCCCGGCGACGTGGAGGAGCTTCTTCTGGACGAGCGGCACCTCCTCGATCGGCAGCTCGATGCCCAGGTCGCCGCGCGCGACCATGATCCCGTCGGCGGCCTCCACGATCTCCTCGGCGTTCGCCGCCGCCTGCGGCTTCTCGATCTTGGCGATCACCGGGATGTCGCTCTCGTGCTCGGCGAGGCGCTGGCGAACCGGCTCCAGGTCGGCGCCGCGGCGGATGAACGACAGGGCCATGAGGTCCACCCCCATCCCGACGCCCTCGTCGATCGAGCGCAGGTCGTCCTCGCTCACGGCCGGCAGCGACATCGTCACGTTCGGCAGGTTCAGCCCCTGGCGCGACGCCACCGCCCCGCCGACCTCGACCTCGGCCTCGACCTCCCCGTCGTGGCTGTTGCGGACGCGAAGGCGGATCGCGCCGTCCGACAGGTAGACGACGTCGTCCGGCGCCACGAGCTCGGCGAAGCCCGGCCAGGCGATCGGGAGCCGCTCCGAGTTGCCCTCGATCCGCTCGTTGGTGAGCACGACCCGGCGCCCGACCTCGAGCAGGGCCAGGTCGCCCGCCACCTGACCGATCCGCAGCTTCGGCCCCGGTATGTCCTGGAGCACCGCGACCTCCCGCTCCGCCCGCTCCGACGCGGCGCGGATCCGCGCCACGACCTCGGCGTGCTCCTCGCTCGTGCCGTGGGCGAAGTTCAGGCGGGCCACGTCCATCCCGGCGTGCACCATCCGCTCGAGGACCTCCGGGTCCCGCGAGGCCGGTCCGATCGTCGCGACGATCTTGGTCGACCGCATCGGGGGAGGTATACACCTCTCCGGGGACCGCATGGGTCCCGTTAACGGCGATGGCACTGGCCCGGGTTGAGTAGCCCCGTCGGGCGACCGCGCGAGTTGTGATCGCGCCGTTAACGAAAAGCCCGCTCTTAGCGGCCCGGCCACCGTTTCGGCAGTTGACCCCCGGGGATCCGATCCTTAGGTTTCCAGTGCGTCGCCGGACTGTGGAGTGCCGGGCGCGGGAGGCCAGGAAGAGCGCAGCCCGACGTGGGGATTGCGCTCGTGCGGGCGACCGCAGACATCTGAAACTGAGCTGATTTCTGGGGAGGAATCGAATGGGCGATACGGCCATGCCGAGTGCTGCGCCGCAACATCTCCGGGCGCTTCAACACGCCAACCGCGTGCGGCTCGCGCGCGCCGGTTTGAAGCGCAAGATTGCGTCGCAGGACATCTCGGCAGCCGAGGTCGTGCTCCACTGCCCGTGGGAGGCCGCGAGCATGGAGATCAGCGACGTGCTGATGGCACAGCGCCGCTGGGGCCGCGCTCGCTGCCGGCGGCTGCTGCTCTCGCTCGGCCTGCCTGAGAACAAGCTTGTGGGGACGCTCACCGCGCGCCAGCGCCAGGCGCTGGCCGCATTGCTGACGGCGAAGACGAGCACCGCGCAGGAGATGCGCGAGGAGGCGCTCGCTCCCGCCTGAGGGGCCCTCCGGCCGGGCGGTCCCCTCACCGCCGCGGCCGGTACGTCCCGCCGCCGCTCCCACCGACGAGAGGTGGTGGGGGCGGCGGTCGGCCCCTGCGCGGGTGCGGTCCGCCCTAGCCGGGCTCGCGGGCGACGACGTACGCCTCGTCGATCGGCTCGCCCTCTCCCACGTACCTGAGGTGAAGCACGTTCGGCTGCGCGGTCAGCGGATCGAACGCCACCGCCGCGCCGTCGATCGGGTCGCCGGCGGGAGCGGCCAGCTCGGCCGGCGCGAAGTCGCCGGCCCGGCCCCGAGACGCCACATACAGGGCGTCGCCGGCGGACAGCGCCAGCGCGACCCCGCCGGCCGGACCGACGGCCATGTCCCGCACCACGCCCGCGGGCTGGATCGGCTCGATCCGGGGATCGCCGCCGTTGAGCGTCGCGACGTGCGTCCCCTGGTCGGTCCACGCCACCAGCCCCCGCCCGGCGCGGTCGAACAGAGCCAGCGGAGGGGCCACGTACAGGTTCCGGTCCGGACCGGAGAGAACGTGGACCTCGGACGGGTTCCCGCCCGGCCCGGTGATCGTGGCGATCAGCTTCGCCCTCGAGATGGGCGGCCGCACGCGGGCCATCAGGATCTGCCCGCTCGGTCCGGCCGCCAGCGCGTGGAGGGTCCCGTCGTGTCCGAGTCCGAGCCGCTCCCCGAACCCCCCGCCACGCGCCGCGATGCGCGCGTACAGCCGCGTGCCACGCGCCCACGCGACCACCGCGTGCCCGTTGCGGCCCACCGCCACCTGCACACGGCCGAACCGCTCAGCCAGGCGCACGACGTCGCCGAACTCGCCGCCACCGCTCGCCCGGCGGACGAAGACGCCGCGGTGCTTGCCCTTCTTCACCGCCCACGCCACCACGGCGTCGCCCGACTCGTTGGCCGCGAAGTCGTACGACGGTGGCGCGCCCTTTCGCAGGAGCTCGGTCGAGTCGACCTTCAGTCCCGTGTCCGTCAGGCGCCCGCGGCGCAGCGCCAGGCCGGTCGGGCGGTCGCGGTAGGGCCTGAACCGGACCCGGGTGCCGAAGACCAGCACCCGCCCGTCGGCCGTCACCCGCTGCTCCAGCGTCCTGAACGCCTCCGGGTGGCCTGGCTGAAGGACTCGGAAGCTCCAGTCCCCGGCGGCGTTACGCCTGACGTACCACGTGCCCGTGAGCGCGCCGGACGTGTGCGACTCGATCGACTGGGTGGTGAAGACCGCGAGCCCGTTCCCCGCGTCGGAGAACCCGAAGCCCGGACAGCAGGTGGGTCCGGACATGCTGCCGGTCACGCGTTCCGGCGGGGACCAGGTCGCCGCCCCGGCGGCGCCCGGCGGCGCCAGCATCAGTACGGCGGCGGCTGCGACCACGCGGCTCATGACGACCGCTGAAAACCTTCATGCGCGCGGGAGTTGCGGGACCACGTCGCCGCTCGTGTCCTCCAGCTCGCGCCCCGCCGTCTCCGGAAAGCGCAGCGCGATCAGCACGAGCGTCAGGAGCGGGAAGACGGCCAGGACGGCGATCGCATGACCGATCCCGAGCGGCCCGGCAAGCGCTCCGGCGACCACCAGCCCGACGGCCGAGCCGCTCACGCTGAGGGCGAGGATCGCGTTGTTGCCGGCCGCCCGCACGCGCGTGGGCAGCATCTCCGGGCCGTACACGATCAGCGCCACCCCGCTGGCCGAGGCCAGCGCGTTGGCGACGGCCGCGAGCGGCCAGATCGCGACCGTCGTCGTGCTCAGGAAGCCCACGTACAGCAGCACCCCGAGCACGCCGAGCGGGACGCCCACGCGCTTGCGCCCGCGGCTGTCCGCGTAGCGCGCTCCGATCAGCAGCGCCGGGATCGCCGGAGCCGTGGTGATCACGATGAAGGCCACGATCTCGCCGGGCGACAGCCCCTGGACCCGGTCGAGGTAGCGGTTGTAGAACTCCGTGAGCGGCGCGAAGAAGATCGAGCTGAGGAACACGGCGGCGCCCAGGAGGACCACCCGCCGGCGCACCGCCCGGGTGGCGACCAGCTCCCGCAGCCCATGCCGCTCTCCGGCGTGCGCGAGGAACCGCCCGGACTCGGGCAGCCGCCGCACGGCGCTCAGCACGAGCGGGAGCGCGAGCACCTGGAGCGCGTA
>DATENL010000304.1:0-4497 GCA_035275105.1 Thermoleophilaceae bacterium
CAGGTCCGCCGCCGGCCTCAGAACGCATCCGGCACGTGCTCCAGGGCGACCAGCGCGCCGTCCGCGGACAGCGTCACGTCGATCGCGTCGAATCGCAGGCGCGGCCGCGCCGGCCTCGCCGCTCCGACCGGCCGCTCGCGGAGCCACTCCCCGGCGAGCGCCCGCACGCGGCGCCGCTTCGCGGGGCCGATCGCGTCGATGCCCCGCAGCGGCCCCGACCGCCCGTCCGCGATCCGCGTCTTCACCTCGCAGAAGACGATGCAGCGGGGATCCGCCGCGATCAGGTCGAGCTCGCCCCGGCGGGTGCGGAAGTTGCGCTCGAGGATGCGGTAGCCGCGAGCGACGAGGTGCCGTGCCGCCGCCTGCTCGCCGAGCTCGCCCCGCATTCGCCTCCGGTCCGTCGTCATGGGGCCGACGCTACGCCGACGCGGCGCACCTGTGGGTTACGAGCGTTACGACTCAGCGACGCTTCCGCACCAATTCCGCGACAACGCCCGAGAATTCACGGAGTCGTCACACACGTAACCCACGTGTAACGCGGCAACCCCTAGCTTCGGCGTCGTGCTCGCCAACGTCGCCACATTCGCGGTCATCGGGATCGACAGCAGCGAGGTCACGGTCGAGGTGGACCTCCGCCGCGGACTGCCTGGCTTCAACGTCGTCGGGCTGCCCGACCGCGCGATTCGGGAGGCCAGGGAGCGCGTTCGCGCCGCGCTGCTCAACTCGGGGCTCGAGTTCCCGATGCAGCGCCTCACGGCCAACCTCGCCCCGGCGGACCTGCGCAAGGCCGGCCCGAGCTTCGACCTCGCGATCGCCGTCGCTCTCCTCGCCGCCACGGAGCAGATTCCGGCCGAGCGTCTGAGCGAGTACGCCGTGTGCGGGGAGCTGTCGCTAGGCGGCGCGCTCAGGCCGATCCACGGGGCGGTGGCGGTCGGGGCGGGTGCGAGGCACGCGGGCTACCGGCGGTTGATCGTGCCGGTCGAGAACGCGCCCGAGGCCGCGCTGGTGCCCGACGTCGAGGTCTTCGGCGTCCCGTCGCTCGACCGGCTCGTGGAGCTGATCCGAGGGGACTGGCAGCCCGAGCCGGCGGCGCCCGCCACCGGGCCCGAGGAAGTGCACGCCGGCCCGGACCTCGCGGACGTACGCGGGCAGGACGACGCCCGCCGCGCGCTGGAGATCGCGGCCGCGGGCGGGCACAACGTGCTGATGGTCGGGCCGCCGGGCGTCGGCAAGACGATGCTGGCGCGCCGCGTCCCGGGCATCCTCCCGCCGCCGAGCTTCGACGAGGCGGTCGAGATCACGCGGGTCCAGAGCGTCGCCGGGCTCGGCACGGGCCGGCTCGCGACGCGACGGCCGTTCAGGGCGCCCCACCACACGATCTCGTCGGCTGGGCTGATCGGAGGCGGCTCCGTTCCGCGGCCGGGCGAGATCACGCTCGCGCACCGGGGCGTCCTGTTTCTCGACGAGCTCGCGGAGTTCGCGCGCGACTCCCTGGAGGCTCTCCGCCAGCCGCTCGAGAGCGGGTCGATCGACGTCGTGCGCGGTCAGCGATCGATCCGCTTCCCGGCGGCGTTCATGCTGGTCGGCGCGTGCAACGGCTGCTCCTGCGGGCGCCCGGGCGGCGAGTGCAGGTGCAACGAGGCGGATCGCGTCCGCTATCACCGGCGTCTGAGCGGCCCGCTGCTCGACCGGATCGACCTCGTCTGCACGCTGCGGGCCGGACCGGGGCTCGAGCTCGTGTCGCGGGGCTCGGACCGGCCAGAGTCCTCGGCCGCGGTGCGCGAGCGCGTCATCTCGGCGCGCGAGCGGCAGGCCGCGCGCCTGGCGGGCACCCGGGCGGCCTGCAACGCCGGCATGGACGCCGCGCAGACGCGCTCGCTCGTGCGGGTCCCGCCGCAGCTCGAGGCCGCGCTCGGCGCGTCCGCTCGGGCGCGACCCGTGAGCCTGCGAGGTCAGGACCGCATCCTCCGGCTCGCGCGGACGATCGCCGACCTCGACGGTCGCGACCGCGTCGAGGCGAGCGACCTCGACGAGGCGATCGGCTACCGGCTCGGAGCGGCCGACGCGGTGGCGGCGTGACTCCCTGCACCCCGTGCCTGCGCCGGGCCGCGCTCGTGGGGTTCCTGTCTCCGCGGATCGCCGGTCACCTCGCGGGTAGGCGCCGCGCGGCGCAGATCCTCGCTCTCGACGATGGCGAGCTGGTGGCCGCCGTCGGGGGCGGGATGAAACAGGCAGCGAGGCGCATGCTCCGCGAGTTCGACGGCGAGCGTGCGCTGGCTCGGCTTGCGGCGGCTGGACTACACGGCGTCTGCCGGCACGAGCCTGAGTACCCGAGCCAGTTGCTCGAGCTGGTCGACCCGCCGGCGCTGCTCCACTCGACCGCGTCGCCGGCTCGCCTTGCCGGGCTTTGCGGAGGCCCGGCGGCGGCCGTGGTGGGCACGCGCCGAGCATCGAGCTACGGCCTCGAGGTCGCGACGGCGCTCGGTCGCGGGCTCGCCGGCGCCGGCGTCGCGGTCGTGAGCGGACTGGCGCTCGGGATCGACGCCGCCGCCCACCGCGGGGCCCTCGACGCGGGCGGCTCCACGGTCGCCGTGCTCGGCTGCGGGGCGGACGTCCCGTACCCGCGCACCAACCGTGCGCTGTTCGAGCGGATCAGGGCCAGCGGGGCGATCGTGTCGGAGCTTCCGCCCGGCGCCCGGCCGGCGCGCTGGACGTTTCCGGCCCGCAACCGGATCATGGCCGGGATCGCCTCGGTCACGATCGTCGTCGAGGCGGCGGAGCGGTCGGGCTCGCTCATCACCGTCGGCTTCGCGCAGGACCTCGGGCGCGACGTGTGCGCCGTGCCCGGCCGCGTCACGTCGCGCATCGCGGCGGGCGCGAACCAGCTGCTGCTCGAGGGGGCGCACCCCGTGCGCGGCGCCGCCGACGTGCTCGACGTCATCTTCGGGGCGGGCGGTTGGGAGGGTGCAGCGCCGAGTCGGTCCGCGGCGGCTCAGCCTGAGCTCGAGCCGGGCCTGCGAGCGGTCCTGCGGGCCGTCGAGGGAGGCGAGCCCCTGGACGAGGCCGCGGAGAGCGCCTCGATGTCCGCCGCCGGCCTGCGGGCCGCCCTCGGCCGCTTGGAGCTGCTCGGGCTCATCCGGCGCGACGGCCTCGGCGACTACGAGAGGACCGCGGCGTGAGCCGCCGCGGCCTACCCTCAGCGGCTGACGGCCATGCAGCCAGCGAACGGACAGCTCGCCCGCGTGCTCTCGATCGCGGGCTCGGACTCGGGCGGCGGAGCGGGGATCCAGGCCGACCTCAAGGCCTTCGCGCGCGCGGGGGTGCACGGGATGACCGCGATCACCGCGATCACCGCGCAGAACACGCTTGCCGTGGAGGCGGTCCACCCGGTTCCACCGGAGACGATCGTGGCGCAGGTCCGCGCCGTCGCGACCGACATCGGCGTGGACGCGGTCAAGATCGGGATGCTCGGCGACGTCGCCACGATCGAGGCTGTCGCGCGGGCGCTGGAGCTGGTCGGGGACGCGGCCGTGGTCCTCGACCCGGTGATGGTCGCCGAGAGCGGCGCGGCGCTGCTCGACCCGGCCGCGAGCGGGGCCCTGGTGGAGCTGCTCGTTCCGCGCGCCACGGTCGTCACGCCCAACCTGCCCGAGGCGCGCACGCTGGTGGGGGCCACGGATGAGCTCGATCCCGACGAGCTCGCCCGGCGCGTCCACGCACTCGGCCCGGAGGCGGTCGTCGTCACGGGCGGCCACGGCACGACGGGCGACGACGTCTTCTACGACGGCCAGCGGTTGGAGCGGATCGCCGGCGAGCGCCATCCGTCGGGCGCGGCCCACGGCTCGGGGTGCACGCACTCCTCGACCCTCGCGGCGCGGCTCGCGTTGGGGGACGATCCGCTGGCGGCGGCCCGCGCCGCGCGCACGGTGGCAGCCGAGGCCGTGCGCGACGGCCTGCGCGCGATCGGGGCCGGCTCGGGTCCGGTCGACGCCCTGGGCCTCGCGCGCCGCGCGGAGCCCGCTCGACCGCCTCAGGCCGTTTGACATAATCGGTCAAGTCGCGCCGTGGGGCGCGTCCACCGTCCGCGCCGTCGAGAAAGGGCACAGCGATCAGGTTCCTGCGCATGAAGCCGGGCCACGGAGAGGTCCTCCTCGCCGAGGGCGACCCGCGCGTGCGCGAGGACGAGGAGCGGCTCGTGGAGGAGTTCCGGCGCCAGCTCGACGCCGGCATGTGGGCGGCCGTGCCCACCACCGAGCCCGGCAGCGGCCGGCGCGAGGCTCTGATGGTGAAGGGGTACCGCGAGATCCCCGTCGACGCGGACCGGGTCATCTTCTTCCCGCGCGCCGCGGGCGGCTGACCGGCTCCCGTGCTCCTGGAGCTACTCGTACTCGCGCTGCTCGCGGCGGCCCTGACCGCCCCGATCGCGGCGCGTGGGCTGGCCGTCCGCAGACGCCGGATCGGACAGGCGCGGGCGCGAGCACGCCGGCGCGCCGAGCG
>DATENL010000305.1:0-2389 GCA_035275105.1 Thermoleophilaceae bacterium
CGCTGGAAGGCGAGCAGGGCGTCGCAGGTGCGGCCGATGTTGCGGACGAAGTCCTCGGCCTGGTCGGAGTGGGTGTCGTAGCCGCCCTGGCCGCTGACGGTGACGCAGCGGAGCGGCATCCCGGCGCCGATCAGGGCGGCGATGCCGGCGAGCTGGTCGGCGAAGCCGCTGTTCGGATACGGGACCGGGCTCGTGAACTCGTCGAAGCGGCCGAGGTCCTGGCGCAGCTTCTCCGCACGGGAGATCGCCTTGCGCGTCTGCGCCATCGGCGCGGAGTCGGCGGGGAAGCCGCCGAAGCGGCCGAAGCTCTTGAACATCTCGTCGGTCACGGGCTCGTCGACCCGGGCCCAGAAGTCGTAGTCGGTGACGCTGTCGACGGCGGCCACCGGCTTCACCGCGGTCGCCAGCATGGGGGAGAGGCTGCCGTCCATCGAGAGGCCCTGGAGCGGGTTCTCCTCGTCCCCGACGATGTCCAGGTAGCGGCCGAGCCAGCCGGTCCGGAAGCCGACCTCGATCTCGCCGATCTCCCAGAAGTGGCGCGAGGTGAAGTGCGACTGGTTCGGGCTGGTGTAGCCGACCGCGGGGAAGACGCTGACCTTGCCCTCGGCGTGCAGGGTCGCGAGCCCGGACGCCGCCGGATGCCAGCGCAGGCGTGGGTCCTCGGAGAACGCCGTCCCCTGGTCGGGGGCGAGGGCGAGCGTCGGACGCAGCGACGCGTAGGCGGAGTCGCCGACCGGCGCCAGCAGGCTCATCGCGTCGGCGCCACCGTCGAGGAAGACCGAGACGAGGATGCGGTCGCCCGGCGCCGCCTGGGCGATGCCCTGCTCGAAGGCGGAGATCGGCAGCTTCGAGGCGCCGTAGACGGCGAGCGCCAGCCCGGCTGAGCGGGAGAGGAACTTGCGCCGGGTCAGGCCGGTGCCGGCCGGGAGCGGCATGCCCGACTCGATCGCCGGCAGGCCGCGGCCGGCCTCGGCGGCGGCGTGGCGCATCAGCTCCGTGCGGGTGAAGTCGCGGCAGGCGGCCATGTCAGGAGGCGTGCCAGTCGGAGGACGTCAGGATCAGGTTCCGGAGCGCGTTCTGGCGCATCGCTCGGTACGGCGAGCGCTGCCACTCCTCGAGCTCCGACGGCAGGCACGACCGCGAGAACGCGGCGATCGCCGCGCGCGTCTCCGGCGTGAGGGTGGGGTTGCCGGTGAACGCGAGCGCCCGCTTCAGCGAGGTGGCGGCGTCCTCGGACTCGTCGTACTTCTCGTCGCCCCAGGGGTCGGGCGCCCGGTCGCGGATCGCGTACTGGACCATCAGGGCCCGGCCGCGCCAGGTGGAGGTGTCGAGCCAGGTCGAGTCGTCCCAGCCGGAGACGTTCGGGGGCCAGAAGAGCTGCTGCCCGGCGAGCTTCGAGAGCCAGCCCCAGGCGTCCGTGTCGACCGGACGGTTGATCATCCGGAGCAGGCCGGCGTTGTAGACGACCGGCGGCTTGACCAGGGCGCCGCGGTTGTAGAGATCCGGGTGCTTGAGGATCGCCGCGACGACCGGCGCGATGCCGTAGTTCGAGTCGAGGTAGAGCTTCTGAAGCTGCGCCTGCGTGGCCTCCGAGGGCGGCGTCGGGACGAAGTAGCCCCAGAGCTTCGTGACGAAGAACGAGGCGTGGTACTGGTTCTCGAGGCAGAGCCGGACCGCGTCCTCCCAGCCGAAGTTGCCGGTCTTGCCGAAGACGGTCTTCGAGCCGCCGTCGTGGCGCCGGGCGTCGAAGCGGAAGTTCGTGATCCCCACGTCGTCGACCCAGTCGGCGCGCCAGCCTGTCAGCGACCGGGCGAGCTCGCGCACGTCCTGCTCCGTGTAGGCGCCCCGGTCGGCGCCGAGCGTGAACAGCTCCATGACCTCGCGCGCGTAGTTCTCGTTCACGTCGTTCGCGCGGTTCTCGATCCCGTCGAGCCAGACGAGCATCGCGTGGTCCACCGTGAGCGCGGTGAGCATGTCCTTGAACGACCCGAGCGCGTTCGCGCGGATCGTCGCGTTCTGGTCGAGCATCATCCGCTGGCTGCCGACCTTGTCGTTGCTCGTCGCGAACCAGTCGTGCCAGATGAGCGTCATCCGCTCGACGAGCTGCTGGTCGGACCGCACCATGCGGTCGAGCCACCAGAGGTGGTCGTGCGACCAGGCGTCCTCGGGGGCGAGCGCGTTGCCGTCCTCGTCGCGCGGCGCGGGGCCGATCAGCTGGGCCGGCCCGCTCGGGTGGACGAGCTGGTCGACGGTCGCGGGGATGCCGGCCCTGACCACCCGCTCGACGTCACCGGGGCGCGGGCCGAAGCCGGCGCGCCACAGGAGACGCTCGGCGTTGCGGTGGCTCGCGTCCGGCGGCGGGGGCGGCTTGGGGCCGGGCCGCGGCTTG
>DATENL010000306.1:0-8119 GCA_035275105.1 Thermoleophilaceae bacterium
CCGCGCGCGGCGTTGTGCCGGGCGGCGTCGAGCAGGCCCGGCAGCAGCAGCGGCCGCATCACGCTCTGCTCCTCGCTGAGCGGGTTGGCGATCGGGATCGCCCCGCCGTCGAGCCGCAGGCGGGCGAGCGTCGCGGGCGACGTGAAGCTGTAGCTGACGGCCTCGGTCAGGCCGCGATCGCGCAGCGCGTCCTCGAGCCGGCGCCGGAGCAACTGCTCCGGCGTGAGCCGGCCCACCGCGCGCCGCCGCGCCGGAAGGGTCACCGGCATGCGGTCGAGGCCGTGAATCCGCCCGACCTCCTCAATCAGGTCCGCCTCCCGGTAGACGTCGGACCAGCGCCAGGCCGGCACCGTGCAACAGGTGGCCTGGCCCCCTGTTGCGGTGCAACGGGGGGCCAGGCCACTTGTTGCAGTGTCGAAGCCCAGGCGCTCGAGGATCGCGTGGATCTCGTCGACGGGGACCTCCGTGCCGAGCAGCCGCGTCACGCGCTCGGGCCGGAGCGGGACCACCGTCGGCTCCACCGGCCGCGGGTACACGTCGATGGTGCGCGACACGAGGCGCGCGCCGCAGAGGTCGACCATCAGCCGCGCCGCCAGCCGCTGGCCGGCGAGCGCCTGGTCCGGGTGGAGCTGCTTCTCGAACCGCGCGCTCGCCTCGGTGCGCAGCCCGAGCCGCGCCGACGAGCGCAGGATGTTCGGCCCCACCCACGTGGCCGCCTCCATCAGCACCCGGGTCGTCGCGTCCGAGACCTCGGAGACCTCGCCGCCCATGATCCCGGCGATTCCCGACGGCCCCTCGGCGTCGCAGACGAGCGCGGTGTCGGCGCCGAGCGCGCGGTCGACGCCGTCGAGCGTGGTCATCGTCTCGCCCTCGCGCGCCCGCCTGACCACGATCCGCCCGCCGCGCACCCGGTCGAGGTCGAACGCGTGGAGCGGCTGGCCCGTGGCGAGCATTACGTAGTTCGTGATGTCGACGACGTTGGAGATCGGGCGCTGGCCCGCGGCCGTGAGGCGCGCCTTGAGCCAGAGGGGCGACGGGCCGACCGTCACGTCCTCGAACAAGCGAGCGGTGAACCGCAGGCAGACCTCGGGGTCGGCGACCTCGATCGGGAAGTCGGCATCGCCCTCGGGCTCGACGTCGGCGTCGTCCAGGATCAGGGCGGACCCGCTCACCGCGTGCACCTCGCGGGCCACGCCCTGCACGCCCAGGCAGTCCGGGCGGTTGGGCGCGATCTCGAGGTCGAGCACGTCGTCGGCGATCGCCAGGTGGTCGGCGAGCGGCGCCCCCGCGGCGAGCTCGTCGGGCAGCACCATGATCCCGGCGTGGTCCTCGCCGATGCCGACCTCGTCCTCCGCCAGGATCATCCCGCTCGAGACGACCCCGCGCAGCTCCGCCTCGCCGAGCACGTGTCCGCCGGGCATCGTCGCGCCGGGCAGCGCGACCGCCACCGTCTGGCCGGCGGCGACGTTCGGCGCGCCGCAGACGATCGTCCGCGCCGTCCCCGAGCCGTCGTCGACCTCGCACACGCTGAGGCGGTCGGCGTTTGGGTGCCGCTCGGCGGCGAGCACCTTGCCGACCACGAACCCGGCGCCGTCGGGCACGCCTGCGCGCTCGACCCGCCCGACCTCGGTGCCGCTGAGGTTGAGCCGCTCGGCCAGCTCCGCGGTCGACAGGGGCGGGTCGCAGTACTCCCGCAGCCAGGAGAGGGGCACCCTCATGCGAACTGCTCCAGGAAGCGCAGGTCGTTGTCGAAGAACATGCGCAGGTCGGGGACTCCGTGGCGCAGCATCGCGATCCGCTCGATCCCCATCCCGAACGCGAACCCCTGGACCCGCTCGGGGTCGTAGCCGTTGTCCGCGACGAACGAGTAGAGGTTGGGGTCGACCATTCCGGCCCCGAGGATCTCGATCCAGCCCGACCCCTTGCAGAGCGGGTCGCGCGACCCGTTCGCGAGCGTGCCGGCACCGCCGCACTGGAAGCACGAGACGTCGACCTCCACGCTCGGCTCGGTGAACGGGAAGTAGCTCGAGCGCAGCCGGATCTCGCGGTCGGACCCGAAGATCGACCTCGAAAACTCGAGCAGGACGCCCTGGAGGTCCCCCAGCGTGATGTCCTCGTCCACCGCGAGGCCCTCCACCTGGTGGAACATCGGGGTGTGCGTCGCGTCCGAGTCCCTGCGGTAGACGCGGCCGGGCATGATCGCGTACACGGGCGGCGGGCGACTCTCCATCGTCCGCACCTGGAGCGGCGACGTATGCGTGCGCAGCAGCACGTCGTCGGTCACGTAGAACGTGTCCTGCATCGCCCGCGCGGGGTGGTCGTGCGGGAAGTTGAGCGCGGTGAAGTTGTAGTAGTCGAACTCGACCTCCGGGCCCTCGACCACCTCGAACCCGAGCCCGAGGAAGACGTCCTCGATCTCGCGCCGCGTCTGGGTGATCAGGTGCAGCCGCCCGGGGGCCGCCGGCGGATCGCCCGGGAGCGTGACGTCGATCCGGTCGCGCGCCAGGCGCTCGTCGAGCTCGGCGGCCCCGAGCTCGCGCGTGCGCTCGGCGAGCTGCGACTCGATCTCGCCGCGCACGGCGTTCGCGGCGCCGCCCACGGGGCCGCGCTGCTCGGGCGGCAGGTCGCCGATCCCGCGCAGGACCCCGGTCAGCTCCGAGCGCCGGCCGAGGTAGCGGACGCGCAGCTCCTCGAGCTCGGCGCTCGTCGCGGCCGAGCGCACCGCGGACTCGGCCTCCCGGCGAAGCTCGTCGAGCCGTCCCGCGGCGTCAGGCATGGCCGGCCATCCTATTCAGCTCATACAGCGCCACCGTGGCGGCCATCGCGACGTTCAGCGAGTCCGGCGCGCCCGCTCGCAGCGGGATCGTCGCGCGCGCGGTGGCGCGCCTGGCCACCTCCCCCGGCAGCCCGTCGCGCTCGGCGCCGAGGCAGACGACGACTGGCCGCTCGACGGCCGTGTCCGCGAGCGGCCGAGCGCCGTGCGGCAGGAGCGCGACGGTCGATCCGCCCAGCTCGTCGAATCCCGCGTGCGCGGGCGGCCGCGCGAAGACGGAGCCCATGCTGGCGCGCACCGCCTTGGGCGACCACGGATCGGCGCAGCCCGGCCCCAGCACCACGGGCCCGTCCGCGAGCGCGTGGGCCGAGCGGATGATGGTTCCCACGTTGCCCGGGTCCCCCACGGAGTGCAGGTAGACCGACACCTCGCCGCCCGGCGCGGCCCAGCGCTCAGGGAAGACCGCGATCACCCGGGTACCCGAGCCGAGCGTGCTGACCGCGTCGAGCAGCGCCGGTTCCACGTCCTCGCCCGCGCGCAGCAGCAGCTCGGGCTCGAGGCCGGCCGCGAGCGCCGCGTCCACCAGGTCCTCGCCCTCGGCCACGCAGAGGCCCTCGCGCTCACGGTGGCGCTTGTCGTGAAGCCGGCGGATGGTCTTCAGCTGTGGATTGTCCTTGGAGGTGATCATGTGGCCGTGGCCGGGAACGAAAAAGGGCGCCTCGCTGGGCGCCCCGGGTCTCGGTCGGTCGGCTGCTCGTGGATCAGGCAGCCGCCGCCTCCCGGGCGCGCTCGGTAAAACGTCGGAACGTCTCGGGGTCGCGGACGGCGATGTCCGCCAGGACCTTGCGGTCGAGGTCGATCTCGGCGAGCCGCAGGCCGTGCATCAGCTGGCTGTAGCTCATGCCCTCGCGGCGCGCGGCCGCGTTGATGCGCGTGATCCAGAGCCGCCGGAAGTCGCGCTTGCGGTTGCGGCGGTCGCGATAGGCGTAGGCGTCGGCCTTGAGCAGCGCCTCCTTGGCCCGCTTGTAGCTCGAGTGCGCCTCGCCGCGGTAGCCCTTGGTCCGCGCCAGGGTGGCGCGGCGCTTCTTGCGAGCGTTCGTGGAGCGCTTGACCCGGCTCACTTGCGCAGGAGGGTCTTGGCGGTCGCCTTGTCCGCGTCCGCGAGGAACTTGGGGGCGTCGAGCCGGCGGCGCCGCTTGGAGTTCTTCTTGCCGAGGATGTGGCTCCGCATGGCGTGGCGCGCCTTCACCTTGCCCTTCGGGGTGATCTTGAAGCGCTTCTTCGCGCCGGAATGCGTCTTGACCTTCGGCATGTGCGCCTATTCAAGCAGAGGCGGATCTGCCGATAACCCGGGACAGCATGGAGATTTCGTCCGTTCCCCAGTCGGCGTTTGACAACGCCCTCGCCTTCCAGCGCGAGCTGGACGAGGCACTGGCCACGCGCGTGGAGCCCACGCCGTACGGCACGCAGCTCTACCGCGGCGACTTCGTGAAGGTCACGGACGTCAACGTGCTCGTCGTGCACAAGGACGTGGAGGTCGACGCCCCCACCCTGATCGACGAGGCGGAGCGGCTCCAGGCCTTCCTGCCGCACCGCGCGATCCGGGTCGACGACCAGGTCGCCGCCGAGCGGCTCGCGCCGGAGTTCGCAGGCCGCGGCTGGATCGTGAGCCGGACGGCGCTGATGACGCTGCGGCGCCTGCCCGACCGCCCGATGGACACCTCGGGGGTCGCCGAGGTCGAGATCGACCGGATCCGCGCGGCCCGGGAGGCGTCGATCCGCCGCGTGCACCGCGACCTCGACGTCGCCGCCGAGGCGCTGCAGGTCGGCGCGCTCCAGAACCAGTACGCGCCGCTGCGCGCCTACGCGGCGCTGGTCGGCAACGAGGTGGCGGCCTACTGCCTCCTGCGCATCCGCGAGGACGGCGCCAAGCTCGTCGAGGTCGAGGCGCTCGCCCGCTCCCAGGGCCACGGCGTGGGCAGGGCGGTCATCTGGGCGGCGGCGTCGACGGCCCGCCGCGAGCGCATCAACCCGATCTTCGTCGAGTGCGAGCACTCGGACTGGGCCAAGACGAGCTACCGGCGTCTCGGCTTCGACGAGGCGGGCATGGTGCACCGCTTCGTGCGGCCCTGGTAGGGCGGCCGGGCTAGGCCGCGTCGGCCGGCTTCTCGGCGGCCGGCTTCTCGGCCTCGGCCGGCTTCTCGGCCTCCGGTGCTGGCTTCTCGGCCTCGGCCGGCTTCTCGGCCTCAGGTGCCGGCTTCTCCTCCGCCGGCTTCTCGCCCTCCGCGGGCTTCTCCTCCGCCGGCTTCTCCTCGACCTGCTTGTGCGTGGGCGCGAGCAGCATCGTCATGTTGCGGCCGTCCTGCGTCGGCCGCTGCTCGACCGTGCCCAGCTCGGCCACGTCGTCGGCAAGGCGCATCAGGAGCGCCTCGCCGCGCTCCGGGTGGGTCGTCTCGCGCCCGCGGAACATGATCGTGATCTTCACGCGGTCCTGGTGCTTGAGGAAGCGGACCACGTGGCCCTTCTTGGTCTCGTAGTCGTTGTCAGCGATCTTCGGCCGCAGCTTGATCTCGCGGACGGTCACCTGCTTCTGGTGCCGGCGCGCGGCCTTCGCCTTCTGCTCCTGCTCGTACTTGTACTTCGAGTAGTCGAGGACGCGGACCACGGGCGGGCGGGCGTCGGCGGCCACCTCGACCAGGTCGAGGTCGCGCTCCTGCGCGTACCTGAGCGCCTGATCGGTGGGCACGACCCCCACCTGGGCGCCGTCCTCGCCGATGAGGCGCACCTCGGGCACGCGGATGCGCTCGTTGACTCGTGTCGTGTCCCGCTCGGGCGGGCGCCGATCGAACCTGCGCGGGATCGGCACTACGCGAAGGTCCGGCTAGGCGTCAAAGGGCAGCCGGATGGGAAGTGCCTCTCATTCGCGCCGCAGTATACCGGCGCAGCAGCCGTGTCAAGAGGGGTCGGGGCCCGCTTCGACGGCGGCGCCGCGGGCGGCGATCTCCGCCCGCGCCCGCTCGGCGAAGTCGGTCACCGCCATCGGGCCCGCGTCGCCCTCGCGGTGCCGGCGGACCGCGACCTCGCCGGCCTCCTCCTCGCGGTCGCCCACGACGAGCATGTAGGGCGCCTTGCGGAGCTCCCCGTCGCGGATCTTCTTGCCGATCGACTCGGTGCGGTCGTCCACCTCGGCCCGGATCCCGTCGGCCGCCAGGCGCTCCGCGACGGACCGTGCATACGGCACGTGGCGGTCCGCGATCGGCAGCACCAGCGCCTGCACCGGCGCCAGCCAGAGCGGGAACTCGCCCGCGTAGTGCTCGATCAGGATCCCGATGAAGCGCTCGAACGAGCCGAGCAGGGCGCGGTGGATCATCACCGGCCGGTGCTCGGCGTTGTCGGCCCCGGTGTAGGTGAGCTCGAACTGCTCCGGCATGTAGTAGTCGAGCTGCACGGTGCCGAGCTGCCACGACCGTCCGATCGAGTCGGTCATGTGGAGGTCGATCTTGGGGCCGTAGAACGCGCCGTCGCCCTCGTTCAGGTCGTACGCCAGCCCCTTGTCGTCGAGCGCCTTCGCCAGCGCGGCCTCGGCGCGGTCCCACATCTCTTCGGCGCCGACCCGCTTCTCGGGCCGCGTGGACAGCTCGAGTCGCGGCTCGAAGCCGAAGACGTCGTAGATCGCGAAGCCGAAGTCGAGGCAGCGCTGGACCTCCTCCTCGATCTGCTCCTCGGTGCAGAAGATGTGTGCGTCGTCCTGGGTGATGTGGCGCACCCGGAGGAGGCCGTGGAGGGTGCCGCTGGGCTCGTGCCTGTGCACCAGCCCCTGCTCGGAGTAGCGGATCGGGAGGTCCCGGTACGAGCGCCGCTCCGACGCGTAGATCTGCACGTGGGCCGGGCAGTTCATGGGCTTGAGCCCCATCTGCCGGCCCTCGACGTCGGTGAAGTACATGTTGTCGCGGTAGACGTGCCAGTGGCCGGAGCGCTTCCACAGCTCGGCGTCGTAGAGGATCGGCGTCCTCACCTCGCGGTAGCCGCGGCTTCGGTTCTCCTCGCGCCAGAGGCCGGTGAGCTCGTTCCAGAGGGCCATCCCGGCCGGCTGCCAGAACGGCGAGCCGGGCGACAGCTCGCTGAACATGAACAGCTCGAGCTCGCGACCGAGCTTGCGGTGATCGCGCGCCCGTGCCTCCTCGAGCCGCCGCAGGTGCTCGTCGAGGTCCTCCTTCGACAGGAAGGCGGTCCCGTAGATGCGCGTGAGCATGGGCCTGTCCGAGTCGCCCCGCCAGTAGGCGCCCGCGACGGAGGTGAGCTTGAACGCCTTGATCCGCTTGGTCGTGGGACCGTGCGGGCCCCGGCAGAGGTCCGTGAAGGGGCCGTTCCGGTAGAGCGAGACCGACTCGACCCCCTCGTCGCGGACCAGGTCCTCGATCAGCTCGACCTTGTAGGGCTGCTCCTCGCCCCGGAAGCGCTCGAGGGCGGCGTCCGGCGTCACGTCCGTGCGCTCGAACTCCTCGTCCGCCTTGATGTGGCGGCGCATCGCCTCCTCGATCCGCGGGAGGTCGGCCTCGCCGACGGTCACCCCCTCGGGGAACTCGAAGTCGTAGTAGAAGCCGTCCTCGATCGGTGGGCCGATCGAGACCTTCGTGCCCGGGTAGAGCTCGACGACGGCCGTCGCGAGCACGTGGGCGGCGTCGTGCCTGATGAGCTCGAGCGCCTCGCCGCTCTTCGAGGTGATGATGTTGAGGGTCTTGCCCTCCTCGACCGGCGCGGACAGGTCGCGAAGGTCGCCGTTCTGCCTGTATGCGAGCGCGGCACGTGCGAGGCCCTCGCCGATCGCGCGGGCGGCGTCGGCCCCGGTGGCGCCGTCGTCGAGCTCCAGCGTGTTGCCGTCGGGGAGCGGAACCTGCATCGGAGCTGAACTTATCGCGCGTGCAGGCGTATGGGCGATCGCTCCCACTGTGACGCTGCGCACATTGGGCTCTGGCGCATAGGGCTACCTACAGGGGAGCGGACCCTCCGTACGGCGTAGCGCTGCGAGCGGTCCGGGAGATCGCGCCCCCGCGGCGCGGGGGTGAGGAGAGAGCAGGCCCGTTCCCGACACACCGGGAGGTGTGCTCTTTCGTGAGGAAGCTGATAGCTGCTGCGCTCGTTTCTGTGGCGGCATTGATACCGGCCCTGGCACTCGCCGCGGACGCGGCGGAGACCGACGCCGAGGCGCTCGAGGGCGCTCGGCGCGCCCCGGCCACCGAGACCGACGCGGTCACGTCGCTCGCGCACCACAAGGCGCGCGCGCTGGACGAGATCGCCGACCGCCGGGACCGGCGCCGTGAGGCGCGCCGGCGGAAGGCGCGCGAG
>DATENL010000307.1:0-5772 GCA_035275105.1 Thermoleophilaceae bacterium
CGGCACCGCGGCCGAGACCGGCGCCGGCGCCGGCAACGTCGTCGCCCGGATCGCCGGGCCGCCCGGAGCGCGCACGATCATGCTCTGCGCGCACGTGGACACCGTCCCGCTCGACGGCCCTGTCGAGGTGGTGGAGGAGGACGGCGTCCTCTCGAACCGCCACGAGGCGATCCTCGGCGCGGACAACAAGGCGGCGGTGGCGATGCTGCTCGCGATCGCGCGGCGTCACGCCGGCGACCCGCCGCCGGTGGGCCTCGAGCTGGTCTTCACGACGTCGGAGGAGCCGGGGCTCCGCGGTGCCAAGGCGCTCGACCGGGGCGCCCTCGGCAGCGAGTTCGGCTTCGTGTTCGACCACGCCTCTCCGATCGGAGAGCTGATCGTCGCGGCGCCCAGCTACTACCGGGTCGAGGCGCGCTTCCACGGCAAGTCGGCGCACGCGGGGATCCGGCCGGAGGAAGGGCGCAACGCGATCGTCGCGGCCGCCTCGGCGCTGGCCGCCCTCAGGCTCGGCAGGATCGACGACCGCACCACCGCCAACGTCGGCCGGATCGAGGGCGGTACGGCCGCGAACGTGGTCCCGGAGCGCTGCCGCGTCGAGCTCGAGGCGCGCAGCCTCGACCACGAGCGCGCCGGTGAGGTCGTGAACGAGATCGTCGACGGCCTGACGGCCGGCGCGAGCGACAACGAGTGCGACCTCGAGCTCGACGTGCAGGAGCAGTTCCGCGCCTACCGGCTGGCGCGGTCGGCGCCGCCGGTCCTGGCCGCGTCGGAGGCCCTCGCGTCGCTCGGCATCGAGCCGGTGCCGCTGGCGACCGGCGGGGGCAGCGACGCGCACGTGTTCCAGGCGCGCGGCCTCCCGTGCCTGAACGTGGCGAACGGGACCGAGCGCAACCACCAGCCAGACGAGCGAGTGACCGTCGCGGCGCTCGAGACGATGCTCGACGTGGCACTCGGGATCGTCGCCCGCAGCGCGTGACGCGCCTGGCGCTGCGGCGCGGCACCGTCGTGGCGATCGAGCGCCGCGACCCCGACACCGCGGTGACCGTCGAGGTCGCGGGCGAGGAGCGGCCGGCGATCGCCTACGAGGAGCTCACCGGGCCGGTCGAGGTCGGCGACGAGCTGCTCGTCAACGTCGCCGCGCGCGACCTTGGCCTCGGCAGCGGCGGCTTCGACCTCGTGCACGCGAACCTGACCCGCGGCCTGGAGGCCGAGGGCATCTCGGGTGCGCACGTGATGAAGCTCAACTACACCTCGCTCCAGCACGCGGTCGAGCCGGTCGAGGAGACCGCGGGCGAGCTCGCGACGCCTGTCGACGGGGCGGTCGCGGTCGTATCGCTCCACGCCCAGGTGCCGTGCGTGGCCTGGGCGCTCGCCGAGACGCGCCCCGGCACGCGGCTCGGATACGTGCAGACGGCGGGGGGAGCGCTGCCCGGCGCGCTGTCGCGCACGGTCCGGATGCTGCGCCGGCGCGACCTGCTCGCCGGTCACGTGACCGCCGCCCCCGCGTTCGGCGGCGAGCACGACGCGATCACCGTCGCCGGCGCCCTCCACGCCGGCTTCGAGGCGCTCGGCTGGGACGCCGCCGTCGTCGGTCCGGGACCGGGGATCCTCGGCTCGGCCACGGCGCTGGGCCACGGCGGCCTCGCCGCGCTCGACAACGCGCACGCCGCGCTCGCCCTCGGCTGCCGCACCGTGATCGTGCCGAGGATGTCCTCGGGCGATCCGCGCGAGCGGCATCGCGGCCTCTCCCACCACACGCGCACGGTGCTCGAGCTGCTGCTGCGGCCGGCAATCGTCGCGCTCCCGTCCGGGGCCGACGCCGACGTGCCGGCCACGATGGCGCGCCGCGAGGTGGAGACGGACATCGCCGGCTACGTCGGGTCGGGGCTGCCCGCGCGTACGATGGGCCGCTCGATCGAGGAGGACCCGCTGTTCTTCAGGGCGGCGCTGGCGGGCGGCATGGTGTTGGCGGAGGAGGTCTGAGTGGAGTTCGAGCGCACGGGCGGCGAGGTTGTCTACGAGGGCAAGATCTTCACGGTCCACCGCGACCGCTTCCGCTACGAGGACGGGGACGAGGCCGAGCGCGAGATCGCCCGCCATCCGGGCGCCGTGGGGATGGTCGCCCACGACGGCGAGCGGGTCTACCTCGTGCGCCAGCCGCGCGAGACCGTCGGCGACCCGGCGCTGCTCGAGATCCCCGCCGGCAAGCTCGACGAGGACGGCGAGGACCCACTCGACACCGCGAAGCGCGAGCTGGCCGAGGAGATCGGGAAGGGCGCGCGCGAGTGGCGCTTCCTGACGCGCTTCTACTCGACGCCGGGCTTCGCCGACGAGGAGGTTCACGTCTACCTGGCGACCGACCTCTACGACGAGTCGGCCGAGGCCGACGAGAACGAGCGGATCGAGATCGTGACCGTGCCGCTCGACGACCTCGACTCCGTGATCGAGGACTGCCGCGACGCGAAGACGCTCGTCGGGCTGCTGTGGCTGCGGGCCTTCGGACGCTGACCGGTCAGGGGTCGTCGTCCCGGAGCGCCTCGATCGCGAGCCGGCGCCCGTCCGGCGACCACGCGAGCGTCCGGACGTCCACGTCCGGATCCCCCCACGACGACTCGAAGCGCGCGAGCTCCAGGCGGTCGCGGCCGTCGGTCCGGGCCGATCGAAGCGTCCTTCCGTAGCGCCCCAGCCAGGCCACGCGCCTCCCGTCGAGCGACATCGCGTATTGCTCGCCGGAGAACCGGACCCCCGGCTCCGCCCGCCCGCCCGCCAGCGTCCTCACCGTCGGACGCCCGTCCTCGGACCTGCCGCCGTAGACCGCCCTGCCGTTCAGGGTCCAGCCGTAGGACGGCGGAGGATCGTAGGTGGGCGGCTCGGGGCAGTCGATGCTCCGGATCAGCCTGCGCTCGCCCGAGCCGTCCGGGCGGACGACCCACAGGTCGGAGCCGCGGCCGAAGAGGACCCACCTGCCGGTCGGCGACGGGAGCGCCTCGGTGCACGACTCCGCGTTGGCGGCGAGCCGCCTCGGCGTTCCGCCGCGCGCCGGGACGGCGAAGAGGCCGGTGCGCCCGTAGCGGGTGCCCAAGGAGCGGGTCCGGAGGTAGAAGAGGGTCCTGCCGTCGGCCGACCAGCTCGGGCGGCCGGATACGTCGTGAGCGACGACGTCGCGGCTTTCGCTGCGGAGATCGGCGACCACCAGGTTGTAGTTGGGACCGTGGCGCGGCGTGACGAGCAACGCGATCCGTCGCTCGTCCGGCGCCCACGCAACCGACTCCCCGCCGCCCTCGATCACCTCGGCGATCCGGCCGCTGGGCGACCGGATCTCGACGGCGCGGCCGGTGGCCATGGCGATCAGGTTCCCGCTCGGCGACCACGCCGGGTCCCGGTGCACCCCGGGCCGCCCGGTCACCCGGCTGGCGCCGCCGTGCCGCTTCGCGACGAAGACCTGGCTGTACAGGCCGACACCGAAGGCCTGCTGAGGCGGCACGTCCGCGACCACCCCCTGACAAACCCATTGCACCCGGAGGGGATGCGGCGTCCCGGGCCGAACACCTGGGTGGATGGCGATCGTCACCCCTCCGCCCGAAGCGCGGTCGTTCGAGCACCTCGTGCTCGACTTCCTCGCGTACCTGGAGTTCGAGCGGGGGCTCTCGCGCAACACCCTCGAGGCCTACCGGTCCGACCTGCTCCAGTTCGGCCGCTTCCTCGAGGCGCGCGGCACGACCCCGGTCGACGCGAAGAGCGCCGACGTGGCCGACTGGCTCGCGGCCCTGGCGGCCGGCAACGGCCGCGCGCCGGCGTCGCCGGCCACGATCCACCGCAAGGCCGCCTGCCTGCGCTCCTTCTACCGCCACCTGCGGCGCGAGGGCGTCCTCGAGAGCGACCCGACCGCCACGATCAGCGGACCTCGCCGCGGGCGCCGGCTGCCGCGGGTCCTGACGCGTGGCGAGATCGCCAAGCTCCTCGAGCAACCGCAGGGGACCGAGCCGACGGCGCTGCGCGACCGCGCCCTGCTCGAGCTGATGTACGCGTGCGGGCTGCGCGCGTCGGAGGCGATCGGGGTCGAGGTGGCGGACATCGACCTCGAGGACGGGGTGCTCCGCGCCCGGGGCAAGGGCTCCAAGGAACGCGTGGTGCCGATCGGCAGGATGGCGGTCGACGCGACGCGCCGCTACCTCGAGCGCGGTCGCGGGCCGCTCGTGCGCGGGCGTCACGTGACCAAGCTGTTCGTCAACTTCCGCGGCGACCCGCTGACCCGCCAGGGCCTCTACAAGATCGTCCGCCGCCACGCGGCGAGCGCCGGGCTGGGCGACAGGATGAGCCCTCACACCCTGCGCCACACGTTCGCCACCCACCTCCTCGCCGGCGGCTGCGACCTCCGCTCGGTGCAGGAGATGCTCGGCCACGCCGACGTCGCGACGACCCAGCTCTACACGCACCTGTCGAGCGAGCGGCTCAAGGACGTGTACTTCCGCGCCCACCCGCGCGCGACCACCTGACGCCGGGCTGCTAGAACGCGTCCGTGGAGAGGAGAGCGTTCGTCGTCGTGCTCGACGCCGTCGGCTGCGGCGCGCTCCCGGACGCCGACGCCTACGGGGACTCCGGGACGAACACGCTCGCCCACGTGGCCGACGCGGTCGGCGGGCTCGAGCTGCCGACGCTCGCCGGCCTCGGCCTGGGCAACATCGCCTCGATCCGGGGCGTCCCGCCCGCTCGCGAGCCGGCGGTCCACGGCCGCCTCCACCCGCTCGGGCCCGGCAAGGACACCACCAGCGGCCACTGGGAGCTGATGGGACGGTCGGCGCCCCGCCTGCCCACGTACCCCGACGGCTTCCCGGCCGAGGTGATCTTCGCGTTCGAGCAGGCGACCGGGCGCGGCGTCCTCTGCAACGCCCCGATGGAGGGCCTGCGCGCGATCGAGGAGTTCGGCGCCCGCCACCTCGAGTCGGGCAGCCTGATCGTCTACACGTCCCAGGACTCCGTCTTCCAGGTGGCGGCGCACGTGGACGCGGTCCCGCCCGACGAGCTCTACCGCCACTGCGCGGCGGCCCGCTCGATCCTGACCGGGGAGCACGCAGTGGGGCGAGTGATCGCGCGGCCGTTCGAGGGCGAGCCGGGAGCGTTCCGGCGCACCGCCCGGCGCCGCGACCTCGCCCTGCCGCCGCCGGGGCCGACCTACCTCGACCTCCTCACCGAGTCGGGCGTGCCGGTGCACGCGGTGGGCAAGGTCGGGCAGGTGTTCGCCGGCCACGGGATCGCGCGCGACATCCCGGCGCACGACAACCCGACCGCCATCGCCGTGATCGACGGGCTGGTCGAGACGCTCGGGCGCGGGCTCGTGTTCGCGAACCTCGTCGACACCGACCAGGTCTACGGGCATCGCAAGGACACGGCCGGCTTCCACGCGGCGCTGCGCGAGGTCGACGCCGCCGTCGCCCGCTGGCTCGAGGAACTGACCGACGACGACCTGCTGGTGATCACCGCCGACCACGGCTGCGACCCGGCGCACGCCGGCACCGACCACACGCGCGAGTACGCGCCGCTCCTCGCGGCGTTCGCGGGTTGCGGCAGCCGGCGCGTGGACGCGCCGATGGCGTGCGTGGGGGCGAGCGCGTTCCGCTGGCTCACCGGCGGCGACGCCGACCTGCCCGGCGACCCGTTCGTGGATGCCCAGCCGGCGCGGACCTAGGGCCGTGCGGGCCTAAGCTCGCCGGATGCCCGAGCTGCCCGAGGTCGAGACGATCGTCCGCGCGCTGCGCCCCGCGGTCGAGGGGC
>DATENL010000308.1:0-11500 GCA_035275105.1 Thermoleophilaceae bacterium
CCCGAGATCGCCGGCGGCGCCGTCGCGCCGGGCGACTGCGGGGCGACCGCGGCGGTCGCGGGGCTCGTGGCGCTGTCGCTCCCGGCCGCGTTCGTGCCGGTCACGACCACGCGGAAGGTCGATCCCACGTCGCCGGAGCCGAGCACGAGGGTCGGCCCCGTGGCGCCCGCCACGTTCGAGCAGGCGGCCCCGCCGGAGTCGCAGCGCCGCCACTGGTAGCCGAAGGAGATCGTGGGCGTGCCGGTCCAGCTGCCGTTGCCGGCCGTCAGGGTCTGGCCGTCGCGGGCGCTGCCCGAGACGCTCGGGGCCGCGGTGCTGGCCGGGGGTAGCGCCGCGACGACGGCGCTGCGGAGCGAGGCGGAGCTGGCGCTGCCGGCCGAGTTGGTCGCCGTGACGACGAGCCGCACCGTGCCGCCGACGTCGGCGGGCACGAGCGTGTAGTCGATCGCCGTGGCCCCGGCGATGTCGGTGCAGCTCGCCCCGGCCGCGTCGCAGCGTCGCCACTGGTACGCGTAGCCGATCGTCGGCGTGCCGGACCAGGTGCCCCGGGCGCCGCTCAGCGTGCGGCCGTCCTGAGCCGTCCCGCTGATGGTGGGCAGGGACGTGGGCGCGGGCGCTGCCGCCGCGACGCTGGCCGTCTGGGCGCTGGTCGCGCTGGCGCTGCCGCCGGCGTTCGTGCCCGTCACCACGACGCGGATCGTCCTGCCGACGTCCGCCGACACGAGGCCGTAGGTGAAGGCGGTCGCCCCGGCGATGTCGGCGCAGCCGGCTCCCGCCGAGTCGCAGCGCCGCCACTGGTAGCCGAAGGCGATCGCCGGCGTGCCGGTCCACGTGCCGTCGAGCGCCATGAGCGTCTGGCCGTCGCGCGCGGTGCCGGCGATCGACGGGGCCGAGGTGCTCGCCGGCGGGTTCGGGTCGATCGTCGCGCTCTGGGCGCTCGTCGCGCTCGTGCCGCCGCCCGGGTTGGTCGCGGTCACGACAACCCGGATCGTCCTGCCCACGTCCGCCGCCGCCAGGTCGTAGGTCGACGCGGTCGCGCCGCCGATGTCGGCGCAACCCGCGCCGGCCGCGTCGCAGCGGCGCCACTGATACGTGAAGGCGATCGGCGGCGTGCCGGTCCAGGTCCCGTTGGCGGCCGTGAGCGTCTGGCCGTCCCGAGTGGTGCCGCTGATCGACGGCGCCGCCGTGTTCGTGGGCGCCCGCGGCGTCACGACCGCCGTCGCCGGGGAGGTTGCGCTCGCGGCGCCGACCGCGTTCGTGGCCGTCACGACCAGCCGCAGCGTGCTCCCCACGTCCGCGCCGGCGGGCGAGTACGTGACGCCGGTGGCGCCCGAGATGTTCGCGCAGGCCGCGCCGTTCGAGTCGCAGCGCCGCCACTGGTACGAGTAGGAGATCGTCGGCGTGCCGGTCCAGATGCCGTTCGAGCCGGTGACCGTCTGGCCGTCCTGCGCCGTGCCCGTGATCGTCGGCAGGGCGGTGTTGGCGGGCGGCGCGGCGGCGACCGTGCCGGTCTGCGCGCTGGTCGCGCTGGCGCTGCCGCCCGCGTTGGTGCCGGTCACCACGACCCTGGCGGTCGAGCCGACGTCCGCCGCGACGAGCACGTAGGTCGAGCCCGTGGCCCCCGCGATGTCCACGCAGCTCGCGCCGGACGTGTTGCAGCGGCGCCACTGGTAGCCGTAGGAGATCGTCGGCGAGCCGGTCCAGGTGCCGTTCGCGGCCGTCAGCGTCTGGCCGTCGCGCGCGGTGCCGCTGATGGTCGGGGCGGCCGTGTTGGCGGGCGGGATCGCCGCCACGACGGCCGTCTGGGCGCTGGTGGCACCGGCGCTGCCGGCGCTGTTCGTACCGGTCACGGCGACGCGGATCGTCGAGCCGACGTCCGCGGGCGTGAGCACGTAGGTCGCACCCGTCGCCCCGGCGATGTCGGCGCAGCCGGCGCCCGCGGCGTCACAGCGCCGCCACTGCCGCGCGAAGGCGATCGTCGGGGTGCCGCTCCAGGTGCCGTTCGCGGCCGTGAGCGTCTGGCCGTCGCGCGCGGTGCCGCTGATGGTCGGGACGGCGGTGTTGGCCGGGGGCGCCGGCGTGACGATCGTCGTTGCGGCAGACGTGGCGCTCGCGCTCCCCGAGGCGTTGGTCGCCGTGACGACCAGACGAAGGGTGCTGCCCACGTCCGCGGACGCGAGCGAGTAGGTGGCGGCGGTCGCGCCCGAGACGTTCGCGCAGCCCGCGCCGCTCGAGTCGCAGCGCCGCCACTGGTACGAGTAGGCGATCGTCGGCGTGCCGGTCCAGATGCCGTTCGACCCGGTGAGCGTCTGGCCGTCCTGGGCGATCCCGGTGATCGTCGGCAGGGCGGTGTTGGCGGGCGGCGCGGCCGCGACCGTACCCGTCTGCGCGCTGGTCGCGCCGGCGCTGCCGCCCGCGTTGGTGCCGGTCACGACGACCCGGACGGTCCGGCCGACGTCCGAGCCCGTGAGCACGTAGGTCGCCCCGGTCGCGCCGGCGATGTCGGCGCAGCCCGCGCCCGCGGCGTCGCAGCGGCGCCACTGGTAGCCGTAGGAGATCGTCGGCGAGCCGGTCCAGGTGCCGTTAGCGGCCGTCAGCGTCTGGCCGTCGCGGGCGGTGCCGGAGATCGTCGGCAGGGCGGTGTTGGCGGGCGGGATCGCCGCCACCACCGCCGTCTGGGCGCTCGTCGCGCTCGCGCTGCCGGCGGCGTTCGTGCCCGTGACCACGACCCGGATCGTCGAGCCGATGTCGGCGGGCGTCTGGACGTAGGTCGCGCCGGTGGCGCCGGCGATGTCGGCGCAGCTCGCGCCCGCGGCGTCGCAGCGGCGCCACTGGCGTGTGAACGCGATCGTCGGGGTACCCGTCCAGGTTCCGCTCGCGGCGGTCAGGGTCTGACCGTCGCGCGCGGTGCCGCTGATCGTGGGCGCGCCGGTGCTCGCCGGCGGCATCGCGCCGACGACGCTGCTCTGGCTCGAGGTCGCGCTCGCGCTCCCGGCCCCGTTGGTCGCGGTCACGACCAGGCGGAGCGTGCCGCCCACGTCCGCCGCGACCACGGAGTAGGTCGCGCCCGTGGCCCCGGCGATGTTGGCGCAGCCCGCGCCCGCCGAGTCGCAGCGCCGCCACTGGTACGAGTAGGCGATCGTCGGCGTGCCGGTCCAGATGCCGTTCGACCCGGTGACCGTCTGGCCGTCCTGGGCGATCCCGCCGAGCGCCGGCGGTGCCGTGTTGACGGGCGGAGCCGCCGGGACGACCGCTGTCTGGGCGCTGGTGGCGCTCGCGCTCCCACCGGCGTTGGTGCCGGTCACGACGACCCGGACGGTCCGGCCGACGTCCGAGCCCGTGAGCACGTAGGTCGACCCGGTGGCCGAGGCGATGTCCGCGCAGCTCGCGCCGGCCGCGTCGCAGCGGCGCCACTGGTATCCGAAGGCGATCGCCGGCGAGCCGCTCCAGGTCCCGTTCGCGGCGGTCAGGGTCTGCCCGTCGCGTGCCGTCCCGCCGATCGTGGGCAGGGCGGTGTTGGCCGGCGGGATCGCCGCCACCACGGCCGTCTGGGCGCTCGTCGCGCTCGCGCTGCCGCCGGCGTTCGTGCCCGTGACCACGACCCGGATCGTCGAGCCGATGTCGGCGGGCGTCTGGACGTAGGTCGCGCCGGTGGCCCCGGCGATGTTGGCGCAGCCCGCGCCCGCCGAGTCGCAGCGCCGCCACTGGTACGAGAAGGCGATCGTCGGCGACCCGGTCCAGATCCCGTTGCCCGCGGTCAGCGTCTGCCCGTCGCGCGCCGTCCCGGAGACGGTCGGCACGGCGGTGTTCACCGGCGGGTGGGCGGTGACGGCGGCGGTCTGGGCCGAGGTCGCACTGGCCGAGCTGACCACGTTGGTCCCCGTGACCACCACGCGGATCGTCGAGCCGATGTCGGCCGAGGTCACCGCGTACGTCGAACCGGTCGCCCCGGCGACGTTCGCGCAGCCCGCGCCGGCCGCGTCGCAGCGGCGCCACTGGTAGGCGAAGGTCGGCGCCGGGCTGCCGGTCCAGGTGCCGGTGCTGGCCGTCAGCGTCTGCCCGTCGCGGGCGGTGCCGGAGACGGTCGGCACCCCCGTGTTCACCGGGGCCGTCGCGGACTGGTCGATCGCCAGCGACAGCGCGCCCGGGAGGAAGAGGTCCTGCGTGGTGCCGAGCCGGACGGTCGCGCTCGTCGCGTTGTTCGGGATGAACCCGTTGACCGTCATCACGTTCGTGTCGAAGCCGAGCTGGTTGGCGTAGTTCGGGTTCTTGGCGGTGACGTTCGCCCCGGCCCGTGAGATCACCGAGTCGAAGTAGTTGCTTGCCGGGTGCACGGCGTCGATCAGGTTCACCCCGTTCAGCCGCGCGGTCTCGGTGGTGATGCCCTGGTCGCCCTCGTAGCTCGTCATCCCGAGGAACGCGTTGACGGTGCCGGTCGAGGGCGTCTGGAAGCCGCTGAGGACGATGTCGGCCGCGGCGTCGGTCTGGGCGAACGAGCGGTAGCCGTCGTACACGCCCAGCCAGCGCACGGCCTGGGCGGCATCGCGGTAGGCGACGACGAGCGACCAGCCGCCCCAGCGGTCGTTGCCGGTCGCGGCCTGCAGGCTGCCGACGGTGTAGGTGCCCGAACCCCCGGCCTGGACGACCGCCGTCACGTCCGCGAAGCCCTGGTAGCGCGACGCGCGCTTGGCATCCGTGTCGACGGACGACGCTGTGACGGTCTGGTACGCGGCGGTCGGCGTGCGCAGCCTCACCTGGTTCTTGATCGCCGCGTTGGGCGCGCCTACGCCGCCGGTCCCCGCCACCGTGTCCGCGCCCCAGTAGAGGCCGGCAAACAGGACCGTGGAGCCGGCCGGGAGCGTCAGGTTGGCGCTGCTCGAGTCGAACGTGCTGGAGTCGCCGTCGACGTCGACGTACGCCATCGTGAAGTCGGTGTTGTTGTAGCCGCCGCCGGTGCGCGCGCTGCTGCAGTTCCTGGCGGTCGACTGGCACGACATGACCGTGTTGGCCGCGTAGGCGACGTCGCCGCGGTTGATCGTCGAGTAGCGCTGGGTGAAGGCGCGGTCAGCGGACGCGGCGGGTGCGAGGGCGCCCAGGATCGCCGCGGCCAGCGCGAGGGCGAGCGCGCAGATCTTGCGCGCCCGCAGGGGCGTGGTGGAGAGCAGCGAGTCCATGGTCCGCGCCCCTGCCTGACGTCCCCCGTACGGGGGACGGGTCCATCAGGCGCTGGACTGGGGCGTGTCGTGTATCGACGCGCGGCCGAGATACTTGATTCCGGCAGGTACTCGGGCGGCTAGTCGCCGGAGCGCGCTGCCGCGACGCCGGCGACGAGCACCAGCGCGACGGCGGCCGCGGCGCCGACCTTCACGCGGTTCTCCGCGATCTGGCGCTTCATCAGGCGCGTGCCGAGCTGCCAAACGACCCAGCCGAGGAAGGTGTAGCCCTTCGAGGTCACGTCTCCCCCTTACCCCGGTTCCGGATCCCGTACGCCATCCGCGACTGGAGGCTCCACAACTCGATGAAGCCTGGGCTCGCCTGTTGGGAGAAGAGCCCGCCGGACTCGCCGAACCCCGCCAGCGCCGGGTCGTACAGGGCGTTCGGCGACGAGCGCGCCACCGGGGTCGCGTTGCCCTTGTAGAGCTTGAGCGCGATCGTCCCCGTCACCTGCTCGTTGACGCTGTCCATGAAGGCGTTCAGGTCGCCGATCAGCGGCTCGTACCAGAGGCCCGCATAGACCATGAACGCCCACTGGCGGTCGAGCTGCGGCTTGAAGAGGTTCTGGTGGATGGTGCCCACGAGCTTCTCGAGCTCCTGGTGGGCGGTGAGGATCAGGGCGGCGGCCGGCACCTCGTACACGTCGCGCACCTTCAGGCCGACGATGCGGTCCTCGATGTGGTCGACGATGCCGACGCCGTGGCGCGCGCCGAGCTCGCCGGCGCGCTCGAGCAGCTCGACGAGGCCCAGCCGCTCGCCGTCGATCGAGACGGGCGTCCCGCGCTCGAAGCCGATCTCCACCGTCTGCGGCTCGTCGGGCGCTTCCTCGGGCCGGGTGACGAGCTCGAAGACGTCGTCGCGCGCGGGCTCCGACAGGTCCTCGATCGGGCCGCCCTCGGACGAGCGTCCCCAGATGTTGTCGTCGATCGAGTACGGCGGGGCCTCAGTGCCGCCCTTCACGGGGATCCCGTGATTGCGCGCGTACTCGATCTCCTCCTGGCGGCCCATCTGCCAGCCGCGCACCGGCGCGATGATCTTCAGCTCGGGGGCGAGCGCGGCCACGGTCGACTCGATCCTGACCTGGTCGTTGCCCTTCCCGGTGCAGCCGTGAGCCACGGTGTCGCAGCCCGTCTCGCGGGCCACCTCGACCGCGATCTTCGCGATCAGCGGCCGGCCGAGCGCGGTGAACAGCGGGTAGCCACCGCCGTACAGGGCGTTGGCCTTGATCGCGGGGAGCACGTACTCGTGCGCGAACTCCTCGCGCGCGTCGACCACTTGGCAGTCGAGGGCGCCGAGGTCGACCGCCTTGCCCCGGACCACGTCGAAGTCCTCGCCCGGCTGTCCCAGGTTGACCGTGAGCGCGACCACCTCGGCCTCGTACTCGTCCTGGATCCACTTGAGCATCACGCTCGTGTCGAGACCGCCCGAGTACAGGAGCAGCACCCGGCCGACCTCGCCGGGCTCGGCCTCGTAGGAGGCGGTCTTCAGCAGTGTGCGGCGCTCGTCGGTCACGCGCCGCGACCCTAGCGAACGGCGGACGCCGCGCTACTTGCGCGTGACGTGCTCGCAGCCGGTCACGACGTCCCCCGCGTCGACCGTCGCGCGGTCGTCGCCGCCCGGCCCGCAGTCGACGGTCTCCTTGACGCCGTCGGAGGCCTGGACCCGGTCGTTGGCCGGGCCGCCCTTGAAGCGGTCCCTGCCCTTGCCGCCGTCGAGCGTGTCCCCGCCCTTGCCGCCGTCGAGCAGGTCGTTCCCCTCGTCGCCGAAGAGCTTGTCGCCGCCGGCCAGCCCGAGGATCGTGTCGTTCCCGCTGCCGCCGTGGATCGTGTCGCTCCTCGGGGTGCCCCGCAGCTTGTCGTCGCCGCCGGTCGGCGTGAAGGGGTCGCAGGCGTCGCCGATGCCGTCGTTGTCGCGGTCGCGCTGGTTCCCGTTCGGCTTGCGCGGGCAGTTGTCCCTCGCGTCGGACTCGCCGTCCGAGTCGCCGTCGTTCTGGAGCAGCCGGGCGACCAGGAAGTCGACCCCCTCGCCCGAGTCAGAGGTCTCGCCGCCCAGCAGGAGTCCGCCCGGGACCGCCGTGATCGCGTTCGCGCCGTCGAAGAGCGTGCCCGGCGAGAGCCGGAGCAGCACGATCCCGTCGCCGTCGAACGTGGGGTCGAGCCCGCCTCCGGGCCTGTAGCGGACGACCGCGATGTCCTTGCCGCCGGCCTGCGTGGTGGCGCGGCCCGCCGCGACGATCTTGCCGTCACCCTGCACGGCGACGGCCGCCGCCCCTCCGCTGCTGTTCGCCACGTCGGTCAGGACCTTGCCGTCGCCGCTGAACGACTTGTCCAGCTCGCCGGTCGGCGTGTAGCGCGCGACCGCGATCTTGATCTGGTCCCCGACCGTCCGCGAGGTGCCCCCGGCGACGATCTTGCCGCCCGGTGCGAGGGCGAGGCCGAGCACCACGTCCGCCTTCGCGCCGGTCGTCGACATCGCCGTGGTCACGCCGTCGCCGCCGCTGAACGCGTTGGGGCCCGTCTCCGTCCTTCCGTCGGCCGTCATCCGGACGATCGCGAAGTCGAGGTCCTCGGATGCGTCGCCGCTCATGTTCGCGCTGCCCGCCTGGATGATCCGGCCGTCCGGCTGGAGCAGCATCGTCTGGAACTCGTCGAACGGCCTCGCGCTGGAGCTGGAGAACGAGAACGACGCCTGTCCCGCCAGCACGCCGAACGAGTTGTCCGTAGAGCCGTCGGGGTTAAGGCCGAAAGCGAGGAAGGCGCCGCCGCTGTAGTCGGCGCCGACCACGATCCTGCCGCTCTGCTGGACGACGACGCCGCGGCCGATGTCGTCCATGTTCGTGAGCTCGTAGCGGCGCATCCCGTCGCCGTCGAAGTCGCCGGGTGTGCTGTCGCTGGTCGTGTCGAGGGTCCCGTCCGGGTTGTAGCGGACGACCGCCACGTCGATGCCCGTGGCGTTGGGTCCCGGAGTCTCGCCGACCGCGATGATCTTGCCGTCGGGCTGGAGCGCGAGCGCGTGGATCACGTCCCTGCCGGGCTTGATCGCCGTCACGACCTTGCCGTCGCCGCCCCCGAAGTCCGTGTCGAGCATCCCGAACCTGTCGAACCGCGCGAGCGCGAAGTCGAGCCCGGTGGTGGTGCTGGATGCGTAGCCGCCGACGACGATGTTGCCGTCCGGCTGCACGACCATCGCGTTGACGCCCTCGCTGGCGGAGTCCTCGAAGTTCGCGGCGGTCGCGACGCCGTCGCCGCCCCCGAAGCCGCGATCGAGCGGTACCGCCGAGGCGCTGGGCGCGAGGCACAGCACGGCCAGCGCCGTGAGGCACGCGAGTCGCATCCGGCGACCCTAAACGAGTCGAGCGAGCCGGTCCAGCGCCTCCGCGATCTCGTCGTCGGAGACCGTGAGCGGCGGCAGCAGCCGGACGGCGTCGGGCGCCGGCGCGTTCAGTACCAGCCGCTCCTCCAGCAGGGCGCGGCGCACGAGGTCCGGGCCGTCGGGCGTGCGGAACGCGAGCATCAGCCCCTCCCCGCGCGCGTCGAGACCCAACCCGAGCAACCCGGCGCGCAGACGCTCGCCCTTCCGCTCGACCTCGCGGAGGAAGTCCTCCTGGTCGACCACGTCGAGCACCGCGTTCGCACCCGCGGTCACGAGCGGGCTGCCCGCGAACGTCGAGCCGTGGTCGCCGGCTTCGAGGACGCCCGCGTACTTGGGGGCGGCGATGCAGGCCCCGATCGGCAGGCCGCCGCCGAGGCCCTTGGCGACGGTCATGACGTCGGGCCTCACGCCCGCGCGCTGCCACGCCCACAGCGAGCCCGTCCGCCCCATCCCGCACTGGATCTCGTCGAACACGAGCAGCGCCCCTGTCTCGTCGCACAGCTCGCGCGCGGCCTCCAGCACGTCGCGGTCCACCGGCCAGATCCCGGACTCGCCCTGGATCGGCTCGATCAGGATGGCGGCCGTCCGGTCGTCCACGACCTCGTCTAGGGCCGGGTTCTCGCGCGGCACGACCCGGAAGCCGGGCACGAGCGGCGCGAACGGCTGCTGCTTCGCCTCCTGCGGGGTGGCGGACAGCGCGCCCATAGTGCGGCCGTGGAAGCCACCCGACAGCACGACGATCTCGCCTCCGCGCCGGTGCTTGCGGGCGAGCTTGATCGCGCACTCCACCGCCTCCGCGCCGGAGTTCGTGAAGAACACCTTGCCGCCCAGCGAGCACTCCGCCAGGTGCGCGGCCAGGCGCATCGCGGGCTCCGTGTAGAAGAGGTTGCCCACGTGGATCAGCCGTGCCGCCTGCTCGCTCACGGCGTCGACGAGCGCGGGGTGGGAGTGCCCGATCTGCACCACGCTGATCGCGGTCAGGAAGTCCAGGTACTCCTCGCCGTCCGCGTCCCAGAGCCGCGTGCCCTCGCCGCGAACGAACTCCACCGGCTGACGGACGTAGGTCGCCATCACGTGGTCGCGCTCTAGCGCCTGGAGCTCGGCCAGGCTCACGGGAAGATCTTGGTGCCGATGCCGGCGTCGGTGAACAGCTCGATGAGCAGCGAGTGCGGCGCGCGCCCGTCGATGATGTGGGCCGCCGTCACCCCGCCCTCGACCGCCTGCACGCACGCGGCCAGCTTCGGCCGCATCCCGCCGGTGACCTCGCCGATCCGCGCGCGGACGTCCGCCGCGGTCGCCTGGGCGATCCGGCTGGTCTGGTCGGCGGGGTCCTCGAGCCACGAGGTGACGTCGGTCAGGAATACGGCCTTGTAGGCGTTCATCGCGACCGCGACAGCCGCCGCCGCCTCGTCGGCGTTGACGTTGTACGACTGGCCCTCGCGGTCGGCGCCGACCGACGCGATCACGGGGATGTAGTCGAGCGCGATGTGGTTGAGCACGTCCACGTCCACGTGCTCGATCTGGCCCACGTAGCCGATGTCGTGCTCGCCGGCCGCGAGCTGCTTCCCAACCGTGAACAGGAGGCCGTCGTCGCCGGACAGCCCTACGGCCGGCTGGCCCGCATGGTTCAACCTCAGGACGATGTCCTTGTTGACCTTGCCGACGAGCACCATCTTCGCCACCTCGACGGTCTGCTCGTCGGACACGCGCAGGCCCTCCACGAAGCGCACCTCCATGCCAAGGCGCTTCATGTACTCGGTGATCCCGGGCCCGCCGCCGTGCACGACGATCGGGTTCATCCCGACGTACTTGAGGAGCACGACGTCGCGCGCGAAGTCCTCGCCCAGGCGCGGGTCGGTCATCGCCGCGCCGCCGTACTTGATGACGATTGTCCTGCCGTGGAACTCCCGGATGTACGGCAGCGCCTCGAGCAGCGTTGCGACGCTTGGCTGGCTCACGACGTGTACTCCGCGTTCAGGCGCACGTAGGCCTCCGACAGGTCGCTGAAGAAAACCTCGGTCTCGCCGCCGTCGCCGGGCACCGTGAGCACGTACTCGACCTCCGGCTCCCGCACGGCCTCCTCGAGCGAGCGCCACTCCGGGCCGTCGACGGGCACCGTGGCGCCGCCGCTCACGAGCTGGCGGCCCTGGATCTCGAGGTCGACGGCGAACGGCAGCCCGCTGCCCGCCAGCGCCTGGCCGGTCGCCTGGAGGATCCGCCCGAAGTTCGGATCCGCGCCGTGGAGCGCGGTCTTGACGAGCGGCGAGTTGGCGACCGCGCGCGCGACGGGCTCGACGGCGTCGCCGTCGCCGCGGACGATCACCCTGCCGACCCGCCTCGCCCCCTCGCCGTCCGCCACGATCTCGAGCGCGAGCTGCCGCAGGAGCGCGTCCATCGCCTCGCCGAGCGCGAGCTCGTCCGGCGACTCGGGCTCGACGCGGACGCCCGCCGCGCCGCTCGCGAGCGCGAACACCGTGTCGCTCGTGGAGAGCTGGCCGTCCACCGAGATCCGGTCGAACGAGCGCTTGACGGTGACGCCCAGCAGCAGGTCGAGCGTCTCCGCCGAGAGGGCGGCGTCGGTCTCCACGAAGCAGAACATCGTGGCGTACCGCGGCGAGATCATGCCGGCGCCCTTGGCCTGCGCGGCCAGCCGGACCGTCCCTGATGGCAGCTCCACCTCCAGGCAGGCGCGCTTCGGCCCGCGGTCGGTGGTGAGGATCGCCTCGCTCAGGGCTCCGGCGTCGTCGCCGAGCGCCTCGGCGCACGCGCGGGCACCGGCGAGCAGCCGGTCGCGCGGGAGCTCCTCCCCGATCACGCCCGTCGACGCCAGGCCGACGCGCTCCGGCTCGGTGCCGACCAGCTCCGCCGCCAGCTCCTGCGACGCGCGCGCCGTCTCGAGGCCGCGCTCGCCGTC
>DATENL010000309.1:0-8383 GCA_035275105.1 Thermoleophilaceae bacterium
GCGCCGCCGCCCTCGACCTGTTCCCGGGCGGTCGCGCCAACGCGGTCGAGCGTGACGGCGAGGACGGGGCCACGTGGGAGGTCGAGGTCACGCGCGCCGACGGGACGACCGTGGACGTACGGCTCGACGAGCGCTACCGCAAGGTCGTCGTCGAGCGCGACGGCGAGGACGGGGGCTAGGCCGCGCCCGCGGCCGCGGCGACGCGCCGGTACGCCTCGGCGGGGTCGTCCGCGCCCATCACCGCCGACCCGGCCACGAACAGGCGCGCGCCGGCCGCCGCGCAGCGCGGCGCTGTGTCCACGTCCACGCCCCCGTCGACCTCGATCGCGACCTCGTCCGGCAGGAGCTCGCGCAGGCGCTCCACCTTCGGGAGCGTCTCGGGGATGAACGGCTGGCCGCCCCAGCCGGGATTGACGGTCATGCAGAGGGCGGTGTCGAGGTCGGGCGCGATCGCGGCCAGGGCGTCCGCGGGCGTCGACGGCGTGATCGCCACGCCCGCCAGGCAGCCGGCCTCGCGCACCGCCTTGACGGCGTAGTGGACGTGCGGCGTGGCCTCGAGGTGCACTGTGATCTGGTCGGCGCCGGCGCTCGCGAACTCCGCGACCTGGCGCTCCGGCCGCTCGATCATCAGGTGGACGTCGAGCATGCCGCCGGCGTCGTGGACCTGCTCCTTCAGGCCGGACACGATCAGCGGCCCGATCGTGATCGGCGGCACGAAGTGGCCGTCCATCACGTCCACGTGGATCACTCGCGCGCCCGCGTCCATGACCTCGCGCACGCGGTCGCCGAGGTGGGCGAAGTCGGTCGCGAGGATCGACGGCGCGACGCGGCGCTCGCGAAGCATGGCGTAAGCCCCCCGCGCGTCGGTCACGCGGGTGACGCTACCGGAAGCGGCGGCTCGTCGAGGGCGACGAGGAGGCCGGCGAGCGCCGCGCGGACGTCGTCCGCGTTCGCCGCGACGGGGCGCTCGACGCGCACGGCGGGCCGCAGGTGGATCGTGCGCCGGCCCACGAGGCGCTCGAAGCGGGGAATCCTCACGGCGTCGCGGGGCGAGGCGTACCCGCGTGCGACGAGCCACGGCCAGAGGACGTCGCGAAGCTCCCCGAGCTCGTACGCGTGCACGCGGTCGACGTCCTCCCGCCAGCTCCGGACGTAGGCGTCCACGTCGAGCGCGGACGTCGTGTAGAGGCGCTGCGGCGGCGAGGCGCCGTAGAACCCGAGGTGGGGGCGGGGGGTCACGTGCCAGCCCCGGAGCGACGTGAGCCGCGACGCCCGGTCAGTCCCGTAGAGCGCCTGCGCCTCCGCCTTCAGTTCGCCGGGCCAGGCGGCGAGCACGAGCCGGCCCTCGCGCCACTCGAGCGCGGCGCGCTGGAGGCTCCGCGTGCCGATCGTCGCGTCCAGCCGCACGTGGGGATGACGGCCGCTCGCGGCGACGCCGGTCGCCTCGCGCAGCAGCGCGTGAAGCGCGGCCGGCGGATCCGTCATCTACCCGTCGGCGAGCGTGACGCGCTTCGAGGCCGAGACGGTCTTCCGGCCCGGCGACGAGATCTCCACGCGCAGCTTGAGCGGCAGCGAGTGCGCCTTGTGGAGCTCCTCCTTCGCGTCCCCGTTCAGGGTCACCCGCAGCGGCCTGAGGCCGGGGCCGACCTCGACGGTCTTCGAGCCCATCTTCTCGTCGTCCGCCAGCAGGACCGCCCGGACCTTCGACCGGGGCGCCGGCACGGCCACGGTCGCGGCGACAGTGGTGCCCACCTGGCTCGCCTGGGTGCGCAGGTACGAGCGCGAGACGTCCTCGCAGTCGCGGGACAGGTCGGACTTGTCGAGCACCGCCACGTCCGCGCCGTCCCCGCACTTGACCGCGTCCTTGCCGCCGCCGATCGCGATCACCACGTCGTCGCCCGCGGCGGCGTCGATCAGGTCGGTGCCCGCGCCGCCGCTCACCAGGTCGTTGCCGCCCCCCGCCTCGTAGGTGTAGGCGCGGCCGTCGGTCACCCGATCCGGCCCGACGAGCTTGTCGGGCAGCTCGGTGGCGATCACGTGCTCGATCGTTGGCAGGATGTAGTCACCCTCGCCCGTCGCGCCGTCGTCGGGGAAGCCGTCGAGCGTGACGGTCACGCCCGCGCGCCGGCCCGCGTACGTGATCGTGTCCTCCGACGGCGTGTCGAAGCCCCCGGGGTCGCCGCCGTAGCCGCCGTCGAACTCGTCCGGCCCCGGGCCGGAGGCGAGCGTGTCGTCCCCGCCGACGCCGAACACGATGTGGCGACCGCCCGCCGCGAACGCGTACTGGTCGTCGCCGTCGCCGCCGATGTAGAGCTCCACGTCCCTGCGGACGCGGTCCAAGCCGCGGCCGTCGTTGAAGAGCAGGTCGTTGTTGAACGCGAACGCCGCGCGCTTCGGGTCGTAGTAGTCGACGGCGTCGATGCCGGGGCCGCCGCTGAAGTCGATCGCGGTGCGCGTGGAGCCCCACACCTGGAGCGCGTCGTTGCCGGTCCCGCCGAGGATGACGGCCCTGGTCTGGCGCGCGGCGTCGTACTCGGGGGCGACGGTGTCGTCGCCGTCGCCGAGGTCCACGTCGACCTCGACCTTCGTGCCGCGCACGTCGCAGCCGGCGCCCGTGCCCTGCGGCTTGCAGAGCGGACCGACCGGCTCGAGCTCGTCGGCGCCGATGTCATAGAAGTCGATCCCGGTGTCCTCGATGATCCCGAGCTGGCGCTTGTAGGGGTCGATCGCCTCCGCGCGGACCCGGATCTGGAGCTCGTTGTGCTGGCCCGGCGCGGCCACGTAGCGGACGACGGTCGTCCCGTCGGCACGAACCGAGGAGCTGACGCGCGGCTTTCCGGCCGCCTGGGCGGCCGGGGCGGCGGCGAGAGCCGCGGCGAGCACGAGCGCAAGCGTGCCTAACCGTGGGCGGGCCAGTACCTCCACGCACATCGACCCTACTCCGCGTCGCCGTCGACGGCAACGGGGAACCGTCGCCGAACAGGTGGCCAGGCCCCCCGGGGGTGCAACAGGTGGCCTGGCCCCTGTTGCACCCTGGTGGTGCAACAAGTGGCCTGGCCCCTGTTGCACCCGGGCCTCTACTCCTCGTCCGTCTCGTGGTCCGCGTCGGGCTCCTCGGCCGCGTCCTGCGGCGTCGGCGCCGCCCGCGTGACGATCTCGCAGGTCCCGTTCGGGTTCTCCGAGCTGGCATCGGAGATCACGTCGACCTCGTCGAGCCGCGCGCGGTCGCGGCCCTCGCCGCAGGTGACGGTGTCGACCTCGCCGTCCCGCGTGTGGATCCGGTCGTTCCCCGGGCCGCCGTCGAGCGTGTCGCCGACTGTGTCGACCTCGCCGTTCGGGCCGGGGGTCACGTCCCCGCGCGCGAGCGCCCAGAGGCGATCGTTGCCGCGGCCGCCGTTCGAGTGGTCCACTCCGAGGTTCGCGGCGATCCGGTCGCCCCGGTTGCCGCCGTCCTGGACGTCGTCCCCGCTGCCGCCTCGCAGCAGGTCGTGCCCCGGTCCGCCGTCAGACTGGTCGTTGCCGGCGCCGCCGTAGAGCGCGTCGCCCAGCGGCCCGCCGAGCAGCACGTCGTCGCCGACGCCGCCGAGCAGCAGGTCGTGACCGAAGCTGCCGGAGAGCTGGTCGTTGCCGGCGGCCCCGGCTACCCGGTCGGGGCCGATGCCGCCCTCCGCCCGGTCGTCGCCCGACCCGGCCAGGATCCGGTCGCGGCCGAAGCCGGCGTCGACGGTGTCGCCGCCCGCGAGGGCGACGATCCTGTCGCGTCCGCCCTTCGCTTCGATCGAGTCGGGGTCGTCCGTCCCGACCAGCTTCTCGCTGCGGTTCGTGCCGGTGATCGTCGCGGCGAGCGCGACGGACGCGACCAGCGCGCACGCTCCGACCGCGGCGAGCAGCGCGATTGACATGCGTGTCTTTCGCATCTGGCGCCTCCTAGGGGTTCGCTTGCCTCGCCCTCGAACCCGGGCCCCGCGCCCATGTTGCGCCTGTGTTGTGTTAAGCCGTCCGCGGGCGCGTGGGCGCTCTTCCGGCTGGCAGGTTCGGCGTTTCCGGGGTACGCTGGCCAGGGCTTTATGACGAGCAAGTGGACTAGGAAGGTCGCTGCGGCGATGGTCGCTGCCGCGACGATGGCGCTGCTGGCGACCGGGGCCGGACCGGCCGCCGCGGCCGACAACGCGCTCAGCGTCAAGGACGCGCGCCGGCTCGCCGAGAAGCTCGAGGCGCGCCAGCGCGAGGAGCGCTCGCTCAAGTTCACGTCGCTGGGCAAGCCGCACCGGCGCTCGTCCGGCCGCATCGACTTCCCCTACAAGGACCGGTCGAGCCGCGACGTGCTGTGCAGGGCGAAGATCGTCGTGGTCCAGACCTCCGACTCGCGCCACGCGGATCTCCGCGACATCGACTGCGAGGGGATCCCGAGCGAGCTGCTCGCCTACGAGAAGGTCACGCGCAGGATGCGCCACCGCGTGCGCGAGGCCGGCCACGACGTGCGCAGTTCGCTGGTGGACTACGAGACGTCGCTCTCGAAGTGCGACGACCTCGTGGTTCCGAAGAACCGCCGCGACGAGGTCGACCTGCTCTTCGACCTGGGCGCCACGCGGGCGTTCTACTCCCCGATCCGCGGTCGGCTCGACGACTTCAACGTCGCGCTGCACGACGTCAACGGGCAGGACCCGCGCATGGTGCGCGGCGTCGACGCCTGGGACCGCACCCTGGTCCTCTACGACGAGCTGCCGAACGCGACCAAGAACCCCTGCCGGGCCGTCCGGGACTGGGCCGAGGAGGACTACTCGTCCGACTCCGCGCCGGCCGACTTCGCCGAGCTGCGAGTGATCCGCAAGCAGTTCAAGGTGCAGGAGCAGGTGCTGAACGAGACCGCCGGTCACATGGCGGCCGACGGCGTCTTCCCGGCGATCGCCAGGGCGTTCGCGCCCCGCGGGCTCCGGAAGCTGATCCTCTAGCGCGCGCCGCGCGCGCCTAGACCACCTGCGCGCGCCGCGCGTGCGTGCGGATCTCCGACAGGATCCGCTCGAGCCGGGGCTCCGTGTCGTGATCCACGTGCGTCATCGCGGCACCCACCGCCGGGTGCACGCTGGCGATCTGCGCGTGCATCTCGTGCGCGACCGCGCGGTACCCGGGGTGCCCCTCGCGGCCCGACCGGAGCTCCACCAGGTGCATCGCCTCGCGCGCGTTCATGTCGAGCACGTAGCGGATGCGGAACCCGAGGCACAGCGCGTACGGGGCGACGTCGCCGAGCCCGGCCGCGGCGAGCCGCTCGTACTCGGCGCGAGACGCGTCGAGCGCGGCCTCGTAGTCGCCCGCGACGCCGGCGTCCGCCAGCTCGCCCGGGACGCCCGCGCCGAGGTACGGCGTGAGCGGCTGCCACTGGATCGTGAGCATCCGGTGGCGCTGGAGGTCGCGGAAGGCGCCGTAGTCCGACACGACCTCGAAGCGGTAGCGGACGGCCTCGAACCCGCGCCCGGGCCGGTGCCGGCGGTTGGCGCGCGCCCCCACCAGCTCGCCGATCAGCGCCGCGCGCTCGTCGGGCGGCAGCACGCGCACCGCGGCGCGGACCTCCTCCTCCGAGCACGCCGCCTCCTCGAAGAGCAGCGCCGCGAGCAGGTCGTCCTCGTCGCCCTGGACCGACAGGAGCCGGACGGACGGGCCGTCGTCGCCCGCGAGCGACGACCGGTGGAGCCCCATCCGGCTCGCGGTGCGCGCCGCTACGGCACGCCGCTCGGCCAGGTAGTCCACCCACTCACCGCCGCGGTCGGGACGATCGACGCGCGCCACGAAGCTCGGCATGACCGCCTGGAGCTCGCGCAGCACCATCGCGCCGATCTCGCGCGCCTCGGGCAGCGGCGACGCCATCAGCCGCAGGATCAGCTGCTCGTACGCCTGGCCGCTGGCGAAGATCCCGACGTGCGACAGGGCCGCCGCGGGCAGCAGCCCGCGCAGCAGGTCGAGCGCCTTGGCCCGTATCGAGCGTAGGTGCGCCGCCTCGGGCTCGCCGTCCGCGCGCGGGAAGCGATCGGCCGCCCACGCCTCGACCCGGGGAAGCGCGTCCGCGTAGGTCGAGAACAGCCCGTCCATGGCCCGCGCGTAATCGGGGCCGAGCGAGGGGTCGCGCCAGTACCGGTAGCCGCCGCCCGGCATCGGCGAGTCGTACGCGATGTAGCGCGTGGACTGCTCGAGGTAGGCGGCCAGCCGGCCGCGCTGGAGCAGCTTGGTCATGACGTTCGAGACCCACTCGACGGCCACGTGGGCGCCGCCGAGCTGCGCCACCGAGTCGTCCCCGTAGCCGAGGAAGACCCGCTTGTAGAGATCGGCCGCGCGCTGGCCCTCGGCGCCGTCGAAGGCCCTGGCGGCGCCGCCCTCCATGTCGCCCGCGAACTCGTCTAGGAACAGGCGCCGCAGCGTGCCCGGGTAGCGAGAGTAGCGCGCGAACAGCGCGCCCTTGACGGTCTCGGGCAGGTTGACCAGCGCGAAGACCGGCCGGTCGAGGTTGGTGAAGTGCGGACCCAGCCGGTCGCGCTCCTCGTCGGTGAAGGTCTCGACCGGGTAGTCCATCGCGGGCGAGGAGTGTAAAGCGGCGGGCGGCGGCGGGCCCGGGGCCCGGCAACCCCTCGCGGCGGCCGACCGGCCGCCCTCAGTGCACGCGTCAGCCGCGGCCGTCGAGCCCGACGGTCACGCCGCCCTCGGGCTCCACCACCGCGGGCACCGTGCCGCGTGGCGAGACCGCGAACAGCTCCTCGCGCCAGTCCTGCCGCGTAGTCGCGTCGCGCTCGTCCCAGTCGAGCCCGGCGTCGCGCAGGCGCTCGCGCATGCCGTCGCAGTACGGGCACCCGGGCTTGACGTACATCACCCGCTCGGCCACGGGTACGAGACTACTTCGCGCCCGGAATCCGAACGGAAAACGGCAGCTTCAGCGTCCTCACCGCGCCCCGCGGGAACCGCACGCGCACGGTGCCGGCGCCCCGGGCGCTCAGCACCTTCCCGGCGCGCCGGAACTCGGCGAGCGTCGTCGGCGCCTTGACGAAGTCGAACCGCATCGCCCACGCGCGGCTGTGCCGGCTGACCGTCGTGAACTCCCAGCGCCGCGACCGCGACGGCACGCGCCCGAAGAGGCCCCAGTGCATCGCGTCGGTCAGGTGCTGGCGCCAGTACGGCCAGTCGTGGATTCCGGGCAGCGGGTCGTAGGTCACGTCGAGCCGGCGCCCCTCAGCGGCGTTCACGAAGTCCTCCGCATGCTGGCGCAGGTCCCGCTCGGCAACCTGCCCGAACGCGTTGTCGAAGTCGTCCGGCCGGACGGGGTTGCCGTCGCCGACCGCCACGAACACCCGCGTGTGCAGCAGGTTCCCCACGAGGGCGGTCGGGTTGTGCCCGGCCCAGTAGAACTCCTGCGCGGCGGGGTCGCCGAAGACGTCGTTGTGGTCCTCGCCCTGGGTGTCGAAGCCGGACGGCCACTCCGGGCGCTGGATGCTCAGCGGGCCCGAGAACGACGCCACCGAGCCGAAGAACCCGGGCCGCTGCGTGGCGTAGTACATCGCGCCCTCGCCGCCCATCGACAGGCCGGCGATCGCGTGCCAGCGGCGGCCGCGGCGGACGCGGAAGCGGTGCAGCACGAGCGGCAGGAGCTCGTCGAGGTGGTAGCTCTCCCAGCCGGGCTCCGCGCGCCGGCCGCCGCTCCACCAATCCAGGTACCAGCCGCGGCCGCCCTCGGGCATCACGACGATCGCCGGAAGGCCCGCGGCCAGGTGCATGATGTCCCCGTTGCGCGGGTCGGCCCACGAGTCGTACGTGTCGCCGTGGCCGTGCAGCAGGAACAGGACCGGGAAGCGGCGCTTGCCGTCGTAGCCGTCGGGAAGCATCACGTTCACCGGGAGCGCCTGCGGACGGGGGAGCCCGTCGCGGTGCACCTCGTTGAAGGTCGTCTTCGGCTCCCTCGCGTCGACGTGCCCGCTCTTCGTCGTGAAGCGCACCAGGCGCGCCGCGTCCGCCGACCCGACCGGCACGAGTGCGACGGCGACGGTCGCTGCGATCAGTGCGCGGACCCGCATCCCCGACGGGAGCTTAGAGCGGAGTAGCGTTCCGGCGGTGGAGTCGCAGGTGCGCGAGATCGGTCGCTCGCTCGCTGCCGCCTTTCCGTCGCCGGCGCGTCACCCGATCAAGGCGCTCGACGCCCGCGCCATGGAGCGCTCGACCGAGGACGCCGAGCTGCGCGCCGCCCTCTTCCGGCTCGTGGACGTCACGCCGGCCACCCGCTCGCTCGACGACCTCGCTCGCCACCTGACCGCCTACCTCGAGGACGTCGACGAGCCGCCGCCGCCGCTGCGGGCGGCGATGCGGGTCGCGGAGAGCGGCGCCGGCCGTCGCGCCCTCGGCGCCGCCG
>DATENL010000310.1:0-9681 GCA_035275105.1 Thermoleophilaceae bacterium
GGCGCCGCGCGAGGGTCGCCGCGCCGATCGCTCCGCCGACGAGCCCGAGCGCGACGAGGCCCGGGACGAGCGTGAGCGCCACCGAGCCGCCGCCGGCGAAAACGCCGCTCCAGAGGCCGAAGCCGGCGGCCGCGACGGCCAGCGCGTAGAAGCTGTAGAGCAGGACCATGAAGCCGAGCATGCGGGTGGCGACGGTCCGGGGGGACATGCCGGAGCGGTTGAGCGCCCAGACCTGGAGGGCGATCCCGCCGGCTCCGGCCGCGCCGAGCAGCCGGGTGGCAGCGTGCCCCGCCATCGTGATGTCGTAGCTGGCGCCGTAGCCGATCCGCGAGCTCTTGTCGAGGAAGACGCCCCGGAACAGCACGATGTGCCCGAGGAAGGACAGCGCCGAGAACCCGAGCGCGACGACCAGCCACGCCACGTCGGCGTTGCCGAGCTTGCCAACTCCCTCCGAGACGGCCGAGTAGGCGCCCGGCAGCGCCGTTACGAGCGCGGCGATCACGGCAGCCGCGAGGACCGCGACGAGCGCGACCTTCTTGAGGTCCATCGAGTCGCGCAGGGAGGGCGCGCCGTCGAAGAGCTGGTCGGGGGTGGCTGCGTGGGCCGGCATGGGAAGAGCTTCGCGTTTCCGGGCCCCCCTGCCCATACGGTGACCCTGCGTGCTTCGGTACGGCTTTCCGCACCACCCGGCCGTTCGGATCAGTCGCTAGCGCACCTCGCGCGTCCAGTTCGCCCAGTCGCGCAGCATCAGCGTGGGCGGGCCGTGACCGGACGGCACGTGCACGCGCGCCCCGTCGACCCGGTAGTCGTCGATCGGCACCTCCACCGAGCCGCGGCCGCCGAAGTCGAGGCGGGCCTCGCGGATGCCGGAGCCGTCGCGCCCGTCGGAGGCCCAGACCCGGTAGACGTCCTGATCGGGGTGCTTGAAGCGGCCGTGCGGCCGCTTGGTGTCGACGCCGACGATGTACGTCTTGCCCCGCGTCTGGCTGCCGCGGGCGTCGATCGCCGTCACCCAGGCCTGGTTGGCTCCCTCGGGCAGCGCGCCACCCGGGCGCAGCTGCACCTTGCGCGTCGTTCCGATCGTGCGCCCCGCGACGGTGAGCCGGTAGCGCACGGGCCCCCACGGGACCGGGGTGGGCACCTTCCGCCAGCGCACCAGCGGGCGCTTCGTGCGCCGCCAGCGCCGGTGCCCGTAGATCGGCCCGATCTCGAGCTCGCCCGCGAACGCGACGACCTGGACCCGCCGCGCTTCGGGCGGCCCCTGGAGGAACGCGACGACGTGGTCGTCGGCGTCGTCGCCCTCGGCGTCGATGCCGAACTCGCCCACGAGCGGCCCGGCTCCGGGCGGCGAGATCCTCTGCTCGTCGCCGAACGTGTCGCCGCCGTAGTAGCGCGCCACCGCGGCGGGCGTGCCCCCAATCGGTCGCTGCCGCACCGCGAGGGCGTGGGTGCTCTCGGCGATGCTGACCGCCGGGCGCGGCGGCATCGTGCTCCTCCCGCCCACCTCCACCGGCGGCTCGAAGGCGAGCTCGCTCGACAGCGGCAGCCGGCGCAGCGGCGCGCCGAGCAGCGCGTTCGAGCCGAGCACCGTCAGCGCCATCCCGTAGCCGCGCCCGGACACCGCGACGAGCGGTCGGACGGCGCCCTTCGCGGGGAATCCCTGGCCGTCGATCTCCCCCGTGCGGTCGAACGCTGAGCCGCGGAGGCGCCGCGCGAGCACGCGCGAGCCGCCCGCGCCGAACGACTGCCGGAACGCGACCCAGACGAAGCTCGACTCGTCGGTCACGTCGACCGCGGGGGTGTCCGCCGGGCCTCCCACCCGCCCGGAGTACGACCCCAGGCTGGCCTGCTGCGGCACCTGGCTGAGCCTCGTCCGCAAGAGCCGCCGCTCGTAGACGCGCGTCAGGTTGCCGACTCGCTCGGTCCACGCCGCCACCCCGGTGCCGTCGGAGGACGCCGCGACCCGTGCGCCGAACGCGTCACGCGCGGGATCGATGTCGACCGGCGTCGACAGGAGCGTCCAGGCGCCCTCGTCGTAGACCGCGACGCGCACGTCGTGCGCCCCCGTCCCGCCGGTCGCGAAGGTGAGGTAGGCAGTGCCGAAGCGCGTCACGTCGAGCGACGGGTCGGTCGCCGACGGGCACACGCAGAGCGACCGCGGCGCCTCGAAGCCGGCCCCGCGCCTGCGCTCGACCGCGCCCCAGACCTGCCCGGCGTTCATCCACGTCACGACGATCCGGCCGCGGTCGGCGGCGGCCACCCGGACGTCCGACGACGGCGTGAGCTGGCCGGTGTCCACCCGAACGCGCGAGGTCGGGTCCCCCCGCCGAAGCCGCGACACGTAGACGTGCGGCTGCCCGGTGTCGCGCAGGAGGTAGGCGACCGCGCCGCCTCCGTCGCGCGCGAGGCTCACCCCGCCGAAGCCGACCACGTCCGGCCCGGGGCCCGCGGCGGTGCGAGCCGGCGCGAATCCGAACCCGGCGGCGCTCGCCGCGCACGCCGCCGACGCCAGCGTGGCGGCAAGGGCGGCTGCGGCCGAGCTGCGCCCCCGCGTCACGGCACGGGCAGGTCGTACTGCTGGGTCTTGTGGTACCAGTCGCTCATCGTCGCGGCCGCCGGCTTGGGGTTGCCGCGCAGGTCGAACACGCCCTTCTCGTGGATCGGGGGCGTCGGCCGCGGGTTCCCGCCCTCCCACAGCGGACGGCAGCGGAAGGCCATCAGCATGCCGATCGCACCGCTGATCCACGGCTTCCTCGCGTATACGCCGAGCGTGTAGTTGACGTAGTCCTTCTGGAACGCGTAGGTGCCGCGCTCCTCGGCGGGGCCGGCGCGGTTCGCCTCGGCGCCGAACTCGGTGTTGGCGATCGCCTTGTTCGGATAGCACGTGCGGAGCGCGTCGAGGTACGGGGACAGCTGCCGGCGGTCGGCGATCGAGCCGTTGGGCCCCTCGTACCAGCCGAAGTACGTGTTCACGCCGAGCAGGTCGACGGGCGTGTACGCCGAGCGCTGGCAGCCCGCGTACGGGTAGCCGAGGATCACCAGCGACACCGGCCGCGTCGGGTCGAGGGAGCGGATCAGCTTGGCTTGGTCGCGGAAGTACTTGCGCTCGCCGGACTCGGGCTCGGCCGCCAGCTCGTTCGCCATCGACCACGTCATCACTGACGGGTGGCTCGCCTTGTCCATGATGTTCTCGCGCATCTCGCGCAGCGCCGCCCTGCGGTAGCTCTTCACGCGCATCAGCTCGGGCTCCACCTGGTAGACCGGGATCTCGGACCAGATGAAGATCCCCTGGCGGTCCGCCAGCTGGTGGAAGTACGGGTCGAGCGGATAGTGCGTGCGCAGCAGCGTGCCGCCGACGTCCTTGAGCCTGTCGATGATGAGCTGCATCCGGGCGTGGTCCGCGGCGCCGCCCTTCTTCAGGCTGTCCTCGTGGAAGAAGCCGCCGCGGAAGTTCACGCCGCGCCCGTTGAGCATCAGGCGCCCGTTCTCCACGCGGATCGACCGGATCCCGCTCTCGAGCGTCCAACCGGCCGAGCCGCCCGCGCCGGACGCCGACAGCGACACGTCGTAGAGGAACGGGTCCGAGGGCGACCAGAGGTGCGGGTCGGCGATCGTGGTGGTGCCCTGGAAGAGCAGGCTGCCGCCGGCCGGCACGGTGCGCGTGCCGAGCGGCACGTCCTTGTCGCCGAACTTGCTCTCGAGCTCGACGGGGGCGTCGCTCGACGAGTGGTTCTTGACGGTCACGCGGTACTCGATCTCCGCGTCGCACTCGCGGCAGTCGAGGTGGGGGAGGACGCGCACGTCCTGGATGTCGATCTGGTCGACGCGCCGCAGGTAGACGTCGCCGAGCAGGCCCCCGTAGTTCCACCAGCCGCCGTTCGGGAGCCCCTCGGTCGTCAGGCTGCCCGGCGGCAGGTCGCGCTCGCGGATCCTGTTGTCGATCCGCACCACCAGGTGGTTCGTGCCCTTGCGGGACAGCGAGCGCAGCTGGATCTCGAACGGCAGGTAGGCGCCGCGGTGGCTGCCGACCTCCCGTCCGTTGAGCCAGACGCGCGCGGAGTAGCGGACCGACTCGAAGCGCACGATCCAGTCGAGGTCGGAGCCGGACTCCGGCAGCTTGAAGTCCTTGCGGTACCACGTGACCCCGCCGCCCATGCTCTTCGCGCTGAAGTTGTGCGCGTTCCAGGCGTTCGGCACCGTCACGCCCTTCCAACCGCTGGTCGAGGTCTGCTCCGGCCAACCGGCGCTCAGACCGCGCACCTCCTTGTCGCGCCGCATCAGCCAGTCGCCGCTGAGCAGGAAGCGGCCCTTCGCCCCGTCGACGGTCACCGCCTTCTCGGGTGGCGACGTGACGGCGGCGGCTGCGGGCGTGGCTGCGAGAGCGGCCGCGGCGGCGATCGCCGCGAGACCGCTGGCGAGGACGGGGCGCAAGCGGGGCAGGGTAGCTAGCTTCAATCCTTGCGACATCCGGTCAGGCGGCGTAGAGTGGCTGATGGACCCTCTCTGGCGCAGCGCCGCGCATCAAGCGCCCCGGTCCGCGCGCCGATGGTGACCACCAGCCCTTGGTCTCCACCGAAAGAACCCCACACACCCTCACTCGTCGCGGTCTGATCGCGTCAGGAGGAGCCGCGGGCGCGGCCGCGCTCGCGGCACTCAATCCCGGCGTCTCGTCGGCCGTCGTAGCGATCGGCCAGGACCCCGCCTACCTGCGGCGCTCGGGCTACGCGCGGCTCGTCGGGCAGGACTTCACGGCCGGCGGCTGGGGCACCACCGCAAGGCTGACGCTGGCGGAGATCGCCGACATCGGCGGGATGAGCGGGCGCGACGACGCGTTCGCGCTCCGATTCGCCAGCCAGGCGGACCTCGAGAGCGGCACCCACGCGCTGTACCACCCGAGCCTCGGCAGCTTCAACCTGCTCGTCAGCCCGGTCAACGCCGCCGGCGCGTCCCAGGAGTACGAGGCGATCGTCGACCGCTCGCACGGCCTGACCCGGCGCGCCGCGCCAAAGCCGCCGAGCAAGCAACCGCCCAGCCGGCCGACGGGCCACCACCCCCGCAAGCTCGTCGCCCACGCCCAGCTCCGCGAGGGGCGGCACGGCCTGCGCTGCGAGATCGTGTTCGCCGACGGAGCGCACGTGCGGCGCGCGCACGCCACGCTCATGCGCGACGGCAAGCCGGTCGCGGCCTCCGGCTCGCACAAGGTGCACGACCACCGCGTGGTGCTGAAGCTGCCGACGGAGCGCCGCCTCCGCCGCGGCCGCTACGAGCTCGTCGTGCTCTCGGGCGATCGGGCGCAGAGCCTGGCCGTGAAGTTGCGTTAGGCCCAGGACAGCAGAGTTAGCTGTGCCATAATTTCGGACGTGGCCGGGCTGACTCGCCGCAAGCTCCTTGCGGGCTCGCCCGGCCTCTTGGTGAGCTTCTGATGAATACCGGAACGGCACCGCGCGCCTCCGAGGCGATCGAGGACTACGCCAAGGCGATCTACGCGCTCCAGCACCGCGGCGAGGACCAGGCGGTCTCGACCAACGACCTCGCCGCCCGGCTCGGCGTCACGCCCGCGTCGGCGTCGGCGATGGTCAAGAAGCTCGCGGAGCGGGGCCTGGCCGAGCATGCCCCGTACCACGGCGCCCGGCTCACCGAGGCGGGCGAGCGCCTGGCGCTCGAGGTCCTGAGGCACCACCGGCTGCTCGAGCTGTACCTGGCGAAGCACCTCGGGGTGCCGTGGGACCGCGTCCACGACGAGGCGGACGCGCTCGAGCACGTGCTCTCCGAGGACCTCGAGGCGCGGATCGCCGCCAAGCTCGGCGACCCGACCCACGACCCCCACGGTGACCCGATCCCGACCGCGGACCTGAGCATCGAGGAGCGCGACACGCGCAGCCTCGCGGACCTGGAGGTCGGCGACCGCGGCCGCTTCGTCCGCATCTCGGACTCCGACCCGGAGATGCTGCGCTACCTCCACGAGCGCGGCGTGCGGCTCGGCGACAGCCTCGAGGTGCTCGAGCGCCAGCCGTTCGGCGGACCTCTCACGGTTCGCTTCAGCGGGACGACGGAGATCCTCGGCGGCGAGCTCGCGGCCGCGATGCGGGTGCTGCCGACCGCCTGAGGCTCAGCCGCTCGCGGGCACCGCGGTGCTGGTGCCGAGCGTCTTGCCGCGCTTGCCGAGCCCGCGCACGGCCACGTACTGCTGGCCCGCGGGGATCGGGAGCCTCATCTCGTAGACCCAGTGGCGCCTGACCGGATCGCCGATCGGCTTCAGGTCGTTCGGGTCGCTGCCGCCGAGCAGCTGCCACTGGTGCACGTTGGTCGTGCCGTTCCAGCTCACGTAGGCGGCCCCGTCCCTGACGACGACCTTCGGCGGGTACTCGGGGTGGCCGGTCCACTTGAGCTTGTAGGCGCGGTAGGTGTCGAGCGTCTCCGGGATCATGTGGGCGTCGTAGACGAGCTGGCCGTCGTTGGAGAACTCCGAGAACCACGGCTGATCGCCGCCCCAGCCGACCATGAAGCCGTTGTTCTCCAGCTCCTGGACGTTGCCCTGGCTGTAGGTGAAGCGCGGCTTGTCCGGCTCGAGCGCGTGCTCGACGAAGACCGGCAGCGGCGGCATGCCGGGCATGAACCGCGGCTGCCTGAGGATCAGCCCGCGGGCCGGCCGCCCCTTGAAGACGCCGCTCTCCGGCGGGGCGCCGGCCCCGTTGTCGAACACCGCGAGGGCGCCCCGCTCGGTGCGGGTGAGGGCGTGCTGGGCGATCGTGAAGGTGTTGGGCTGCTGCGGAAGGTTGGGGCGCTTGCCCCCGAGCCGGAAGGCGGTGCGGCCGCTCGCGCGGTCGACCTCCAGGAGCGCGCCGGCGTTGCGCGCCGAGATCAGCAGGTTGCCGTTCTGCTCCTCGAACACTGAGTTCACGTGCGCGAAGTCGAACGCCTTGTGCTGGTTGCTGTAGGGGTTGTACGCGTCGTGGAGCTTGAGGTGGTCGCGCGCGTGCCACTCCATCATCACGAGCCCGGTCGGGATGTCGATCTCCTGCACGATGCAGTCGACCGCCGCCGCGTTCTCCGTGCCGTGCACGATCCGCTTCAGGTTCGCCCTGATCGCCTTGTATGAGATGAGGAACGCGCTGTTGCGCTTGGTCAGCAGGAACTCGTGGAGGTCGGCGTAGTAGCCGTTGCCGGCGTAGACCCGCTTGATCGGCCGGTAGTGGCTGTCGTAGATCACCCCGTAGCCGAAGCCGAAGCCCTTGCGCACCAGGCCCTCCCACCAGGTCAGCACGTCCTTGCCCTGGTACTCCTGGGTGCGGAAGTCGAAGACGCTCTTGCCCTTCGGCACCTGGTGGAACCAGATCAGCTTGCCGTCCTCGTCGGTGATCATCGGGCCGTCCTGGCCGGGGCCGGCCTTGACTCCGAGGAAGACGTGCCCCGGGGCCCGCCCCTCCTCCTTGCGCGTGACCTTGATGGTGGGCGGGTGGAGGTCGGGCTCGGAGACGAAGTTCTGGAAGCCGGGCCGCATGCCGGCCGGGTCCTTGACCTTCGACGCGTACCTGGACTTCCGCTTGAGCGGGAACTCGTAGGTCTCGAACTTGACCTCGCCGTCGCCGTCGGTGTCGACCACGTCGAAGTCGCCCTTGACCGTGACCTCCTCCTCCTGCTTGAACGGCTTGTCGGGGATGAAGCTGGCGCCCCAGCCGTCCGAGTGGGCCTTGAGCTTGCCGGAGTGGCGGCCGGTCTTGTTCCCGGTCACCTCGATGCCCGTGAGTGCCGACGGCCTGGCGCCGCGGAAGCTGATCTGCGTCTGCGGGGACGCGGAGAAGCTCTCGTCGGTCGGGTAGACGGCCACCGGGGTGTTGAGGCCCGGAGACGTGTTGATGCCGGCCAGCGCGATCCCCACGAAGATGACGACCGCGCCGGCGATCAGGAGCGGGCGGCGCTTCTGCACGGCGCCCAATCTATGAACCCTCGATCGGGCGCCTCCCCTCGATCACCACGACGTCCTCCTCGCGCTGCCCGGGAGCCAGCACGCCGCGGCGCTCGAGGTCAGCCGCCCGGGCGAGCATGAGCGGCCCGAGCGGGCCGGTCCGGCGCTGGGCCACGCGGACGTCGAGGCCACCGTCCGCGAGGCGCTCGAGGGTCGTCTCGGTGCCGCACAGGGAGGAGTGGACGAGCAGCACGGTGCCCCCCGGCCGCAGCCGCCGCGGCGCCTCGTCGCAGATGCGGTCGAGCACCACGCGACCGTCGGGGCCGCCCTCCCAGGCCCGCGAGGGGCCGCGCGCGGGCAGGTCGCCGTCGCCCGACGGGACGTAGGGCGGGTTGGAGACGATCACGTCGAAGCTCCGCCCGGGCACCGCGTCGAACAGGTCGCCGCGCACCACCTGGACGCGCCCCGCCACCCGGTTGATGGCGGCGTTGAGCCGCACGGTGACCACGGCGCGCCGCGAGACGTCCACGGCCGTGGCGTTCGCGCCGAGCCGGGCGGCGGAGATGGCCGCCACGCCGCTGCCCGTGCAGAGGTCGAGGACCTCGGCGCCGGCGCCGGGCGACGCGTCGCGCAGCGATTCCGTCAGCATCCACGAGTCGCTGCGGGGCCGGAAGACTCCGGGAACCACCACCAGCCTGATCGCCCTGTCCATGACCCGGTCTTCTACCCACTTGCGCGCCGCTTTCGAATCCGACCGCCCGCTGACGGTCGGAATCGAGGAGGAGCTGATGCTGCTCGACCCGGCCACGCTCGACCTCGCGCCGCGCTCTGAGGAGCTGCTCGAGCGGACCGGCCGCGACCCGCGCTTCAAGCTCGAGCTGCCGGCGGCGCAGATCGAGATCGTGTCGCCGCCGGCGGCGACGGTGGGCGAGCTGGCGGGGTTCCTCGCCAGCGCGCGGCGCGACCTCGCCGCGGCCGGGGACGGCCTGGTGCGGCTCGCGGGCGCGGGGGTCCACCCGTTCGCGGCGCCCGAGGGCGAGCTCAACCGCGGGCCGCGCTACGACCACACGGCGGCGACCTACGGCCGCGTGGCGCGCAGGCAGCTCGTGTTCGCGCTCCAGGTGCACGTGGCGGTGCCGGGGGCCGAGCGCGCCCTCGCGGTCCACAACGCGCTCCGCTCGTACCTGCCCGAGCTGCTCGCGCTCTCGGCGAACGCCCCGTACCACGCGGGCGAGGACACCGGGCTCGCGACGGTCAGGCCGAAGATCGGCGAGCAGCTGCCGCGCCAGGGCGTGCCGCCGGCAATCGCGAGCTGGGACGAGCTGGCCGCGGACCTCGACTGGGGCGCGCGCGCCGGCACCGTCCAGCACGCCGGCGTCTGGTGGTGGGAGCTGCGCCCGCATCCGCTTCACGGCACCCTCGAGGTGCGCGTGCCGGACACCCAGACGACCGTCGGCGAGGCGGCGGGCGTCGCCGCGGCGGTGCACGCGCTCGTCGGCTGGCTCGTCCGCCGTCACGACGCCGGCGAGACCCTCGCGGTCGCTCCGACGTGGCGCATCGAGGAGAACCGCTGGTCCGCGCTTCGCGACGGCGTGCGGGGGACGCTGGCCGACCTCGAGACGGGGGACCGGATCGCCACCGCCGAGCGCCTGTCCGGGCTGCTCGACGAGCTCGAGCAGGGCTGAGCAGCCGCGAGGGGGCCAGGAGCGCACCGGCTACCGTCTGGGGGTGGCCACGTGGGAGTACGCCTCCGTCATCACCCCCAACGACGCCGA
>DATENL010000311.1:0-2027 GCA_035275105.1 Thermoleophilaceae bacterium
GCCGGCGTGCTGCTGGCCCTGCTCGGCGGGGGCGGTGGCGGCGCGAAGGCCGGGCGGATCGCGGCGACGGTACCCGTGACCTCCGGCGCGAGCTCGCTGGCGGCCGACCGCGACGGCGCCGTGGTCGCCGGGCCCGGGTCCGAGCTGACCGCGGTCGACAACGCCGACAACCCGGAGCCGATCCAGGTGCAGGGCGGGCTGTTGCACGTGGCCGAGCGAGGCGTCGCCGTCAACGGTGACTCCTTCTGGCTCGACAACGCCGAGGACGGCGTCGTGAGAATCGAGCGCCGCCCTGGGGGCGCCGCCGAGCCCGTGGGGGTGGCGCCGAGTCGCTACCACCGCCTCGCGGCAACTGGCGACGGCATCCTCGTGCTCAGTCCGGACGAGGGGACGATCGAGCGGCTCGACCTCGACGGAGCCCTCGTCGCCACCGGTGCCGCGCCCCGCGGCGCCAACCACCTCGCGGCGGACGCGAACTTCGGCTACGCGCTCTTCAAGAACAGGAGCGACACGACGGACAGGAGCATCTACACGGTCGACGCGACGACGCTCGACCACGCCGAGCCGCCCGCCAAGGGGCTGCTGGGCACGAAGATCAAGACCGGCGACGAGAATCTCTACGTCCAGCACGGCACGGGGCTCGACGTCGTCCGCTCCGCCCCGGGATCGACCACCCGCATGATCGACGTCGGCGACGGGGTCAGGGACTTCGACGAGAACGAGGGGTGGCTCTGGGTGACCTACGCGGACGGGACCCTGAAGCGCTTCGAGCTCGCGAGCGGGTCCCCGGAGGGCGACCCGCTCGAGCTGCCGGGCGTCGGGATCGCGGTGGACGCCCGGGACGATCGCGCCTGGGTGCTGCTCGACACCGACAAGCTCATCGACGTCCGTCCCTAGCCCGCGGGAGGGCGGCACGCGCCGCCGAGCGCCCGCCGCCGGCCGCTAGACTGGCCCCTCCGGCGCCCGCCCCGTGGGCGCCCTATTTCTGCCATGTACGCAATCGTCAGAGTGGGCGGCAAGCAGTACCGCGTCGAGAAGGGCGACTCGCTCGTCGTCGACCGGCTGCGCGAGGACGAGGGCGCGAAGGTCGCGCTCGAGCCGCTGCTGCTCGCCGACGGCGCGGACAAGACGGTCTTCGAGCGCGACGAGCTCGCGAAGGTCAAGGTCGAGGCGGTGGTGACGGGCCACGAGCGCGGCAAGAAGATCCACGTGCTCAAGTTCAAGCCGAAGCGCGGCTACCGGCGGCGCAGCGGACATCGCTCGGACCTGACCCGGCTCGAGATCAGGGACATCAAGCTGCTGTCGCGGCGACCGGCCGCGAAGAAGGACGAGGAGGCCGCGGATGGCTCATAAGAAGGGGCTCGGCTCGAGCCGGAACGGCCGCGACTCCGAGAGCAAGCGGCTTGGCGTGAAGGTGTTCGCCGGCGAGGTCGTGACCGGTGGCGAGATCATCGTGCGCCAGCGGGGCACGCGGTTCAAGCCCGGCGACGGCACGGGGATCGGCAAGGACCACACGATCTTCGCGGCGCGGCCGGGCCGCGTCGAGTTCACGACCGGCCGCCGCGGCCGCGTGATCTCGGTCGCCCCCGACGGCGACGGCTAGGCGCGTCCCGGCACCGCTGCTGGTCGTCGCCGCCGCACTGGCGGTGCAGACCGGCGCGGGAGTGGCGAGGGGCCTGTTCGACGACGTCGGGCCGGGCGGCACCGTGCTGCTCCGGATGCTGTTCGGCGCGATCGTCCTCGTGGCGCTCTGGCGGCCGCGGGTGAGCGGCCGGCGGCGGGAGGACATGGCCGTCGCCGTGCTGTTCGGGCTCGTGCTCGCGGCGATGAACTTCACCTTCTACGAGGCGATCGACCGGATCCCCCTCGGGATCGCCGTGACGATCGAGTTCGCGGGGCCCCTGGCGGTCGCCGTCGCGGGCTCGCGCCGGCGGCTCGACCTGGCGTGGGTGGTGCTGGCGGCGGTCGGCATCCTGCTCCTGGTCCGAACGGGCGGCGGCAGCGCCGACGCGGCCGGGGTCGCGTTC
>DATENL010000312.1:0-2697 GCA_035275105.1 Thermoleophilaceae bacterium
CCGCGGCGGCCGCGCTCGCGTGGCCGGCGGGCGCCGGCGCGCACGGGCTGGTCGGCCGCGCGGACCTGCCGATCCCGTCGTGGCTGTTCGCCTACGCCGCGTGCATCGTGCTCGTCGTCTCCTTCGCGGCGCTCGCCACGCTCTGGAAGGAGCCGCGGTTCGACCGGGCCCGCGAGCGCCCCCTGTTCCGGGTGCCACGCTGGGTCGATCCTCTCTGCGGCGCGATCGGCATCGCCCTGTTCGCGCTGATCGTCTACTCGGGGATCGCCGGCACCGACAACGCCTCCCAGAACCTCGCGCCGAACTTCGTGTACGTCCACTTCTGGGTCGGACTCGTGCTCGCGAGCGTGCTGCTCGGGGACGTGTTCCGCGCGTTCAACCCGTGGCGGGCGGCCGGCCGCGCGATCGGCTGGGCCGCCGGCCGCGCCGGCCTCGAGTCCCCGGTGAGGCGCCCATACCCGGAGCGGCTCGGCCGCTGGCCCGCGGTCGCCACGCTGCTGGGCTTCGGCTGGCTCGAGCTCGTGTACCCGGAGGGCCCGGAGACGCTCGGCTGGCTCTGTCTCGCGTTCGGTCTTGCCCAGCTCGCGGCGATGGCGGCCTTCGGCGTCGACCGCTGGACCGAGAGCGGCGACGGCTTCTCGGTCTACTACAACCTCTTCGGCCGGCTGGCGCCGCTCCACCGGCGCGACGGCGTGCTGCAGCTGCGCCCGCCGCTGATCGGGGCGGCCGGGCTGCCCAAGGTGGCGGGGACGGTCGCGCTCCTGTGCGTCGCGATCGGGATCACGACCTTCGACGGCTTCTCGAACGGCTCGGTGTGGGGGTCGCTCGGCCCCGACCTGACCGACCTGTTCGGCGACCTCGGCTTCGGGGCCAAGGCCGCGGGCGAGGCGGCCGACACGCTCGGACTGGCGGTCGCGGTGCTGCTGGTTGCGGGCTTCTACGACCTCGGGATCCGCGGGATGCAGACGGTCGGTGGCGGCCACTCGCGGCGCGAGCTGGCGCTCGAGTTCGCCCACTCGCTGGTGCCGATCGCGTTCGCATACGCGATCGCGCACTACTTCTCGCTGCTCGTGTACCAGGGCCAGACGATCGCCTACCTGATCTCGGACCCGCTCGGCAACGGCTCGGACATCTTCGGCACCGCCGGCGCGACGATCGACTACGGCGTCGTCTCGGGCAAGACGATCTGGTACGTCCAGGTCGCCGCGCTGGTGATCGGCCACGTGTCCGGCCTGATCCTCGCGCACGAGCGCGCACTGAAGGTCTACACGCGCGTCCGTACCGCGACCCGCTCGCAATACTGGATGCTCGTGGTGATGGTCGGTTTCACCAGCCTCGGCCTCTGGCTGCTGTCGGCGGTGCGGCAGTGATCGTCATCGCGCACACCGGGCACTGGTACGTGTCGCTGCCGATCTTCCTCGGCCCAGTGGCCGTCCTCCTCGTATGGGTCTACGTCGGGGACTGGCGCGATCGCAGGAAGGACGGCGACGACGCGGACTAGCCGGCGGCGGCGGTCTCCTCTTCTTCCTCTTCCTCCTCGTCGTCCCGCCCGGCGCGCCGGTACGAGATCACGGCGAGGGCGATCACCAGGAGCGCCACGGGAATCGCGAAGACGACCGCGCTCGTGCCGCCGCCCGAGTCCTCGGGCTTGAAGCCCTTGATCGGATGGCCGGCCGCGGCCGCTAGCTTCGAGACGCCTTCGAGCGCGGCGCGAGCGAGGTTCTCGGCGCCGTCCTCGACCTCGATGTCGGAGATCGCCTCGCTCGCCCTCGGTCCGGCCTGGAAGGTCCCGAGCCCCGCGGGCATGACCACCAGGAGCGGCTGCGACTTCTGGTTGAAGCTGATCTCGCGGCCCAGGAACCCGGCGTACTCGGTCGGCTTGCCGAAGAGGTTGGGGACGCCGCCGAGATCGGCGGGCGTCGCGATGATCGCGACCTTGATCGGATAGCCGGCCTTCTTCGCGGCCGCCGTGGCGCCGTTGAGCTTGCCCTTCAGGTCGCTCGGGATCTGCTGCTGGTAGGGGTAGAAGACGTTCTGCGTCGGCAGGATGTCGCTCGCCGGGTCGGCGTCGGCGTGCGCCGCCTGCGGCGAGATGCAGGCGACCAGCAGCGCCGCCACGATCGCCTTCCGCCCCGTCACGCGCCCCAGGCTACTCAGCGCGGGAACACGTAGTTGCCGTGCGGGCGCACGTAGCGCCCGATCTCGAGGGTGACGGCCACATGCGGGCCGAGGCGGATCGCCCGCGGGTCCCCGGCCACCCGCTCGTATCCCACGTAGGCGCGCACGCGGCCGCGAAACGAGAGCACGCGACGGCGCGAGAGCGGCTGGCCCCAGAGGTCGAAGAGGTCGCCGAGCGTCGGCCGCCTGCCGCGTTCCACCTCGATCAACCCGGTCGGCTCGACGGTCCGGAGCGGGTAGTCGCAGCGGCCGCCGCGCACGTAGGCGCCGTCACGCCGGTGCGGCGGCGCGATCCCGATCCCGGCGGGCATCAGCACCACGCGGCCACCGACGAACGTCTCGAGGTGGGCGAGGTGCCGCGGCCGCGCGCGTCGTTCGCAGGGCATGCCGTTCGCGGGCCGCGCGCGGCGGACCGCCTCGCCGTTGGGCTTCGGGAAGAAGCGCGGCCCCTCTCCGAACAGCTCCGGCTTCGGCGCCGGCCGCGCGGGCGGGCGAGGGTCGTCGCCGTCCCCGCACCCG
>DATENL010000313.1:0-16750 GCA_035275105.1 Thermoleophilaceae bacterium
CTCCGGCTCGGCCGCCGGCGCCACGGCTTCGACGATCTCGGCCACCGCGTCCGCCGTCGCGGCGGACGGATCGGTGACGGCGGGGTCGGGCTCCGGGAGGGGCACGACGGGCACGATGTCGAGCACCGGATCGTCGGTGGCCGGCGCGGCCTGGGGCTCCGGCGCGGGCTCGCCCTGCGGATTCGGCACCGTCTCATCCTGCGGATCCGGCGGGAACTCCGGCTCCGGCGGCGACGCGGGCTCGTCCGGCGGATCCGGCTCTGCCTGCTGACCCTCCGGCGCGGGCGCGCCCTGCGGCTCCGGCTCCGGTGCGGGCTCGCCCTGCGCGTCCGGCTCACCCTGCGGGTTCGGCGGCTCCGGCTCGCCCTGCGGCTCCGCGCTCCCCTGCGCCTCGTCGGACGGCTCCGGCTGCCCTCCCTCCGCCGGCGTCGGGGCCGCCTCGGGAGCGGGCTCCATGAGGCTCGTGTCCACGAGCGCGGCGCACGGACTCCCGTCCTGCAACCGGAAGTCCTTGCCGCCGCGATCGCGGTACCCGGGGTCGGCCCTCAGGTTGCCCGACACCTCGTAGCCCCGGTGATCGGCGATCTCGCCCTGCTTCCCGCCGAACACGCAGTTGTCGCGCACGACGTTGCCGTGGCCGGGCGCGTCGGGCCACCACGTCTCCACGTCGTGGCGGATCCTCGAGTTGGTGATCGCGTTGTTCTCGAGCACGTTGTCGTTCGACGTGGTGCCGCCGCCGCCCGAGAAGATCACGCCCTCGCCGTTCCCGTCGATCACGTTGCCGCGAATCAGAGTGCGCTGCGCGTCCGGATAGAGCTGGATCCCGCGGTCGGCGTTGTCGTAGATCAGGTTCCCGAGGATCTTCGTGTCGTCGCTGTAGGCGAGGTAGATCCCGTGGTCGTGGTTCGAGACCGGGTCGACCCGGCCGCAGTCGTGGATCCGGTTGCGCTGGATGACCACCCCCTGCGGCCGCCCGTAGCCCGGGTGGCCGAGGTTGAAGCAGATCCCCACGTGGCGGTTGGTCACGTCGTTGTCCTCGAAGGTCACGTGGTCGCCGTTGACGGTGGGGCTCGGGAGCCGGGTACAGGTCTCCTTCGCCGTGCACGCGGGGGCGTCGTGGCCGTCGAGGTCGAGCCCGCGGAACGTCACGTAATCGGCCGTCCGCGCCACCGTGAGCCGGCCCGCGATCTTCGCCCGCTCACCGGGGAAGCTGCGCACCACCACGCGGCCGTCGTCACCTGAGCCGCCGCGGGTCATCGTCACGTCGCCCTCGTAGGCGCCGCCGTGGAGGCAGGCGACGTCGCCGGGCTCGACCCCGTCGAGGAGGCTCTGGAGCGACGTGCCCGGCGAGCCGACCCTGGTGCAGCCGCCGTCGTCGGCGCCCGCCCCGGTGGAGCCGGCGATCGCTACCGCCAGCGCTGCCGCGCCGGCGGCGAAAGGCGATGAGGGGCGCACCGAATCGACCCTATATCCGCCCCGATGGCCCCGCAAGCCGAGGCGCCTACCTTTCGGGCATCGCATCCCGGCTCTTGATCTCCGCCGCGATCGTCCTCGTCGTCGCGGCTCCCGGCGCGTCCGCGCGTCCCGCGCCGATCCACGTGGACGGAAACCGGCTCGCGAACGCGAGCGGCGCGACCGTTCGGGTGATCGGGGTCAACCGGTCGGGCTCCGAGTACGCGTGCGCCGGCCCCGTTGCCGGCGGCGGTTACGGCTGGGGCTTCTGGCAGGGGCCCGTCGACGACCGCGCGGTCGAGGCCATGCGCACCTGGCGAGTGCGCGCGGTCGCGCTCCCGCTCAACGAGGCCTGCTGGCTCGGCGGCTACGGCGGGCTGAACCCGGCCTACACCGGCAAGCGCTACCGGGATGCGGTGGCCCGCTACGTCGGGCGGCTCGAGGAGCACGGCATCCGCGTCGTGCTGCGGCTGTCCGGCGCGGCGCCCGGGAAACACGTGTACGGCAAGGATCCCGAGATCAGCGCCAGCGAGATCCCGATGGCCGACGCCGATCACTCGCTGGCGTTCTGGCGCTCGGTCGCAAGGCGGTTCAAGCACGACCGCGCGCTGCTCTTCCACGCGTTCGACGAGCCGAACGGCATCGGCTGGGGTTGCGCCCTGAACGGCTGCGTCGTCGCGGACAGGCCGGAGGGCCGCAAGCGATACGGCACCTACCGGGCGGTGGGCCACCAGTCGATCGTGGACGCGATCCGCTCCACGGGCGCGAAGCAGCCGATCGTGGTGTCCGGCATCGACTTCGCGGGCAACCTCAGCCGCTGGCGCCGGTACAGGCCGCACGACCCGCTCGGCCAGCTCGTCGCCGGCCTCAGCGCCTTCGACTACTCGGGCAACTACCCGGCCGTCAAGCCAGACCTCGAGCGGATCGCGAAGCGGCACCCGATCCTCGTCGGCGGGTTCGGCGACACCGACTGCGACTCGGACTTCAGCCGCGGGCTGATGCGGTTCGCCGACTCGCTCGGCGTGTCGTACCTGGCCTGGACGTGGAACAGCGTCCAGGACTACGGCGGCTGCTCGAACGCCCTGCTCGACGGCGGCGACCCCTCGCGGCCCGACCGCGGCTACTACACCGCGCGGCCGAGCGGCTACGGCAAGGGAGTCCGGGCGCACCTGCGCTCGCTTCCGTAGCTCCACGCGCCAACCGGCATCGAACAGGTGGCCAGTCAGGGGGGGTTGTCCCCAGTTTGAGGTAACAGGCCTTGGTCCGGACGCGCGATAGGCCCATATGCGCCGGTTCGCGCACAGAGGGCAACCACACACCGAGAGGGGCATGACGATCGTCGAGACCCTCGTCGCGGCGACGCTGCTCCTGATCGGCGCGCTCGGCACGTTCGCCCTGATCGACACCGCGAACGACACGACCTCCTCGACGCGCGCCCGCGAGGGCGCCACCAACCTCGGGCGCGAGGTGCTCGAGGACGCCCGCTCGGTCGCCTACACGAAGATCGGCCAGGCGAACTGGTTCCAGACGCAGCTCCAGGGGCTCGCGGGGGGCACGGGTGCGGTCACGAATCCGTCGACCTACGCGGCGCGCACCACCGTCAACCGGCGCGGCTTCGTCTACACCGTGACGGTCACCCCGTGCTCCGTCGACGACTCGCGCGACGGGTACGGCACCCATCCGGCCGGAAGCGGCTGGTGCGCCGACAGCGGCAGCGTAGGCACGAACGACGGGCAGCCCGAGGACATGAAGCGCGTCCTCGCGTCCGTGGCCTGGACGATCCGCGGCAGGCAGCAGAGGGTGGACCTGACGGCGACCTTCGGGTCCGCCGGGGTCGCGATCGGGCCAGCCATCTCGTCGCTCGGGATCATCGCCCCGACCGGGCTGAGCGGGTCCACCCCGACGATCACGGTGAACCCCGCGAACGGGATCGTGACCTTCCGGGGCGCGAGCACGGGCGCCTACGACATGCGGTTCACGGTGAACGGCGCGGACCAGACGACGGGCGTGACGAACAACGGCAACGGCACGTGGAACTTCAACTGGAACATCACCGCCGTGAAGGACGGGACCTACAGCGTCGGAGCGGTGGCCATCGACGCGCTGGGCACGCGCGGGCAGCCGCTCAACATCCAGCTGACGCTCAACCGGAACGTGCCGGCCCCGCTGGCGAACCCGACCGGCGGCTACAACTACGTGTACGTCAACAACACGAAGACGCTCGCGGTCGAGGGCGCGTGGGACGCCAACACCGAGGGCAACGTCACGGGCTACGAGATGCTCCGCGGGACGACTTCCGTCTGCGGCGGGTCGAGCAACCAGGTGCCGGCGTGCATCGACACGAACCCGCCGACGTCGGGGACGACCAACTACACGATCAAGACGTGGTACCGCGACGGCGCCGGCAACCTCCAGTCGCTGTCGAACACGTTCCCGCTGACGGCGCCGACCGCCAGCGCCTTCCCGACCCGCTACTACCTCACCCGCGACGCCTCGAATCCGGGCGGGGGCTATACCGGGACGAGCTGCGCGGCCGGCTCGGGAACCGGCTCGAAGTTCGACATGCTCTCGAACGCGCCGGCGTTCACGTCGTACTCCAGCGGCAACGGCTGGGTGAGCGGCTGCCTGCCGCCGTTCCCGGCGGGCGTCGCGATGACGTCGGGCTCGATGACGCTCAACTCGAAGTGGATCAACAGCGCAGGCTCGGACTGCGGCACGTTGCCGGTGTACGTCTACCTCAACGGCACCACGCTGATCGCCGGGACGGGCATCAACGGCGGTGGCCCGCTCCCGAAGATCAACAAGAACACCACGACCAGCGCGCCGCAGAGCATCAGCAAGTCGTTCAACACCTCGGCCCGCACCTTCTCCGCCGGCGACCAGCTCAGCTTCCACACGCCGGCCGACACGTTCAGCAGCAACTGCTCCGGCGTGTCGCTGTACTTCAGCAGCGCGGCCAACTCCGTCGACGTCACGCTCCCGCTCACCGGGCCGAGCGTCACGTCGCTCTCACAGCCGTCGGCGCCCACGGGCCTCAGCGCGACCGCGAACCCGGACGGGACAACGACGCTCACCTGGAACGCCGCGTCGGGCTCGCCGACGCCCGACTTCTACCGGGTCTACCGCGACGGCCGTGACTACACCGACCGGGTCGACACGGTCGGCGACGACGGCACCAGCACGACCTACAGCTGGACCGACAGCGCCACGGGCGGCACCGTCCACAGCTACTACGTGACCACCGCGAGCACCTATCTCGCGGAGTCGACCATGGCGGGGCCGGTGAGCGGATGACCTCGCGCGTCAAGGGCGAGCGCGGCTTCACGCTCACCGAGGTGCTGGTGGCCCTGACGCTCTCGTCGCTGATCCTCGGCGCGGCGGTGACGGCGTTCACGAGCTACCTGACGCAGACCGCGACCGCCGACAAGGCGGCGGACGCCCAGGACGCGGCGCGCAACGCGCTCGACCACATGTCGATCCAGCTGCGCAGTGCGACCTCGAACCCGACCACCGGCAACCAGCCGATCGAGGCATTCAGCGCCTACAACCTGGTCTGGCTCGCGCCCTACCAGAACGCGACGACCACGAACAACCCGCTCGGCCTGCGCCACATCCGCTACTGCCTGGACTCGAGGAACGCCAACAACGAGCTCCTGTGGCTGCAGACGGCGCCGTTCACCACGACGTCGAACCGCAACTGGCCGACGACCAGCTCCTGCCCGAGCGGCGCGTGGCCGACGGCGAGCGTCGTGGCCGACCACCTCGTGAACGTCGTGCAGAACACGCCGATGTTCGTGACGCCCACCGACGCGCAGGGCAACGTGACCGACGCCAACGTCAACGCCCTCGTGGACGTCGACACCGGTGGCGCACCGCCCGCGACCTCGGTCAGGACGAGCGTGACGCTGCGCAACTTGAATCGCGTGCCGATGGCGGTGATCAGCTGCGCCGCGGGGCTCACGGGGCACGCGCTGTGCGACGCCTCCGGGTCGACGGATTCCGACAACCAGACGCTCAAGTTCGCCTGGAAGGTGGACGGCGCGACCGTCGGCGAGACGAGCTACAAGCTCGACCAGGCATCGCTCGCGTCCGGCTCGAACCACACCTTCGCCGTGACGGTCACCGACTCGGGCGGCCTGTCCGCGAGCGCGTCCCAGTCGCTGAGGATGCCATGAGGGGGCGCCTCCGCGACGAGTCGGGCTTCGCCCTCATCGTCACGCTGCTGCTGCTCCTGGTGTCGCTTGCGATCGGCGCGGCGCTCGTCGCCCGTGCCGACTCGCAGTCGAATCTGTCGGCGCACGAGCGCACGCGCGAGGGGAGCTTCGCGCTTGCCGAGGCGGCGCTGAACGCCGAGGCCCTGCAGCTCTCGCGGTCCTGGCGCGGCCCGACCGCGACCACGTCGCCGACCTCGTGTAGCCCGACGTCCACGAGCACCGTCTGCCCGGTCGCCTCGGTCATCGCCGGCGCGTACAACACCTCGGACTACTCGTCGAGCTGCCGGACCGCTCCCGCCACCCCGCTGTGGCAGACATCCGTGCGCGACAACGTGGCCGGAGAGCAGTACTGGACGTCGGCGGTCACCAGCCGGGCCGCGTACGACCTGAACAACGACGGGACCCTGTGGGTCAGGTCCACCGCGTCGGTGCAGTGCGACAAGACGAGCATGGTGTCGCTCGTGTCGCGGAGCAGCGTGGCGATGGACTTCCCGGCGAACACGATCAGCGCGAACTGGTTCGCGACCTCGAACCAGGGGCGGAAGGTGATCGTCGACACGCTGGGCACGTCGGCCACCCCGCCGCGGCCGGCGTCCCAGCCCGCGCCCGTATCGCTCCGCTGCCAGAGCGCGCCCACGCCGTGCGCCAACTACCAGGCGACGAAGGGCCAGGTCCAGCCGCCGTCGGTCGTGACGAACGCCCAGACGTCTACCTCCACCCTCAGCGCCTCCCAGATCCAGAGCCTGGAGCGCCAGGCCAGTGCCGCTAACACGTTCTTCACGTGCCCCACCAGCGGCACGAACCTGAGCAGCGTCGGCGGGGCGCCGGTGGTCGTCGCCGGCCCGTGCAACGTGACGATCGGCAGCAACACGGTCGTGAACAGCGCCGCGAGCCCAGGCGTGCTCGTGATCGAGAACGGCACGCTCACGCTGAGCGGCACGGCCACCTTCTACGGGCTGATCTACATGGTCAACCGGCAGAACAGCGGTGGCGCGGTCGTGACGATCGGCGGGAACGCGAGCGTTCAGGGGCTGATCTCGGTCGACGGCGCGGGCGGCGTCGTCGCGGGCAGCTCGAAGACCAACGTGATCTACGACTCGCGCGCGACCTCGCTGCTTCGCGGCGAGGCCGGCGCCGGGCTCAACAAGAACAGCTTCCGGGTGCTCCCGCCGAGCACGCCCTGAGTTGGCGCCGCCCCGGCCCGTAACTAGCCTCGCCCGGATGCTGGCCCGCCGCCTCGTCACGTGCGCATGCGCGTCCCTGCTCGCCCTCGCCGCCGCGGGGAATGCGCAGGCCGCGTCGCGAGCGCACTACCGCGCCGTGGCCAAGGAGGGGATCGCCGACGCCAAGCGCCACTGGTGGAACTCGGGCCGCGGCTGGTACGACGACCGGCTCAACGACCACGACGCGCACCCGCTGGCGACCATCTGGAGCATCGTCCCGCTGTTCGAGGCGATCGACGCCGCCGCGATCGGGAATCCGACGAAGGCGCGCCGGAGCGCCGTGCGCTCGTTCGCCAGGAAGGCCGAGCAGTACTGGAACCCGAACGTGGCGCCTCACGGCGCCTACGCGCCCTACCCCGGCGACCGCGACGGCGGCGAGCGCACGTGGTTCGACGACAACGGCTGGTGGGGCCTCGCGTTCGTGGACGCGTATCGCGCGACGGGCGACGATCGCTATCTCGACGATGCCGCTCGCGCGCTGCGCTTCATCGACGCGCGCGGCTGGGACCCCGGCCGCGGGATGTGGTGGAACACCGACCACCCGCACCACTCGCTCGAGGCGCTCGGCTCGGCGACCGCGCTGGCGGCGGAGCTCTACCAGCACACGGGCAAGACGAGCTACCGGAAGATCGCGCGCAAGTACCTCCGCTGGGCCGAGGAGCACGCCACCGAGAGCAAGCGCGGCCTCTACTCGACCTCCGAGCAGGGCGTGATGAGCTACGTGCAGGGCGCGATGCTCGGCGCTCACATCGCGCTCTGCCGCAAGGGCGACGACGCGGCCTGCAAGCGGGCGCACGAGGTGGCGCAGGCGTGCTTCGAGAAGTGGGAGGGCAGGAGCCCCGACCACGCCCCGCAGTTCGACACGATCCTCATGCGCTACCTGCTTCAGCTCGGCGACCTCGACCACGACCCCACCTGGCACGACTGGGTCAGCCGGGTGGCCGACCGCGCCGAGGACCGCGCCCGCTCGGACGGCCTGTTCCTGCGCTTCTGGGACGGCAGCAAGGCCAGCTCGCACGGCGACGGCGCCGGCGGGTTCCAGAGCGGGATGCTGCAGACCCACGCCGCCACGGTCGCCCTGTTCGCGTGGCTGGGCGCGACCGAGCGCCCGCCGGGGAAGGCGCGCGAGGTGCCGAGCGGCTCCGGCGACCGCCCCGGCTGGGAGAGCTGGATCACGGTCGAGCGGATCAAGGAGGACGGCGAGCCGCTCTGCTACATCCAGGGCCACGTCCGCGGCTTCACCGCCAAGAGCGTCGACTACAAGCTCGTGATCAGGCTGACCGACGCGGGGGCGACCGACGAGCGCGAGCGCTCGGGCACGGCGCCAGCGGGGCGGAAGACGACGGGAGCGGTCACGATCCTCAAGCGCCACCTCGACCGCGCCGACCACCCGATCGACGTCGACCTGACGGCGACGGTGGGCGGCAAGAAGCTGACCAGCCACAGGCGGCTCCAGCCGCCCTGGTGCTAGCGGGCTAGCCGCTGGCCATCGCGTCCATGCCGCGGCGGAGCGGGCTGCGCTCCAGGCGCCCCCTCGGTATCGGCTCGGCGCGGTAGGTGGCCGTCTCCTCCTGGAACCTGATCGCGAACACGAGCCGGCCGCCGCCCGTCTGCTCGGTCACCCACGGCGTGTGCCCCCACGACGTCACCCAGTGGCCGCCCGCGAGCTTGCGGGTGCTCCCGCAGCAGACCGACTCGCCCGCCTCGCGGAACTCCACCTTCCGCACGAGCCGCGCGGTTCCCTTGCTCTCGTCGATCTGGAACTCGAGCGCGCGCGGCCGCCGGCCTCGCAGCGTGCCGTTGTCGTAGAGGGTCAACGTCCGGCCGCCGTCCAGCACGCGCGCGTCGTGCTGGCCGCCGAAGTCGCGCTTCGCCAGCGGATCGTCGAGGATCTTCAGGCTCCTGTCGGTCTTCCGGCCGCCGAGCTTCCAGAGGATCCGCTTGCTGGCGCGGTCGATCGCGTAGACGGCGTCGTGGTAGCGATCCGAGAGCACCAGCCGCCCGCCTCCGAACGGCTCCACCGAGTTGAGATGCGCGATGTCGTACGCGGAGCGCCCGTCCGGAAGCGGCAGCGGCTTGATGTCGAAGAGCAATCGGCGGAGCCACCGTCCGCTCTCCCTGAGCGGGATCTGGTCACCGGTGTTCCAGCGCCAGAGCAGCCGCCCGGTCGGCCCGATCTGCTGGATCTCGCCGTCGAGCACGGTCGCGTCGGACGGCCCGTCCCAGTGGCTCAGGTCCACGCCGTCACGCGGCGGGTAGGCGATCATGAACGCGGTGCCGTCGGGCTGCACCTGGAGGTCGTGCTCGTTCGCCGACGTCCCGACCGTCGCGTAGGTGCGCACAAGCCGGCCGTCGAACGAGTGCTCCTCGGCCGGGCCCGAGGCGGGGTTGTTGATCGCGATCCGCGTCCAGGCGAGGTTGCCGTTGGGCAGCAGGTGCGCGTCGAACGGCGGCGGGGTGCCGGTCCTCCACCACAGCGGCACTCCGCGCGAGTCGAAGATCGCCACGTAGCCGGGCTTCTCGGTGTTGAACTCGCTGGGCGTGAGCAGGTAGAGCGCGGCCTCGGGCGTGTGCGGGCGCCTCACGTGCCAGCGCGGGAAGTCCTCCGGCAGGCAGCGGACGTGATGGGTGCGGCTGCCGCCGTTCGAGCGCCGGACCTCGATCGCGAACGCGCGGCCGGGGGCGAGGCTCACGTCGCGCTTGAAGCTGCCGCGGTGATCCGAGCCGCCGTCCACGCTGACGCGCGTGCCGTCCGCCGGCGCGATCTTGAGCCTCACCGGCTCGCCCGGCTTGCAGCGGACCACGTAGTCCGCGGCCCCGCTCGTGAAGCCGGGGAAGAGCGGCGGGTCCGAGCGGACCACGCGCGTGGCGGCGCCCGCGGGACCCGCCGACACGCATGCGGCGAGGGCGGCGAGGGCCGCGATGCGGGGTGCGGAGAGCCGGCTCGCCACGGCGCGCCACGGTAGCGGAGGCCCCCGACCGCGGCGCGGGTAATGTCGTGCCCATGACGAGCCCGTCCGTGCACGACGACGCCCTCACCCGGCGCGAGGACCGCCAGATGGGAGTCGCGTTCGTGGCGATCCTGGTCGCGCTCATGTGGGTCCTCGAGATCTACGACCAGGCCACGGGCGAGTCGCTCGACCAGTACGGGATCGAGCCGCACGACGTCGACGGCCTCGGCGGGATCTTCCTCGCGCCGTTCCTCCACGCCGGCTTCGGCCACCTGATCGGCAACACCGTGCCGTTCGTCCTGCTTGGCTTCACGATCGCGCTCGGCGGGATCCTGCGCGTCGCGGCCACGACGCTGATCGTCATCGTGGTCGGCGGGCTCGGCACCTGGCTGATCGCCCCGACCGGGACCGACCACATCGGCGCCAGCGGGGTCGTGTTCGGCTACGCCACCTACCTCATCGCGCGCGGGCTCTATTCACGGCGCCCGCTCCACCTCGGCATCGGGCTGGTCGTGCTCGGCGTCTACGGGTCGACGCTGCTGTTCGGGCTCGTCCCGCGCGACGGGATCTCGTGGCAGGGCCACCTCTGCGGCGGGATCGGCGGCATCGTCGCGGCGCGGCTGCTGGACCGGCGCGCGGCCCGGGCGGCGGCGCCCGAGCCCGGCTACGGCTGAGCTCGTCCGCGACCTCGCCGCGGAGTCTCCTAACCTGATCTGGGCATGGCCGACCAGCCGAGCACGCGAAGCATCAAGATCGCCGACGACGAGCGGGGCGGCTGGTCGTCCGATCGCCCGCGCCGCGGCGGTCCGGATCGGCCCGCGGACATCTCCACCCGCTGCCGGGTGCTGGCGCCGTCAGAGGCCCTGCGCTACTCGCCGGCGAGCCTGCTTTTGATCGTGTCGCCGTCCTCCGAGCGCCGCGAGGCGTTCGCGGAGCGGCTGATCCAGGACCGCGGCTCGCTGCTCTCGCTCGAGCGCGTCCGGCGGCTGCTCGCCGGGCGGGTCCCGGAGGAGGAGATGGACGCGAAGGCGCAGGAGCTCCTCGACGCCGCCGCGCGGAAGCGGTTCGAGGCCGGCGAGCCGGTCGTCGTCACCGCGACCGGACTGGACCCCGCGGAGCGCGAGCGCTACGCGCGGCTCGCGGCCGCGGCCAAGCGCCCGCGGCACGTGATCCTGATCGAGGCGGGCGCGGACGGAGTTCAGGACGAGGACCGGAGGGCGCTCAACGACCTCCGCAGGCGGCTCGACGCCGGCGAGCTCGGGGCCGAGGGCTTCCAGACGGCGATGCGCCTGGGGGGCGAGGCCGTCTCGGAGCTCAAGCGGATCGTGTTCGCGCACGAGCCGCGCGACGAGTAGTCAGCCCACGACGGGCACGGCGCGCTCGTTCACGAGCCGTGTGAGCGTGCGCTGCATCCGGCTCGTGACGAGCTTGTAGCCCTCCTCGACGTCCGGGTTCTTCCCGAGGGCGTCGCGCAGGTCGATCGGGGGCATCACCCGCACGCGGATCTTCGCCGGCAGCGGGATGCGGCCGGGGAAGTCGAGCACGGTGACGCCGAACGGCGGCCCCAGCACCGGCGGGATCACCTTGAGACGGGCGAGCTTGTCGAGCGACAGCGCCTGCGCCACGCGCCGGCCGCGACCCAGGAACAGGGCGGTCTCCTGCCCGCCGAGCGCCACCACCGGGACGACGGGCACGCCGTGCTCCAGCGCGAGCTTCACGAAGCCGGTCCGGCCGGCGAAGTGGACGTTGCCGGTCTCCCAGCTCGGGCGGAAGCTCTCCTCGTCGCCGCCTGGGTAGACCAGCAGCGCCGCCTCTCGGTCGAGCGCGCGGCGCATGTTGTCGGGGGACGCCGGAACCGTGCCGTAGCGCTGGACCAGCGTGCGCAGCCCGGGGACCTTGAACACGAGGTCGTGCGCGAGCTGGTGGAAGAGCCGGTGCGGGCCGAAGTGGTCGTAGAAGGACTGCGCGAAGACGAACGTGTCGGCGATCATCGTGCCGCCGGAGTGGTTGCCGACGATCAGGACGGGACCCTCGGCGGGGATCCGCTCCATGCCGGAGACCTCGGCGCGGAAGTAGACCTCGGACAGCGACCGCAGCGCGGGCAGGGTGGCCCGGATGTACTCGGGGTCGAGCGCGTCGAACGGGTCCTCGGGAGCGCCCTCGAGGCCGGTCACGTTCAGCGCGTCGACGGCCGCGATCGCGTCCTCCGCCGCCGCGCCCGCCATCCAGGCGGCGCCACGCGCGGCGCCGAGCGCGCTCAGGAGCGGGGAGCCGATGGTGGCGGCCATACGTCTGCTTACCCGGGAAGGGCGCGGAAGATGCGGGCTTCTCGCCCGCAGAACCGGCCCACGACCTGTACGGCCGCAACCGCCCTAGCCCGGCGCTTTGGTCACTTGACTGCGGATATAGCGGTCAAGTGACCAAAGCGACTCGGATGGGTGCCGTTACTGCGGCTTTTCGGCGGCGTCAGAGCCCTCGGCGCCGTCGGCGCTGGGCTCCTCCGCGTCGCCGTCCGAGCCCTTGCCGCGGCGCGACCAGCGGCCGGCGATACGGCCCAGGGGGCCGACTCCCTCCTGGAGCGCGTCGACGCTGACGGCCAGGGCGTCGAGGGAGCCCAGCATCCGCTCGAGCTGCCCCGACAGCCGCTCCATCGCCACGTCGAGCCGCTCCAGCGTGTCCGGCACGCGCGCCAGGTGCTGCTGGACCTCGACGAGGACCGGCATCGCGCCGGCGATCTCGGCCATCCGTCCGTCCATGGTCGCCGTCTGCTGCGCCACCTCGCTCATCTCGTCGCGGAGGTCCTTCAGCGCGTCGGTGTCGGTGGCCACTCGCTCGAGCGAGGCGTTGATCTGCCGTAGCTGGGCGGTGTGCTCGACCATCGCCCCGGTGTGCGCGGCGATCTCGGGGAGGACACGGAGGGCCGACGCCACGGTGGCGGGTACGCCGAAGATGCGGTTCAGTGGAGGCGGCACGCCCACGACGCGATCATGACGCAAGCGCCGGTCAGGCGGCGACCGGCACGCGCTCGCGCTGAGGCGCGGGCGCCCGGAGGGCGTAGTCGACGGGGTCGAAGCGCGCGGTCCGCTGGCGGAAGCGCCAGGTCCAGTCGGGCCACTGCGTGGCGTTGCGGCCGGTGTCGTCGAGGTACCAGCTCGCGCAGCCCGTGGTCCAGACGGTGCCCTCCATCTTGCGCCCGAGCTCCTCGTTGTAGTGGTCGACCACGGACCCGAGCACCTCGACGGTCTCGATCTCGCGCTCGCGCATCGTGCGCAGGGCGTCCATCACGTACTGGATCTGCGACTCGACCATGTAGACCATCGAGCTGTGCCCGAGGCCGGTGTTCGGCCCCAGGAGGAGGAACAGGTTGGGGAACCCGGGGGCGGCGGTACCGAGGTACGCGCGCGGGCTGTGCTCCCACTCGTCTGACAGGAGGCGCCCGTCGCGACCGCGCAGGTAGCGCGTGGCCGGCATGTCGGTCACGTGGAAGCCGGTGCCGAAGACGATCGCGTCCACCTGCCGCTCGACGCCGTCGGCGGAGACGATCGAGTTCGGACGGACCTCCTTGACGCCCTCCGTGACCAGCTCGACGTTGGGCTTCGTCAGCGTCTCGTACCAGCGGTTCGACGGCAGGATCCGCTTGCAGCCGATCGTGTAGTCGGGCGTGACCTTCTGGATCAGCTCCGGGTCCGAGATGAAGCGCCGCATGTGGCCCCGGGCCACGCGCTCGACGACCTTCATCAGCCGCGGGTTCTTCACGAACCCGAGCACGAGCGCCTCGCGCGAGGCGTAGACGCCCGCGCGGACGAGCCGCTGAGCGGCGGGGAGGGCGCGGTAGATCCGGCGCTCGAGCCCGGTGATCGGGCGGTTGCCGTGCGGCGCGATCCACGGCGGGGTGCGCTGGAAGACGTGAAGCTGGCGGACCTCGGGCTGGATCGCGGGCACGTACTGGATCGCCGAGGCGCCGGTGCCGATCGATGCCACGCGTTTGCCCGTGAGGTCGTAGTCGTGGTCCCAGCGAGCGGAGTGGAAGGTCGCGCCCTCGAAGCTGTCGAGCCCGGGGATGTCCGGGATCTTCGGCTCGGTCAGCGGGCCGAGCCCCGACACGATCACGCGGGCGCGGAACTGGCCCCCGCTCGTGACCACGTGCCAGCGCTGCTCGTCGTCGTCCCAGTCCGCCGACCTGACCTCGTGGCCGAGCCGGATGTACGGGCGGATGCCGAACTCGTCCGCGCAGCGACGGAGGTAGTCGCGGATCTCGGGCTGAGGCGAGTAGGTCTGGCTCCACTCGGGGTTGGGGGCAAACGAGAACGAGTAGAGGTGCGACGGCACGTCGCAGGCGCAGCCGGGGTAGGTGTTGTAGTGCCACGTGCCGCCCACGTCGTCGCCGCGCTCGAGCACCACGAAGTCCTCGAAGCCGGCCTGCTTGAGGCGAATCGCCATCCCCAGGCCGGAGAAGCCGCTGCCGAGGATCGCTACGTCGACGTCGTGGGTGTCGGTGATGGTCTCGCTCATGTCCCGCGAACCTACATACCCGTAACTTACGGCACTGTAACATTAGTCACGCATGGGCGCACAGACCCTCAAATCCGGGCGGCTGAGCGCCGAGGAGCGGCGCGAGCAGCTGCTCGACGCGACGAAGGCGATCGTCTCGCGCGACGGCTTCCACGCCGTCTCGATCGAGGCGGTCGCGCGCGAGGCGGGCGTGAGCCGCCCGATCGTCTACGGGCACTTCAACGACCTGCCCGGGCTGCTCGAGGCGCTCGTCGACCGCGAGGGCGCCCGCGCGCTGGGTCAGCTCGCCGAGGTCCTGCCGCGCGATCTGCAGAGCGGCGACCCGCGCGAGAACCTGCTCGCCGGCCTGCGCGGCTACCTCGCGGCGGCCGAGACCGATCCGGTCACCTGGCGGCTCGTGCTGATGCCGCCGGAGGGGGCGCCCGACGTTCTCCGCGAGCGCGTCGCCTCAGGCCGCGCGGCCGTGCTCGCCCAGCTGGCCGAGACCGTTCGGCCCGGCATCGGCGCGCTGGTGTCGCCCGACCCCGAGCTGACCGCGCGGATGCTGTCGACGCTCGCCGACGAGGCCGTCCGCCTCGTCCTGGCGGATTCGGAGCACTACACACCCGAGCGCGTCGTGACCCACGCGCGGTGGGCGCTGGGGCTCCTTGGCGCGACCTAAGCATCTGTAGCGGTAGGCCGCCCTTGACCGCTCGACCGTGAGCGGCGATGATCGGCCGACCCGACGAGAGGAGCCCGCATGGCCGACCCGCCCCAGGTGACGATCGAGATCACCACGCAGTCGCAGACGATGGAGTTCGGCAGCCTCCCGCAGCCACAGCCGCCGTCGATCACCCTCAACGGCGCGCCGCTCCCGGCCCCGTCGCAGCCCTCGTTCCTGCCGTCTGGCTTCCAGGTCGTGATCCTGGACAAGACGCAGGACATCACGCAGCCGGCCGCGATCATGAGCAACGAGTTCCAGCAGATGGTCGTCGTCGACGATCAGTGGGGCGCGTACTACCAGTACATGTACGAGCACGTCATCAAGCAGCTGCTCACCTCGGGCGACCCCAACAACCAGCTCGTGATCCTGGCCAGCTACGGGATGGAGGGGAACGCCCCGCCCCCGAACGACGCCTGCCAGACGTTCCTCGAGCTGGGAGCGAACGGGCAGCTTCAGCAGTGGATCGTCGACGCCGTCGACGCGGGCAGCCAGGAGGGCAACGCGCTCACGGCGTGGCCGGTGAACTACATCCTCGTCGGCGCGCCCGACTTCACCTTCGGCCAGGGCACCGAGATCTGGCAGAGCGCCCCGAGCGGTCAGCAGTCCGTGAAGAGCCAGCTGAGCGTCACGGTCGGCAACGTGGGGCCGCCGCCGACGTCGCCGACAAGCGACGCGTGAGCCGCCCGCGGCTGCTCGCGGTCGGGCGTGGCCCGCCCGCGAGCGGCTACGCGCGCGTCCTCGACTCGCTGCTCGGGGCGCTGACGGGCGCCTTCGAGGTGACGCTGTTCTCGGTCGCCGAGTACGGGCCGCCGGCGCGGCGCGACTTCGCGGTGCGCGGGAACGAGCTGATGGGCGACGTGTACGGGCGCGAGCAGCTCCCCGGGCTCCTGCGCGCCGTGGATCCGGACGTGATCCTGGTGCACGGCGACGCCAACCTGTTCTCGATCCACGCCGACGCGATCGGCCGGCATCGCCGCGAGCGGCCGGGCGTTCGATCCGCGGTCTACTGCCCGATCGACTGGCCGGAGCTCCCGAGCCCGGTCGCCGCCGCGCTCGCGCGGGCCGACGCGGTCGCCCTCTACACCGAGTTCGGCCGCGACCTGCTGCGCCGCTCGCTTGGGGAGCTGGGGCTGGCGGAGCCGGCGCTCGACGTGATCCCGCACCCGGTCGACACGACCGCGTTCGCCGGCGTCCCCGGTGCTCGCCGGCGGGTGCTCGGCGACCGCCATGCCGGCGCGTTCGTGGTGCTGAACGCCAACCGCAACATCCGCCGCAAGCGCCTCGACCTGACGCTGCGCGGGTTCGCCGAGTTCGCCCGCGACCGCCCCGACGCGGTGCTCTACCTGCACTCGGGGCCGGCTGACCGTGGCTACGACCTCACCGGGCTCGCGCGGGAGCTCGGGATCGCCGAGCGCATGGTCGTCACGCCGCACGAGGGCCGACGTCCGCGCGTGAGCGACGAGCGCCTCAACCTGGTCTACAACGCCTGCGACGTCGGCCTGAACACCGCCGACGCCGAGGGCTTCGGCCTCGTGGCGTTCGAGCACGCCGCAACCGGCGCCGCCCAGGTCGTGCCGGACCACGGGCCGTGCGCGGAGCTGTGGGACGGCAACGCGCTGCTCACGGCCAACGAGCCGGGCGCGGTGGCCGCGGCGCTCGGGCGGCTTTACGACGACCCGGCCCTGCGGGCGGACC
>DATENL010000314.1:0-15560 GCA_035275105.1 Thermoleophilaceae bacterium
GAGCGGGTCGAGTTCGGCCCGGCGGCGGCCGTACGCGACCGCGGCGGCGAGGTCGCCGCCCTCGTGCGCCGCGCGCCCGAGCTCCGCCAGCGCCTGGCCGACCCGATCGCGGTGCTCGTCCCGCGCGGCGTACACCCAGTCGTCGTCCAGTCCCTCCAGGAGGTCGCCGCGGGACAGCTCGAGGGCGTCCTCGGCGCGACCGTCGGCGAGCAGCGCCCCGAACTCCGCCAGGTCGGTCGCGACCTCGTCCGGGCCGGCCAGGGCGACCGTGTCGCGGCCGGCCAGCAGGTAGCGGTCGGCGTCGGGACCGAGCGCCCTCCGCAGCGACGACAGCGCGCTGCGCAGGCTGGTGCGCGCGCTCTCGTCGAGCACGTCGGGCCAGAAGCGCGCCGCGAGCTGCGAGCGCTGGTGCGCCCTGCGGTCGACCGCGAGCAGGCCCAGGAGCGAGCGCGCGCGCCGGCTCGCCGGAGGCTCCACGGGGGTCCCGTCGAGCTCGAGCGCAAGCTCTCCCAGCACTCGCACCCGGAGCATGAATCGGAAGGGTACGCGGATTCACGCGGGTTTCGCGGGCGATTCGCGGTGTTCCCACGGCGCGGTGTAATCGTGCTCGGTCCAGGGGGCAAACGACCAAGGAGGCGCGGAATGACCGCCACGACCCCGGAGCTGGACCAGGCCAAGCTGGAGGCGTTCGTCGAGCGGGTTGTGCTCGACGTAGGCACCGCGATGCGCGGGGGGCTCCTGTACATCGGGGACCGGCTCGGCATCTTCAAGGCGCTCGGCGGGGCCGGCGCGGTCACCCCGGCCGAGCTGGCCGAGCGGACCGGGCTGAACGAGCGCTACCTGCGCGAGTGGCTGGGCTCGATGGCCACCGCCGAGTACGTCGAGCACGACCCCGCCGGCGGGACCTACCGGCTGCCGCAGGAGCACGCCCTGCCGCTCGCGGACGAGGACTTCCCGTTCTTCACGGGCGGGTTCCTCCAGATGATCGTCCCGACCGTGAGCGTCGCGCCGAAGGTCGCCGAGGCGTTCAAGACCGGCCGCGGCGTGACCCAGGACGAGTACCTGCCGGACATGTACGAGGCGATCGAGCGCGGGACGGCGCCGTGGTACAAGCACCACCTCGTCCAGGAGTGGATCCCGGCGATGCCCGACGCCCAGGCCAAGCTCGAGGCCGGCGGCGCGGCGCTCGACGTGGGCTGCGGCGGCGGCCTGGCGGCGATCACGATCGCCAAGGCGTTCCCGCAGGCGAGCGTGTCCGGCTACGACGTGCACGCCGGCTCGATCGAGAGGGCGCGCGCGAACGCGGCCGCCGAGGGCGTCGCGGACCGGACCACGTTCGACGTGGTGGACGGCGGCGACCTCCCGGAGGACCGCTTCGACCTCGTGTCCACGTTCGACGTGGTCCACGACTCCGTCGACCCCGTCGGGCTGATGACGTCGGTCCGCAGGTCGCTGCGCGAGGACGGCAGCTACCTGATGCTGGAGATGAACGCGTCGGGCGACGTGGAGGAGAACCGCAACCCGCTCGGCAAGTTCCTCTACAACGTCAGCACGCTGTACTGCATGACCACCTCGCTGGCGCACGACGGCGCCGGGATCGGAGCCTGCATGGGCGAGGAGAAGGCGAGGGAGCTGGCCTACGCCGCAGGGTTCACGAAGTTCCGCAAGCTCCCGATCGAGGACCCGTTCTCGGTCCTCTACGAGCTGAAGGCGTAACGTACGGCGGCAGCAGGGAGGTGCCGGAGATGCCCGAGCCGAGCCGAGCCCGTTATCCCGACGACGAGGGGTATGCCCAGCGCGACGGGGTGCGGCTGTTCTACGAGGTCTACGGCAACGGCGAACCGACGCTCTTCCTGCTGCCGCACGGCGTCTTCGCGCACTCGCGCGCGTGGAAGGCGCAGATCCCGTACCTGGCGCGCCACATGCGCGTGGTCGCCTACGACGAGCGCGGGTCGGGGAGGTCCGACCGGCCGCGAGGGACGGCCGCGTTCGACGTGCCCGAGCTCGTGCACGACGCCATCGCGGTGATGGACGCGACGTCCACCGACCGCGCCGTGATCGTGAGCGCGGCCTCCGCGTGCCGGAGCGGGCTCGCCCTGGCGGCCGGACACCCCGATCGCGTCGCCGGCTGCGCCTTCATCGGCCCCTACCTCCCGATGACCCCGTGGCCGCCGACGAACACGATGTGGAAGACCTACGAGGAGCCGCGCGCGTGGCGCCGCGCCCTCCGGATCCTGCGCTACACGGCGGGCGGTATCCACGTGCTCGTGCGGTCGCCCGACCTGCGGCACACCTACGCGCGCTTCGCGCGCCGCGTCGGGTTCCTCGAGGGCGTTCGCAAGTTCAACCGCCACTACGTGCTGCGCGACCAGCACGGGTTCGTCGACTGGGCCGCGCGGACGCTCAACTTCACCGAGCCGCACTCGACGCGGGCGATCGAGGACGAGGTCGCCTGGGGGATGGAGACCGACGCCGAGACCACCGACGACGCCTGGACCGCGCTGGACTTCGTCGACAGCCTCGGCCTGAAGGACGCCGCGCGTCTCCGCGAGCTGTGCGCCGGCCTCCGCTGCCCGGTGCTGGTGCTCCACGGCGAGCTCGACATCGCGATCCCGCCCGCGTGGGGCGCGGCCGTGGCCGAGGCGTCCGGCGGGCGCTTCGTGACCGTCACGGGCGCGGGGCACTCACCGCAGGGCCGCAAGCCCGTCCCCGTCAACCTGGCGCTGCGAGAGTTCGCGCAGGCGTGTCGCGCAGCCGAACCGATGCAAAGGAGCCACGCATGAGCCGCAAGCGCGCACTGTTCATCTCATCTCCGATCGGGCTCGGCCACGCCCAGCGCGATGTCGCGATCGCGCGGGAGCTGCGGACGCTCGCGCCCGGCGTGGAGATCGACTGGCTGGCGCAGGACCCGGTCACGCGCGTGCTCGAGGCCGAGGGCGAGCGGATCCACCCGGCGAGCGAGCACCTGGCCAGCGAGTCAGGGCACTTCGAGTCCGAGTCGTCAGAGCACGACCTCCACTGCTTCCACTCGTTCCGCCGCATGGACGAGATCCTGCTGGCCAACTTCATGCTCTTCCACGACGTCGTGACCGAGGACCGCTACGACCTCTGGGTCGCCGACGAGGGATGGGAGGTCGACTACTACCTGCACGAGAACCCCGGCCTGAAGACCGCCAACTACGCGTGGCTCACCGACTTCGTCGGGCTGCTGCCGGTCGACGACGCCGACGACTACGAGCGCTACCTCGCGCACGACTACAACGAGCAGATGGTCGATCACATCGCCGAGTACCCCGAGCTGCGCGACCGCTCGCTGTTCGTCGGCAACGTCGAGGACATCGTCCCGGCGCCGCTGGGCGAGCGGCTGCCGATGATCGCCGACTGGACGCGCGAGCACTTCGAGTTCCCGGGCTACGTGTCGGGCTTCGACCCGGCGGACTTCGCCGACCGCGACGCGCTCCGGGCGGAGCTCGGCTACCAGCCGGACGAGAAGGTCTGCCTGGTGAGCGTGGGCGGCTCGGGCGTCGGCGAGAGCCTGTTGCGACGGGTGATCGACGCGTACCCCTTCGCCAAGGAGCGGGTCCCGGAGCTGCGGATGATCGTGGTCGCCGGCCCGCGGATCGATCCAAGCTCGCTGCCGCAGTCGGACGGGCTCGAGGTGCGCGCCTACGTCCACAACCTCTACCGCCACCTGGCGGCCTGCGACCTGGCGGTCGTGCAGGGCGGCCTGACGACGTCGATGGAGCTGACCGCGAACAAGCGGCCGTTCCTCTACTTCCCGCTCAAGCACCACTTCGAGCAGCGGATCCACGTGGCCCAGCGGCTCGACCGCTATGGCGCGGGGCGGCGGATGGAGTTCGACGACTCGCCGCCCGAGCTGATCGCCCGCGCGATCGCCGAGGAGATCGGGCGTGAGGTGGACTACATGGACGTCGAGACCGACGGCGCGCGGCGCGCCGCGGAGCGCCTGGCGGAGATGCTGTGAGCCTGGCGCTACCGGACCGGATCCCCGACTACGTGCTGGAGGCGCTGCCGGGCTCGCGCGTGCGGGAGCCCGACGAGTCCGGCTTCGTGGAGGACGAGGCCGGCGTGCGCGTCTACTGGGAGGCGTTCGGCGACTCGGACGACGTCGTCTGCCTCCTTCCGCCCTGGGCGCTGGGCCATTCGCGCGGCTGGCGCGCCCAGGTGCCCTACCTCTCGCGCCACTTCCGGGTGATCACGATCGACCCGCGCGGCAACGGCCGCTCGGACCGGCCTGAGCACGCCGCGGCTTACTCGCGGGCGGCGCACGTCGGCGACACGCTCGCGGTACTCGACGCGACCGGCACGGACAGCGCGATGATGGTCTCGGTCAGCCCGCGCGGCGCACTGGGGCTCGACCTCGCCGCCAACCACGCCGACCGCGTGCGCGCGAGCGTCTTCGTCACGCCGCAGCTCTGGGCCGAGCGCGACTTCCTCGACTGGTTCAAGGGCGGCCGCAGGGAGGGCTACGACGGAACGAGCAAGATGAACCCGCACTACTGGCGCGAGGACTTCCGCGGCTTCGTCGAGTGGTTCGCGCGCTGGGCCTCGCCGCACCGGCACTCGATGCGCCAGATAGAGGAGATCGTCCACCACGGCCTGGGGACCGACGCCGAGACGCTGATCCGCGCAACGGTCGGGTTCGAGATGTACGAGCGTGAGGAGGCGCTCGCTACCGCACGGCGGGTGCGCTGCCCGGTGCTCGTGACTCAGAACGGCGGCAAGGCGATGTACCCGAAGCACACGAGCGGTCCGCTTGCCGAGGCCACCGGCGGGCGGCTGCACGTGTTCGAGGGCCTCGGACCGGCCATCGCGTCGCGCTGGCCGGTGGCGATGAACATCGTCGTGCGCGAGTTCCTCGAGTCGGTCCGGGCGGGCGACGCGGTAGGACGGGAGGCGGTGGCATGATCGCGGTGAAGCCGGTCAGCCCAGGCGCGGACTACGAGGGCTCGCGCGCGCTGCTCCCGCGCGAGGACGGCTTCGTCGAGCGCGACGGCGTGCGCACCTTCTACGAGGTCTACGGGACGGGCGCGACCACGGTCCTGCTGCTTCCCACCTGGTCGATCGTGCACTCGCGCATCTGGCGAAACCAGATCGCGTACCTGGCGCGCCACTTCCGCGTCGTGGTCTTCGACGGGCGCGGCAACGGGCGCTCGGACCGGCCGCTCGAGCCGGCGGCGTACATGCCGCACGAGTTCGCGTTCGACGCCCTCGCGGTGCTCGACGCGACCGGCACGGATCGCGTCGTGTCGGTGTCGCTGTCGGCGGGGACCGCCTGGAACGCGCTCATCGCGGCGCACTCGCCCGACCGGGTGATCGGGGCGTCGTTCATCGGGCCCACTCTGTACGCCGTCGGCGACCCGTTCCCCGACTGGGCGAAGGTCCCGTACAACGAGGAGCTCGAGAGCTACGACGGCTTCGCGGGGCAGAACCGCTACTTCATCCGCGACCACTACCACGAGTTCAGCGACGTCTGGGCGCGGATCTGCCTGTCCGAGCCGCACAGCTCGCGCGGTGTGGAGTTCTCGGTGGGCATGTCGCTGGAGACCACCCCCGAGGTGATCGAGGCGACGCTGGACGCCTCCGACATGGCCGACTACGAGAACTCGGCCGAACGGCTCGCGCAGGGATGCCGCGAGCTGCGGCCGCTCGTCAGCCAGCTCCCGATGCCGGTGCAGGTGATCGTCGGCGAGAACGAGCAGGTGGCGCTCCCGCACTGGGGGCGGGCGCTGGCCGACGACACCGGGGGCGAGTTCGAGCTGATCCCGCGCGCCGGGCACGCGCCGGGGCGCAAGGCGGTGCGCTTCAACCTCGCGCTGCGGAGCTTCGCGGAGCGCGTGAGCGGCTAGCCGGTCAGCCGAGCACGGTCGTCAGCCGGCGCTCGAGCGCGTCGGCGACCGAGTCGTGCAGCGGCCCCGGCGGGAAGCGCTCCACGAGCGCCTGGAGGAAGCCGTCGATCACGAGGCGGGTGGCCTGCTCGCGCGGCAGGCCGCGCGACATCAGGTAGAAGAGCTGCTCGCGGTCGATCTGGGCGATCGCCGCGGCGTGGGTGCAGCGCACGTCGTTCGCCTCGATCTCCAGGCCGGGAATCGCGTCGGCGTGCGCGCGCTTCGAGAGCAGCAGGTTGCGGCTCTCCTGGAACGCGTCGGTCTGCTGCGCGCCCGGGTCGACCTTGATCATCCCGCGCCAGACGGCCGTCGAGCGGCCGCCGAGGATGCCGCGGAAGGCGAGGTCGGAGGTGGTGTGGGGAGCGGCGTGCTCCTGGGTGGTGTCGAAGTCGAGGTGCTGACGGCCGTGGCCGGCGTAGGCGCCGGTGACCTTCGCGCTGGCGCCCTCGCCGCGAAGCTGGGTCTCCATCCGGACCTTGCCGCGCGCGGAGCCGAAGCCGAGCGCGACCCAGTCGAACGACCCGTGACGGTCCACGACCGCGCGCTGGGTACCGAAGATCCAGGCCTTCTCGGACAGCCCCTGGGCCCCCACGTAGCGGAGCGTGGCGTTCGGCCCGACCACGATCTCGGTGACGACGTTGAAGAGCGTGTCGCCCTCCTCCGAGCTGAGGTACTGCTCCCAGACCTCCGCCTCGGCGTCCTCCTCCAGCACAATCAGCGTGCGGTGGTGGAGCGCGGTGCCGGGCGCGCCGGCGACCGCGTGGCGCACGATCGGCGCCGACAGACGGACCCCGCGCGGCACGTGCACGAACAGGCCCTCCTGCCACGCGTTGCGCGCCACGAACGGGTCGTCGGCGTCGACGACGGTCCCGAGGTGCCGCTCGACGAGCTCGGGGTGCGACTCGGCAGCCTCGGCGAGCGTGCAGACGATCGCGCCCTCGGCGCGGTCACTCTCCGGCGCGGCGAGCACCGCCTCGCCGCCCTCGGCCGCGGGCGCGGGCTCGTAGGCGTCGAGGTCGAGCCCCGTCAGGTCGGTGAACTCCCAGCCGGGCCTGCCTTTGAACTCGGGGAGCGGAGGCGCGGCGGCGGCTGCCGCGCTAGCCAATGCTGCCTTCCATCTGGAGCTCGATCAGGCGGTTCATCTCGACCGCGTACTCCATCGGCAGCTCCTTGGTGATCGGCTCGATGAAGCCGTTCACGATCAGCTTCGAGGCCTCCTCCTCCGGGATGCCGTGCGACTGGAGGTAGAAGAGCTGCTCCTCGCCGATCTTCGAGACCGTGGCCTCGTGGCCGACGTCGACGTCGTCCTCGCCGATGCGGATGGTCGGATAGGTGTCCGAGCGTGAGTCCTCGTCGAGGAGCAACGCGTCGCAGACGACCTTCGAGCGCGCCTCGGTGGCGCCCTTCGCGACCTCGAGCAGGCCTCGGTAGCTCGACCGCCCGCCGTCCTTCGAGATCGACTTGGCGAAGATGTTCGACGTGGTCCGGGGGGCGGCGTGCACGATCTTGCCGCCGGCGTCCTGGTGCTGGCCGTTGCCGGCGAACGCGATCGACAGGATCTCGCCGTGCGCCTCCTCGCCCATGAGGTAGACGCTCGGGTACTTCATCGTCAGCTTCGAGCCGAGGTTGCAGTCGACCCACTCGACCGTCGCGCCGGCCTCCGCGCGAGCGCGCTTGGTGACGAGGTTGAAGACGTTCTGCGACCAGTTCTGCACGGTCGTGTAGCGGATCCGCGCGCCCGGCTTGGCGATCAGCTCGACCACCGCCGAGTGCAGCGAGTCGGACGAGTACGTCGGCGCCGTGCAGCCCTCGACGTAGTGCACGTAGGAGCCCTCGTCGGCGACGATCAGCGTCCGCTCGAACTGGCCCATGTTCTCGGTGTTGATCCGGAAGTACGCCTGGAGCGGCATCTCCACGTGCACGCCCGGCGGTACGTAGACGAACGAGCCGCCCGACCAGACCGCGGAGTTGAGCGCCGCAAGCTTGTTGTCGTTGGCGGGGATGATCGTGGCGAAGTACTCGCGCACGAGGTCCTCGTGCTTGCGCAGGCCGGAGTCCATGTCGAGGAACTGGACGCCCTGCTTCTCGAGGTCCTCGCGGACCTGGTGGTAGACGACCTCGGACTCGTACTGGGCGCCGACTCCGGCGAGGAACTTGCGCTCCGCCTCGGGGATGCCCAGGCGGTCGAAGGTCTTCTTGACGTCGTCGGGCACCTCGTCCCACGAGCGCTCGGCGCGCTCGGACGCGCGCACGAAGTAGTGGATGTTGTCGAAGTCCACCTCGCGCAGCAGCGGCGATCCCCACGTGGGCATCGGGCGCGCGAGGAAGTGGTCGAGCGACTTGAGCCGGAACTCGCGCATCCACTTCGGCTCCGACTTGAACTCCGAGATCTTCTCGACGATCTCGCGATTGAGACCCTTCGGCGCCTTGTAGAGGTAGTTCTCGGCGTCGTGGAAGCCGAAGCGCTCCTTGTAGTCCGCGTTGATCGTGGTCAGGTCGGGAGTGGCCATTACTCGACCTCCACTCTGATGGTGTCGTCCTCGATGGTCACCGGGAACGTGTCGACGGGGACGTAGGCCGGCAGCGTCAGCGGCTTGCCCGTGTGCAGGTCGAACCGCGACCCGTGGCGCGGGCACTCGACCGTGCAGTCGTCCTCGTCCAGCTCGCCCTCCACGAGCGGGCCGTTGTCGTGCGAGCAGCGATCTTCGATGGCGAGGATCTCGCCCTTGCAGTTGAAGATCCCGATCTCGAGGTCCTCCCACTCGACCAGGCGCATGGCGCCGGGCGGGAGCTCGGAGACGGGGCAGACGTCGATGATCTCGGCCATCGGCCTGAGCGTAGCGGTCATCAGACGCCTCCCGGCTCCCGCTGGCCGCCGCCCGCGTAGGCGCCGTCCTCCCACTGCGCGGCGGCGCCGAGGCTGGCGCTCTTGATGACCTTCAGCGACAGGAGCGCGCACTTCATCCGCGTGGCCGAGATGTCGATCCCGAGCAGCTCGAGCACGAAGTCGCGGTCGAGCCTGAGCAGCTCGTCGGGGGTCATCCCCTTGATCTCGTCGGACACCATCGACGCCGACGCCTGGCTGATCGCGCAGCCCTGGCCCGAGAAGCGGACGTCGGCGATCCGGCCGCTCTCGTCGGTCTTGAGCTGCACGCGGAGCTCGTCGCCGCAGAGCGGGTTGTTGTCCTCGAACTCGAGGTCCGCGTCGTCGAGCTCCCCGAAGTTGTGCGGGTGCTTGTAGTGGTCGAGGATCTGCTCTCTGTACAGGGCGTCCATGGGTCAGCCGAAGATCCTTCTGACCTCGTCGAGGCCCTCGACCAGCCGGTCGACGTCGTCGGTCGTGTTGTGCACGCCGATGCTCGCGCGCGAGGTGGCCGGGACGCCGAGCTTGCGCATCAGCGGCTGGGCGCAGTGGTGCCCGGCGCGCACGCAGACGGCCTGGCGGCCGAGGATCTCGGCGACGTCGTGCGGGTGCGCGCCCTCGAGCGCGAACGAGATCGCCGTGCCGCGCGGCTCGTCGGGCGACGGTCCGTGGATCGTGAGCCCCGGCACCTCGGCGAGCCGGCCGAGCGCGTACGCGGTGACCTCGGCCTCGTGCGCGCCGACCGCCTCCATGCCCAACTCGTCCAGCCAGTCGAACGCCGCGGCCAGGCCCTGCGCCTCCACGAACGGCGACGTGCCGGCCTCGAACTTGAGCGGGACCTCGGCCCAGGTCGACTCGTACCAGTCGACGCGGCTGATCATGTCCCCGCCGCCGAGGAAAGGCGGCATCGCCTCGAGGAGCTCGCGCTTCGCGCGCAGCACGCCGACGCCGGTCGGGCCGTAGCACTTGTGGCCCGTGAAGACGTAGAAGTCGGCGCCGATCGCCGGCAGGTCGAGGTGGAGGTGCGGCGCGGCCTGGGCGCCGTCGATCAGCACGCGCACGCCCATGCGGTGGGCGCGGGCGACGATCTCGGCCACCGGGTTGATCGTGCCGAGGACGTTCGAGACGTGCGCGAGGCAGAGCAGCCGCGGCGAGCGCGCGAGCTCGCGGTCGAGCGCGGACAGGTCGAGCTTGCCGTCGGGCGTGACCGGGACGTAGCGGAGCTTGGCGCCGCGCTCCTGCGCGAGCAGCTGCCACGGCACGATGTTCGAGTGGTGCTCCATCTCGGTGAGCAGCACCACGTCGCCCTCGCCGACGTTGGTGCGGCCCCACGAGTGGGCGACGAGGTTGATCGCCTCGGTCGCGTTCTTCGTGAAGACGACCTCCTCGTAGGCCGAGCCGAGGTGATCGGCGATCCGCCGCCGCGCGCCCTCGAAGGCCTCCGTGGACTCGTGGCCGAGCGGGTAGACCGCGCGGTGGATGTTCGCGTTGTGCTGGGAAAGCGCGGACTGGATGACGTCGAGAACGGCGCGCGGCTTCTGCGCCGTGTTGGCGCTGTCGAGGTAGACGAGCGGACGGCCGCCGAACCTGCGCTCGAGGATCGGGAACTCGCGGGCCACGCGCTCGACGTCGAGCGCTGGGGCGGTGAGGGTGGCGGCGGGCTCGAGCATGACGCTAGGCGGCGGCCGCCTCGACCTCCTCGCGGATCCAGCCGTAGCCCTTCTGCTCGAGCAGCTCGACGAGCTCCGGCCCGCCCTCCTTGACGATCCGCCCGTCGTACATCACGTGCACGGAGTCGGGCTGGACGTAGTGGAGGATGCGCTGGTAGTGGGTGATGATGAGGACGCCCAGATCGGGCCCCTTGAGCGCGTTCACGCCGTTGGCGACGATCCGCAGGGCGTCGATGTCGAGCCCCGAGTCGGTCTCGTCCAGGACCGCCATCCGCGGCTCCTGGAGCGCGAGCTGGAGGATCTCCATGCGCTTCTTCTCGCCGCCCGAGAAGCCCTCGTTCAGGTAGCGCGACGCGAACTCGCGCGGCACCTCCACGAGCTTCATCGCGTCCTCCACCGTGCGGCGGAAGTCCTTGAGGCTGACGGGGTCCTCGCCCTTCTCCTCGCGGTGCGCGTTCATGACGGTGCGCAGGTACTTCGTGACCGTCACGCCCGGCACCGACACGGGGTACTGGAACGCCATGAAGAGCCCCATGCGAGCGCGCTCGTCCGGCTCGGCCCCGGTGATGTCCTCGCCGTCGAAGAGGATCTGGCCCTCGGTGACCTCGAGGTTCGGGTGGCCCATGATCGCGTTCGCGAGCGTGGACTTGCCGGACCCGTTCGGGCCCATCATCGCGTGCACCTTGCCGCTTTCCACGGCCAGGTCGAGCCCCTTGAGGATCTCTCGATCCCCGGCGGTCACGTGAAGGTTCCTTATCTCGAGCTGTGCCATCTGCCTCCGTCGGAAAGAAGTCGTGTCATGCCGTCGCGTGCTCGCGCGTGTGGCGGCCGGCGAACTCGACGAGCTCGCCCAGCGTCGTGCCCTGGAGCGCCTTCAGCATCCCCACCTGCACCCGCAGCCAGAGCAGCCGCGTGGAGCACGCCTCCCCCGCGTCGCCGTGGTGCGAGCACGAGACCCGCTCGGGCGGCAGGGCGTCGAAGCAGTCCATCGGCGAGACCGAGCCCTCGAGCGCCAGCACGACCTCGTCCATCGCGATCTCGCCCGCCGGGCGAGCCAGGCGGTAGCCGCCGTGGGCGCCGCGGGTGGACGTCACGAGCCGCGCCCGCTTGAGGTCCGCGACCACGTGCTCGAGGTACGAGAGCGGCAGGCCCTCCGCCTCCGCGATCGCCTTCAGGGACGTCGGCTCGCCGTCGTCGTCGTGGCGCCCGAGCTCGATCATCAGCCGGACGCCGTACTCGGTCTTGGCCGAGAAGTTCATCGCGTTAAACCCTAGCAGTGGGGTCGGATTACTTCCGGTGCCCCAAAACGCGGGCGGCTTCCCATTTCCGCGGCATGTTGTCAGCCCTCTGGAGCGGCTCCTTGTGCTCCGCTCCGAAGAAATCGCTGCAAGTTTGGAGGTTCCGCTGTAGTCAAGAAGTTTTTTGTGTGAAAGGGTTCCTGTGACCGGGGGACGGTTCGAGATGAGGGGGCAAGCATCATTGGTCGGTGACGCCGGGAACGGGGCGAACGGAAGCTCGCTCGTGGCAATCAGCGGCGGAAAGCCGTTGCCGCCGGCGGACGAGCAGCGGCGCCTGCGGGTGCTGCTCGCGGACGGCCAGGACCTGATCCACTGGGGCTTCAAGATGCTCCTCGCGGCGGAGCCGTGGGTGGAGCGCTTCGTGGCGGCGCACAACACCGCCCAGGCGCTCGAGCTCGCGCGCCGCTACCAGCCGCACGTCGCCGTCGTCGACCTCCAGCTCGGCGGCGAGTCGGGCGCCGATCTGTGCGAGCAGGTCCGAGACGTCTCCCCCGTCACCCGCGTCCTGCTCATGTCCGGCGTGGACAGGGTCTCGGCGCACTCCGCCAAGGCCGTGGGCGCGGCCGGCTTCGTACCCAAAGGCTGGGGCGCGCGCGACATCGCCGGCGCCGCCCGGATGGTCGGGCTCGGCATGACCGTCTTCGCGCCCGAGTCCGAGCAGCCGCCCAACCTCCTCACCGAGCGCGAGCGCGAGGTGCTCGAGATGATCGCCGCCGGGTCGACCAACCGCGAGATCGCGGACCGGCTGTTCCTCTCCCCCCACACCGTGAAGGACCACACCAGCGCGCTGTATCGCAAGATGAAGGCGCGCAACCGAGCCGAGGCGATCCTCCGGGCGCAGCGGCTGGGCCTGCTGGCGTAGCCGCGGCGGCCCCGGCCGCGGCGGCCCAAACGGTCGCTTTGGAACGTTCACTGCCATATACGCAGTCAACGTTCCAAAGCGACGGCGCTACCCGGCGGCCCGCGGAGCCCGGGCGGCCGACACCCGGCGGCGCTCGAGGGCCCACCAGACCTCGATCACGTCCTCGGTGCGGCGGAGGTCGGCGCCGGTGAGCTGCTGGAAGCGGTCGATCCGGTGGCGCAGCGTGTTGGGGTGGATGATCAGGGCCTTGGCGGACTCGTCGATGCGCATCCCGCTGCGCAGGTACTCCTGCACGGTGAGCTCGAGGGTCGCGCCGAACTCGCCCAGCTCGCGCAGCGGGTCGAGGTAGCGGCGTATCAGGCGCTCGCCCACGTGTTCCTCGGACAGGATCACGGGGCGCAGGGAGAGGTCGTCGATGCTCACGACGCCGGTGAGGCCGAAGGCGGTCGCGGTCTCCAGGGCACGGCTGGCGAGGCGGAACGACGCCGCGGCGCCGGCGAGGTCGCCCGCCGGGCCGAGCCCGGCCACGCCCTGCCCGGCGGGGACCGAGGGCTCCCGCGAGACGAGGCCCCACACGTGCCCGTCGACCACCGCGGCCAGAACGCCGCCCTGGTCGGTCGCGCCCGACGTCTCGATCACGCGCTGGAGCTGCCGCACGTCGACCTCGGCGCCGGGCCGCGCGCGCAGTGCCGTGTAGCGCCCGCCGGGGAGGAGGCCGTACGCGGCCGCGCGGCTCTGCGCCTCGAGCGGGGAGAGCGACCCGTCGAGCAGCCCGCGCAGGTACCAGGCGCGCTGGTCCTCGTCGCGGCCCTCGACCTCGACCTCCACCTGGCGGTACGCGCTCGCGGCGCGCGAGGTGATCGCGTCGGTCCAGTTCCAGAGCGTGTACAGGTACTCGACCTGCGCCGCCGGGTCGGCGCCGGTCGAGCTGGCCCGCTCGCGCCAGGCGTCGAAGATCCTGCGGACGGCGATCCGGCGCGACTGGTTGATCGCGTCGAGCGGGACGCTCGCCCGCGCCAGGCCGACGGTGACCGCCGCCGAGGCGTCGAGCTCCTCCTGCGTCGGCAGCCGCCGCTCCGCCATCGCGGCCTGGCCGCGGCGGATGTCGGACGCAGCCATCCGCCGGATGTCATCCACGTCGATGTCGGCGAACGCCGGGAGCTCCTCGCGGATCGAGGCGACGATCTCCTCCACCAGCCGCCCGCCGTCGTCCGGGCAGGGCTCGGCCTCGGGGGTGGAACCGGCTGGCGCGAAGCGCCGCGCGGCGCTTGCCTTGGCTGGGGTCACTTAGTCTCCTGGCATGTTCGGGCGGTCGGCCGCCGTGCCCTGGCGGCGACGAGTCCCGCGAAAAGCATATTGAGTGGAAAGCATTTCCGAGATGGTTCCCCGGCGCTGGCGGCGATAGCTGTCGCGTTGGCGCTCGTCGGCGCCACCCCGGCCGCGGCTGCCTTCCCCGCCGGGCCCCCGAACGACCCGCTGTTCGACTCGAGCCCGCTGCCGAACTCGACCGCCGAGCAATGGGACCTCGCCAGCCCCGGAGGCGGCTTCGACCGCGGGATCTCGGTCCCCGCCGCGTGGCCGTTCACCACCGGTGCCGGCATCACCATCGCCGACCTCGACGTGGGCGTCCAGCTGGGCCATCCGGACCTCGCGGGCCGCTTCGGCGCGGGCCGCGACGTCTACGCCCGCGACGGGAACCCCACGTCGGACACGCACAACGCGCACGGCACCAACGTCGCCGGCGTGCTGGGCGCGAGGGCGGACAACGGGATCGGAGTGGCGGGAATCGCGCCCAGCGCGCGGCTGATGCCGATCCGGACGTCCGACAACATCCTCCACCAGGGCGTGCGCGTGGGCCAGGGGATCGTGTACGCGGCCGACAACGGCGCGCGCGTGATCAGCATGAGCCTGGGCACCGAGTCGTTCGGCACGGCGCTGCGCCGGTCGGTCCGCTACGCCCACCGCCGCGGGGTGGTGATGGCGGTGGCGATCGGGAACGAGTTCCACTTCCACCACCACTACCCGCAGGTGATGGACGACGTGCTGGCGGTCGGCGGCATCAACCCCGACACCGCGAACCTGGCCGCGCGCGACCCGAAGCTCGCCGTGACCGCGAGCCGCTTCACGGTCCGCGCGTCGTACTCCGACTACGGGCCGCACATCGACGTGGTCGCGCCGACGCAGGTCCCGACGACCGAGTGGGGCGGCGGCTACCGGCTGAACTGGGACGGCACCTCCGCCGCCACCCCGCACGTGGCCGGAGCCGCGGCACTCGTGCTCGCGCGGGCGCGCGCGCTCGGGATGAGGCTGTCGGCCGACGAGGTGATCGAGATCGTCCGCATGAGCGCGCTCGACCTGACCGACGCCGACCAGGGCTTCAGGCCGGGCTGGGACCAGCTCTCGGGATGGGGACGCGTGGACGTGGGCGCCGCGGTGAAGCGAGTGGCCGCCGGCCGCATCCCGCCCGTCGCGAACATCAGGAGCCCGGGCTGGTACCAGCCGAAGCGCGGGCGGTTCGCGGTGCGGGCGCTGGTGCACGGCCGGAGCGCGACCACCTGGCGGCTGTGGCTGGGCCGCGGCAACGACCCGGCCCAGTGGCGCGAGCTGGCGCGCGGGACCGGCGGCGGGAAGGCGGCCCGGGTGCTGTCCGGGCTCGACGCGAGGGGGCTGGCGGCCGGGCCATGGACGCTGAAGCTGCGCGCCACCGACGCGAGCGGGAACGCCGGCGAGGACCGCGCCGTCTTCCACGCGATCCGCGACCGGTCGCTCAAGCGCGGCTTCCCGAAGGCGCTCGGGACCTCGGGCGAGGCCTCCCCCACGCTCGCCGACTTAAACGGCGACGGCGCGGCCGAGATAGTCCTAGCGACCGCCGGCGGCCAGGTGCACGCCTGGTCCGGCCGCACCGGGCGCGAGCTCCCCGGGTGGCCTCGCGCCGCGCGCCCGACGCCCGGCTCGGCA
>DATENL010000315.1:0-9119 GCA_035275105.1 Thermoleophilaceae bacterium
CACCCGCGCCTCCGCCCGGGCCCGCCCCGCCGGTGGGCGGCGACGGCGTCGCGGGCGGCGCGCCCTGCGGCGGTGAGGCGTAGAGGCGCGGGTCGTAGCCCCTGTAGTCGCCGCCGCCGGCAGAGTTGTCGGCGCCGCTTGGCGCCGAGTAGTTGTAGCCCCCGCCGCCACCGCTGCCGCTGGCCGAGTGGTCGCCGAAGAAGGTGCTGAACGAGGCGCGGTCCCTCGGCTGCGGGAACGGCCTGCAGTCGGTGTGCGCGTTGACCATGTAGTCGTGCCAGATCTGCGCGGGGAACGTGCCGCCGGCGACCTCGATCCCGTGCACGTTCCTCATCTCCACGAGCGCGTTCGGGTAGCCGACCCAGACCGAGGTCGACATCGACGGCGTGTAGCCCACGAACCACGCGTCGTTGTAGTTGTCGGTCGTGCCCGTCTTGCCGGCCGCCGGGCAGCCGTAGTTGGCGCGCGTCCCCGTGCCGCGCTGCACGTTCATCTGGAGGATCTTCGTGACGGCGAACGCCTCGCCGTCCTTCAACACGCGCTTGCTCTTCGGCTTGCTGAGGTCGTCGACCTTGCCGTCGGGGAACGTCACTCGCCGGATCGCCCGCGGCTCCCTGTACATGCCGCCCGCCGCCAGCGTCGCGTACGCGCTGGCCATCTCCAGCGGCGAGACGCCGAGGCGCAGGCCGCCCAGGCCCTCCGAGGGGAGGCCGTCGAGCTTCGTGCGGATCCCGAGCAGCCGCGCGGTCTTCGCGACCTCCTTGGGCCCGACGTCCACGTCGAGCTGCGCGTACACCGTGTTGTCCGACTTCAGGGTCGCGGTGACGATGTTCATCGCGCCGCCGTAGCTGCCGTCGTAGGTCTTGACCTTCCACGGGCCGAAGCCGGGCACGTTCATGTTGAGCGGCTTCGACACGTACACGGTGCTGCTCGGGTCGATCCCCTGGCGGATCGCGGTGGCCAGCACCATCGTCTTGAACGCCGAGCCGGGCTGACGGTGGCCCTGGGCCGCCAGGTTGAAGGTGCGCGTGTCGTACGTGCCGCTCGACGCCATCGCCTTGATGTAGCCGGTGCGCGGGTCGATCGAGACGACCGCTGAGCTCGGGTCGCTCGCGAGGGTGAGCTGGCCCGCGATCGCGCGCCGGCCGTCCTCCTGGAGCTTCGGGTCGACGGTCGTGTACACGCGCAGGCCGCCGCGGCGGAAGACGTTCACGCCGTAGCTCTCGATCAGCTGCTCCTGCACGTAGTCGAAGAAGTACGGCTCGCGCTTCTTCGTGTAGAGGTTCGTGCGCCGCACGCCCAGCGGCTGCTCCATCGCCCGCGACGCGCGCGACTGCGAGATGTAGCGGCTCTTGACCATCGCCTGGAGGACGCGGTTGCGGCGCTCGAGCGCCGTGCTGGGCTCGCGGAACGGGTTGAACTGCGACGGCGCCTGCGGGAGCCCGGCGAGGAGCGCCGACTCCGCCAGCGTCAGGTCCTTGGCGTGCTTGTAGAAGAACATCTGCGACGCCGCCTCGACGCCCACGGCCGTCCGCCCGTCGACGGTGCCGTACGGGACGTTGTTCATGTACTCGCGCAGGATCCACTGCTTGCTGCGGAGCTTCTCGAGGTCGTCCGCCATCTTGGCCTCGCGGATCTTGCGCTCGAGGTTGCGCTTCGGGTCCTTGATGTACAGGTTGCGCACGAGCTGCTGCGTGATGGTCGAGCCCCCCTGGAGGGACTTGCCGGTCGTCACGTCCTTGAACGCCGCGCGCGCGATGCCGGCCAGGTCGACGCCGCCGTGGTGGTAGAAGCGGCGGTCCTCGATCGCGACGGTCCCCTGGCGCAGCTCGATCGGCATGTCGGCCCAGCGGATCGGCGTGCGGACGGTGTCCGACTGCACGTAGCCGAGCCGCGAGCCGTCGGCGGCGTAGACGATCGAGGTGGTGCCCTTGTCGATCGGCTTGAGCCTCGTGATGTCGGGCGCCGAGTTGGCCACCGCGATCACGTAACCGACGCCGGAGAGCGCGGCGATCGCGACGGTCCCGACGACGACCATCAGCCCGGTCATGAGCACGCGCCCGCGCCCGTTGGCGATCTTCCTTCGCTGCTTGCGCTTGCGGTGGCTCATACGGGCGGCGGGGTGCGGCGCCCGATTCCCCTCTGCGACCGGTCTAGGCCGCTAGGCGCCGGCCCCTGAGGATAGTCCTTCGCTCCTGAGACGTTCGAGGCAGATCGCCCTTAGTCCTGCCGCGATCGCGCCGCGGTCGGCGACGCGCTCGGCCCAGGTGCCGACGGCCACCCGCACGCCGTCCTTCTCGACGTCGGCCACCGCGACGTCCAGCTCCTCGCTGGTCCGGAGCACCGCGAGGGCCCGGATCACGTCGGCGCCGGGGTCGAGCCAGACCGAGATCTCGACCCGCACCCTGGGGTCGGCGATCGTGTGGTTCTGGATGGTGCTCTGCGCGAGGCTCTCGTTCGGCACCACGACGCGCGTGCCGTCGGCGGTGCGGATGTAGGTGTAGGTGAGCCGGATGTCCTCGACCGTGCCGGTCGCCCCCTCGAAGGTGACCAGGTCGCCGATCCGGATCGGCTGCGTGATCGCGAGCAGCACTCCCGCGACCCCGTTGGCGAGCGTCTGCCGCGCCGCGAAGCCGACGACGAGGCCCAGGACCGCGGACGAGGCGAGGATGCCGGTGGCGACGCGCTTGACCGCGGCGAACTGGGCGAGCGCGAGCGCGACGCCGAGCACGATGATCGACGCGTAGAGGAGCCGCCGCACCAGGCGCAGGCGCGTGCTCGTGACCGGCGACAGCTCGCCGGCGACCGCGTCCGCGAGGCGCGTGCCGCGCCGCGAGACCGCGCGGTCCACGAGCTGCGCGACGACGATCGCCACGATCACCGTCGCGAACGCGGTGATCGCGTTGCGGTGGTCGGTCCAGAACGAGGCGAGCACCATCGCGCGGGAGCGTACGCTGCGGCCGTGACGGCAATTCTGCTCGACGCGCTCGGCACGCTCCTGCGGCTGAATCCCCCGGCGCCGCGGCTGCGCGAGGCGCTCGGGAAGCTGGGCTTCGAGGTCGCGCCCGAGGCCGCCGAGCGCGCGTTCGCGGCGGAGATCGCGTACTACCTCGAGCACCACACCGAGGGCCGCGACCAGAGCTCGCTGGCCGAGCTGCGCAACCGCTGCGCGGCCGTGCTGCACGACTCGCTCGCGCTGCCCGAGCTGCCGCTCGCGGCCGCCCGCGACGCGATGCTCGAGTCGATCCGGTTCGAGGCCTACCCGGACGCGGTGCCCGCCCTCCGGGACCTGCGCTCCCGAGGCCTGCGCCTGGTCGTGGCGAGCAACTGGGACTGCTCGCTGCGCGAGGTGCTCGCGCGCGCGGAGCTCGCGCCGCTCCTGGACGAGGTGGTCACGTCCGCGGAGGCGGGCGCGCGCAAGCCCGACCCGGCGCTCTTCGCCGCCGCGCTGCGGGCGGCCGGCTCGGAGCCGCGCGATGCGCTGCACGCGGGCGACTCGCTTCGGAACGACGTCGAGGGCGCCCGCGCCGCCGGGCTGCGCGCGGTGCTCGTGAACCGCGACGGCGGCTCCCAGCCGCCGCCGGGCGTGCAGGCGGTCACCCGGCTCGGCGAGCTCGCGGCCGTACTCTAGATCCGTGCACTACGGGCCCCAGTACGGACACGCATACACGATGCCCCACCCGCCGCCGCCGGATCCGCCCGAGCGGCCGGAGGGACTGCCGGGGTTCCCGCGCTGGCCCGTCTGGTACGCGCCCGCCGCGTTCTGCACCGGGCTCGTGGCCCTGACGATCCTCGCGGGCATCGCGGGCGCGGCGACCGGCGGCGACATCGGCACCGGGACCGGGCTGATCCTCACGGTCGCGCTCGAGGCGGTCTTCGTGAGCATCGCGGTCTTCTTCGCGTCGCGCACCGAGCGCCCGCGGCCGGCGCACTTCGGCCTGCGAAGCGCGCCGCTCTGGCGCACGGTCGGCTGGGCGGCGCTGGGCTGGGTCACGTTCCTCGTCGTCTCGGCGGCCTACGGCGCGCTGATCGAGGACCGGCCCAAGCAGCCACTCCTCAACGACATCAAGTCGGAGGACGACGCGATCCTCGTCGTCGGCTTCGCCGTGCTGGCGATCGTCTGCGCCCCGATCGCCGAGGAGTTCTTCTTCCGCGGGTTCTTCTACCGCGCCCTGCGCAGCCGCATGAGCGTCCTCGTCGCGGCCGTGCTCGACGGGATCATCTTCGGCCTCATCCACTACGACGGGTCGGGCACGCTCGTGGCCCTGCCGGTCCTGGCGGGGCTGGGCTTCACCTTCTGCCTCGTCTACGAGAAGACCGGGACCCTCTTCTCGACGATCGGGCTGCACGCGCTCAACAACACGATCGCGGTCGGCGTGGCGACGGACGACTGGGGGCTCGCACTCGGGCTGGGACTCTCGATGCTCGTCGCGTGCGTGGTCCTGCCCAGGCTGCTCGGCACAGGTGCCCGGCGGCCGCCGGCGCGCGCGCCCGCGCGGGCATGACGCCGGCGGTAGAGGCGCTCGGCCTCGTCAAGCGCTACGGCGACCTCACCGCGGTCCGCGGGATCGACTTCGAGGTCCGGCCGGGCGAGTGCTTCGGCTTCCTCGGGCCGAACGGCGCCGGCAAGACGAGCACGATGAAGGCGATCTACGGCCTGGCCAGCGTGGACGGGGGCGAGCTGCGCGTGCTGGGCCTCGACGCGCGCACCGACCGCCGCGAGATCAAGGCGCGGATCGGCGTCGTCCCGCAGGAGCAGAACCTCGACGGCGAGCTCACGGTGCGCGAGAACCTCGAGATCCAGGCGACCTACCACGGCATCAGGGTGGACGGCCGGGTCGACGAGCTGCTGCGGTCGGCGCTCCTCGAGAAGCGCGCCGAGTCGAAGCCGCAGGAGCTGTCCGGCGGGATGAAGCGGCGGCTGCTCATCGCGCGCGCGCTCGTGAACGACCCCGAGCTCGTCGTCCTCGACGAGCCGACGACCGGTCTCGATCCGCAGGCGCGCATCGCCGTCTGGGGACTGCTCGAGGAGCTGAAGGGCCGCGGGGTGACGCTGATCGTCACGACGCACTACATGGAGGAGGCCGACCGGATCTGCGACCGGCTCGTGATCATGGACAACGGCGAGATCGCGGCGGCCGGCTCACCGGCCGAGCTGAAGGAGCGCTGCGGCCAGGACACGCTCGAGGGCGTCTTCCTCGAGATCACGGGCCACAGCCTGCGCGAATGAGCCGCGCGCTCGAGGCCTACCTGCCGAGCCCGCGGATCGCGCTGCGCGTGTGGCGGCGCGACCTGAAGGTGTTCTCGAAGGTCTGGAAGCAGGGGCTCCTGCCGCAGTTCTTCGACCCGCTCTTCTACCTGCTCGCGATGGGCTTCGGGCTCGGCACCTACCTCGCGCGCGTGAACGGGATCCCCTACAAGGAGTTCATCGCGCCGGGGCTCGTGGCGTCGTCGGTGATGTGGGCGGCGTCGTTCGAGACCACCTGGAACATCTACTTCAAGATGGAGGAGAAGCGGCTGTACGACGCGATCCTCTCGACGCCGGTCGAGGTGCCGGACCTCGTGACGGGGGAGGTCCTCTGGGCGGCCACGCGGTCGGTGATCTACGGCACCACGTTCCTCGTGATCGTCGCGCTGTTCGGGCTCGTGGCGTCGCCGTGGGCCCTGGCGGTCCCGCCGTTCCTCGCCCTCGGGGGCGCCTGCTTCGGGATGCTCGGGATCGCGTTCTCGGCGATGGCCCCGCGCGTGGACCTGTACTCGTACTACTTCACGCTCTTCGTCACGCCGATGTTCCTGTTCAGCGGGATCTTCTACCCGTTCGAGAAGCTGCCGGACTGGGTCGCGACCGTCGCGTGGTTCACGCCGCTCTACCACATGGTCAACGTCACCCGGGCGCTGGTGCTGGACCCGGACCTCTGGACCGTGGTCGGGAACGCGTTCTGGCTCCTGACGCTGACCGCTCTACTCTTCGTCGTCCCCGTGCGGTACATGAGGCGCCGGCTCGTCGCTTGACAAGAGGAGATCCCCGGCGTCTACTAGAACTCCTCCGACGATGACCCGACTTCCGCTCACCCTCGCCGCGCTCGGCGCGACCCTCGTCCTCGCGGCGCCCGCCGGCGCGCAGCTCCCCACCGACCCGCCTGTCGACACGCCCGCGGCCAAGGACGCGCGGCTCGACATCAAGGTCGAGTCCGGCCGGGTGGACCGCGACGTCCGCTGGGTCCTGACCGACGACAAGCTGCTCGTGCGCGGCCACATCTGGCCCTACGTGGCGGGCCAGGAGGTCAAGCTCGTCCTCTACCGGTCGGGCGAGCGCATCCACACGAAGACCGTGAAGGTGCTGAAGGACGAGACGCGCAAGAACGCCGGCAAGTACCAGTACCGCTTCAAGGACGTCACGAAGGACGGCGTCTACACCGTGCGCGCGATCCACGACGAGACCGCCGAGCAGGAGGCCGGCGCCTCCGAGAAGGAGCACTTCCGCGCCATCGAGGGCCACGTGAGCGGCGAGGAGAGCACCCGCCTGCTCCAGATCGCGCTGCGCAGCATGGCGTTCGTGTCGCCGCTCAACGGGTCGCTGGACGACGCGACGCGGCGGGCGGTGCTGGCCTGGCGCAAGGTCAACGACTGGGAGCACACCGGATCGCCCACGCCGGGCATGTTCCGCGAGGTCTTCAACGGTAAGGGCGCGTACAAGCTGCGCTACCGGCACCCGGAGAGGCACATCGAGGGCGACATCAGGCACCAGGTGCTGGTGCTGGTCGACAACAAGAAGCCGGTTCAGATCTACACGATGTCGTCCGGCAAGTCGTCCACGCCGACGATCCAGGGCAAGTACCACGTGTACCGCAAGGAGCCCGGGTCGAACTCCCACGGGATGTACTACTCCTCGTACTTCCAGGGCGGCTACGCGATCCACGGCTACGCGAGCGTGCCGGCCACCTACCCGGCCAGCCACGGCTGCCTGCGGGTGCCGATCCCGGACGCCTACCGGATCTACAGCTGGATCGAGTACGGGGACACGGTCTACACGTTCGACTAGCGGTCGGTCACCTGCGCGCGGGTATGTAGCCGATGAGGATGCGCACCAGCACGCCGTAGAGGAGGAGCGCGAGCAGCGCGGTGACGATGCGCTGGACCCAGATGCTGCTCGAGTCCTCGACGATGCCGGCGAACGGCTGCGTGAGGACGTCGTTCGCGTCGTCGATCGCCTCGCGGATGTCGCTGTGCTTCTGCTCGCGCTCGCGCTCGTTCTGCGGATCGGGCGACGGCTCGTTGATGCCCACCACCTTCTCCGCCTGGTCCTTGGCGCCGGCCTGCGACTTCTCGACGGCGAACAGCAGGAAGGAGACCGCCACGATCACGCACGCGATGGTCGAGGCCCAGCGGAGAACTGCCTGGAGAAGCGTCACGCGCGACTCCGGGCGCCGGCCGGGCGGCCGGCAGCGGCGCGGGGCTTCGCGCGGAACGGCTCGAGTGCGTCCAGCGCGGCCTCGTGCCCGCGGCGCATGAGCTCCGGCCAGCGGCGGCGGTCGAGGAACAGGTCGTAGAAGGCGGCGCCGCGCGTCTCACCGGGCTCGACCGGCTCGATCAGCGTGACCGCCTCGCCCAGGCGGCGCAGGTTGCGCCGGGCGAGCTCGAGGTGCCCGCCGGCGGCGATCCGGCGGCTCAGGTCTATCAGCGACATGCGCCGCGCGTCGACGCCGTCGATCGCGTCGCCCTGGAGTCCCGGCGGGAGCAGGACGTTGAGCCCGAAGACGTGGTCGAAGCCGCCGTCCTCCACGAGCGGCTCGGTGGGGAAGGCGTCGATCACGCCGCCGTCCACGTAGAGGTCCCCCTCCACGCGCACCGCCTCCACGGCCACCGGCAGCGCGACGGCGATCCGCACCAGCTCGCCGAGCGTCAGGTCGGGCGTGGTCTCGCTGCCGAACTGCTCGAGGCGCCCGCGGTCGAGGTTGTAGACGGTCGTGTGGATCGGGACGTCGGTCTCGCCCGCGGACATGTGCCAGAGCCGGCGGTCGAACAGGCGCTCGAGCGCCTCGCCCTTCGCGAGCCCCGTGAATCCCCGGCTGGCGGAGAGCGCGAAGCGCGGGATCCGCGTCCACTGGATGTCGAGGTAGTCCTGCGGCCGCCACGCGAGCGAGAAGTCGGCCATCTCGTCGGCGGTCATGCCGGCGGCCCACATCGCGCCCCAGACCGCCGAGCCGGAGCAGGCCGAGATCGCCGCGGGGCGCACGTTCGCCTCCTCGAACGCGCGCGCGACGCCGACGAGCGTCACGCACGCGCCGCTTCCGCCCGACCCGACGATCGCCACCCGCTTGTCCTTCAGGCCCGGCGCGGGCCGGCCCGTGAACGGGGGGAGGACGTCGGCCGGGACCGGCTCCGCGCGATCGACGAGCGGGAGCGGGAACAGGGCCCGGCGCGCGTTCATCAGGAAGCCCAGGTCGGCCGCGGACGCGATCTCGTCGCGCACCCGCCCAACCCGCTCGAGCACCCGCTTGACGTTGAACGGGTCGATGGCGTCAAGAGCCATGGCGGGCGTAGGATACGGGCGCTCCGTGTCGCTGCTCGCCGACCCACCGCTCTTGTTCGCGAACGGCGAGGCGTACGCGCGGCTCGCGCCGGGATCCGCGCCGGTCGCGCCGGTCGCGCCGGGCGCCGCGGCGGTCGTGGCGCTGTTCTGGTCGGTGAGCATCCCCCTGTATCTCGACGCGCGCTGGACGCGGCCGCTCTGGCGGCTGCTGCCAGGGCGGAGCGGGCGCGACTTCATGGTCAACTTCCCCGGGCTGAGCGTGGACACCCGGCGCGCCGGGGCGCGGATGCACGCGCTCGCTGCGGTGGTGTTCGCGACCTATCCGCTCTGGTTCCTGGCCGGCTACGCGCACGGCCGGCGCGCGTGAGCGCGCTCGAGACGCTGATCGCCGAGCTGCGCGAGCACGCGCTCGTGATCGGCGAGGTGACCTTGACGAGCGGCCGCAAGGCGCAGTACCTCATCGACGCGAAGCGGGCGATCCTGCGGCCGGCCGGCTTCCGCGCGCTCGGCGAGCTCGTGGCCGCGGAGGCGCGCGCTCTGGGCGTGACCGCCGTCGGCGGCATCACGATGGGCGCCGACCCGATCG
>DATENL010000316.1:0-24173 GCA_035275105.1 Thermoleophilaceae bacterium
GTCGAGGACCGCGGCCGCCGGCGGCGCCTCGACGCGCTCGAGGCCGAGGCCGACGCGATCCGCGAGAAGGACGAGGCGCTGACGGCCCGCGACGAGGCCCGCCGGCTCGGCGAAGCGGCGGCCCGCGCGAAGGCCGAGCGAAAGCGCGCGTAGCGCAGCGCGGTCGCGCGAAGACGCTGACGTTCACGCCCGGTTAGCCCGGCCGCGCTCCGGGCAAATGACGGGCATGGCGGGGGAGGCCATCGCCGATCGTGGCACGGGAGCGAAGACGCTCGCCGCGATGGCGGCCGAGGCGGTCGAGCGCTTCGACGGCACGGCGCTGAAGTACCACGAGGACGGCGACTGGCGGGAGCTGTCCTACGAGGAGCTCGGCATCGCGGCGCGCGGCGTGGCCGGCGGGCTGGTCGATCTCGGGATAGAGGCCGGGCAGCGCGTCGCGATCTTCTCCGACACGCGCGCGGAGTGGACGGTCGCCGACCTCGGCGCGATCCTCGCCGGGGCCGTCGTCGTGCCGATCTACCAGACGTCCTCCGCCGAGGAGGCGCGGCACGTGCTAGAGGACTCGGAGTCCGTGCTCGTCTTCTGCGAGGACGGCGAGAAGCTCGCCACCGCTCGTGAGGCGAGCGAGGGCCTCGGGGTCGAGACCTTCGTCCTCTTCGAGGGAGACGACGACGACGCGATCTCGTTCCGCGACCTCGCCGACCGCGGAAGCGACCACGAGCCAGCCGTGAAGGAGCGCGCCGAGGCGGTCTCGCCCGACGACGTGTTCACGCTCGTCTACACCTCCGGGACCACCGGCGCGCCCAAGGGCTGCGTGCTCACGCACGGCAACTTCCGCGCCGACCTCGACATGCTCGAGTCGGCGGTCGACCTCGGGGACGAGGTCGTGCTGTTCCTGTTCCTGCCGCTCGCCCACGTCCTCTCGCGCATGGCGCAGATGCTCACCCTCGACGTGGGCGGGACGCTCGCGTTCTGGCGGCGCGACATGAAGAAGGCGATGGACGACATGCGCGAGATCGAGCCCACCCACTTCCCGGCGGTCCCCAGGGTGTTCGAGAAGATCTACGAGGAGGCGCGGTCGAGGGCGTCCGGCGCGATCAAGGAGAAGGTGTTCGAGAAGGCCGTCGACGTCGGCCGCCAGGTGCGCGAGCTGGAGCGCCAGGGCGAGAAGCCCGGGTTCGTGCTCCAGAAGGAGTACGACCTCGCGGACGCGCAGATCCTCTCGAACGTGCGCGAGCTGTTCGGAAGCCGGCTGGAGTTCGCGCTGACCGGCGCGGCGCCGGTGGCCAAGGAGATGCTCGAGTTCTTCGACGCGTGCGGCGTGCTGATCCTCGAGGGCTACGGCGCGACCGAGACGTCGGCCGTGACCGCCGCGAACAGGCCCGACGACTACCGCTTCGGCACCGTCGGCAAGGCGATGGACGGGGCCGAGATCCGCATCTCAGACGACAGCGACGACGACGGCCGCGGCGAGATCCTCGTGAAGGGGCCGCACGTGTTCCAGGGCTACCACGGGCTCGAGAAGGAGACCGACGAGGCGTTCGAGGACGGCTGGTTCAAGACCGGCGACCTCGGCACGATCGACGACGACGGCTTCCTCAGCATCAGCGGCCGGGCCAAGGAGATCATCGTCACCTCGAGCGGCAAGAACATCACGCCGACCAACATCGAGGCGAAGATCGCGGAGTCGGACGTCGTGGAGCAGGCGGTGGTGATCGGCGACGACCGCCCCTACCTGGTGGCGCTCGTGCAGGTGACGGACGAGAAGCCCGACCCCGACGACGAGGACCTGCGCGGCAAGGTGCAGGACGCCGTGGACTCAGCGAACGGCGACGTGTCGAAGATCGAGCAGGTCAAGAAGTTCGCCATCCTCGACCGGCCGCTCAGCCAGGAGGAGGGCGAGCTGACGCCCACCATGAAGATCAAGCGCGAGCAGGTCGCCGAGAACTTCGGCGAGCAGATCGACGCGCTGTACGACGGCGACGACGACTGACGCCGCCGCGCTAGAGCGGCATCTTGCCGCGCCCGCGGCGTCCCGCGCTGGCGCTCTTGTCGACGGCCTTCCGCGACTTGCCGAACGGCTTCTGGAGCCAGCGGCCAAGAGGGCCCGGCGCCTTCGACCCGCCCCGGCGCCCCATCTCGAGCACGCCGTCGACGCCGCGCTGCGGGTGGGACGAGAGCCGCGGCAACAGGAACGCCAGTACGAGCAGGATGATGCAGACCGCGACTATCGCTCCGATGACCATGACGCTCCTTCGGTGGGGGTACGGTTCGGTGGGTACCCGGTTCCTGGCGCTCGGAACGCTCGACCCCCGCCGGCCGGCCGCTACCTGCTCGCCGTGACCGCGCGCGGCTCGAGCTGGCCCTTCAGGCTCGCGAGCGCCTCCCGCAGCACGCCCTCGAAGTCGCGCACGAACGACGGCACGAACGGCCTGAACGGGTGGACCGTGCGGAACTCGAAGTCGACCTCCCAGCGGAGGCGCGAGCGGTCCTGGCCCAGGTCGTCGACGGCCACCCGGCCCAGGTGGTCGCGCAGCCCGGGCATGCCCTTGAACAGCACGTACTCGAACGCGCGCGGCGGGTCGAAGCCGACGATCTCCTCGTGGATGGTGCTCCACAGGCGCGGCTTGAACTCCACGACGCGGATGGCGCCGAGGCCGTTGCGGTCCGCCTCGCCCGCGCGCTCCAGGGTCACCCGCTTGGCCGCCTCGACCCAGCTCGGCGTGTCCTCGTGCTCCGAGACGCGCGCCCAGACGTCCGCCGCCGGGGCGTCGATCTCGGTCGCCACCCTCACCTGGTGCGTCGGGTTCATGCCGCCGCCAGCCGTTCGAGGGCGGCCGGCACCTCGGAGGTTCCGGGGCCGGGCCGCAGGCCGGGACCGGGCAGCGGTGTGAGCTCGCCGGGGCGCAGCGCCTCGCCGCAGCTCGAGCAGGTGAGCACCGGGCTCGTCTCGGCGCCGCAGGAGTCGTGCCGGAACAGCATCGGCCGCCGCTCCTCGCCGAAGATCCAGCGGTCTCCCCACGCCGTCATCGCGAGGATCACGGTCGCCAGGTCGGCGCCCTTCTCGGTCAGCCGGTAGTCGTAGCGCGGGGGGTTGTCCTGGTACGCGACGCGCTGCACCACCTCGTGCTCCAGCAGCCGCTCGAGACGCTGCGCGAGCACCTTGCGCGAGATGCCGAGGTTGCGCTGGATCGCGTCGAAGCGGCTGATGCCCAGCGAGAGGTCGCGCACGATGAGCGGCGTCCACCACTCGCCCACGACGTCGACCGTGCGCGCCACGGAGCAGGTCATGCGGTCGAACGAGGTGCGCTGCACGGGGCGATCGTAGCGCAGTCAGTTCCTTGAGGGAACCCTCTCTGATAGCGTCGCGCCCGATCGTGCTCGATCGCGTCGCCCACCTCACCTGGCGCCGGCCGAAGCTCGTGCTGGCGGTCGTCGGTGCGCTGACGCTGCTCGCGATCGCCGTCGGGCACGACGTGGAGCACCGGCTCAAGGCCGCCGGCTTCACCGACAGCGCGTCGGAGAGCGAGCGCGCGATCGGGCTGCTGCGCGACCGGCTCGGGCACGACGCGGGCCCCGGGATCGTCCTCCTGGTGCGCGCGCGCGGCCACGGCCGCCTCGACACCGCGGATCCGGCGGTGCGGCGCGACGTCGCCCGCCTCGCCGCGCTGCTCGAGCGGACGCGGTACGTGGGCCGGGTCGTGAACCCGCTCGAGCGCCCGGCTGAGGGCGCCGCGCTGGTCGGACGCGACGGCCGGTCGCTGGTGATCTCCGGGGAGCTGTCGACCCAGGACGTGGAGAACGACGGCGGCGAGGCGGCGAAGGACGCAAAGGAGCGGATCGGGCGCTCGCGGTGGGCCGTGAAGGTGGGCGTGGCCGGATACGCGCCGAGCTTCAACGAGGTCAACGACCAGACCCGCGAGGACCTGACCAAGGCGGAGCTGATCGCGTTCCCGGCGCTGGCGGTCCTGCTGCTCCTGGTGTTCCGCGGCGTGGTCGCCGCGGCGATCCCGCTGCTGCTCGGCGGGATGTCGATCGTCGGGACCATGCTCGTCCTCACGGTGATGTCCGAGCTGGTCGACACGTCGATCTTCGCGCTCAACCTCACGACGGCGCTCAGCCTCGGGCTGGGGGTCGACTACGCGCTGCTGATGGTCTCGCGCTACCGCGAGGAGCTCGAGCGCGCGGGGCCGGGCTGGGACGCGCACCGGATCACGGTGCTGACGGCGGGGCGGACGGCGATGTTCTCCGGTCTCACCGTCGCCGCTGCGATGGCCGCGCTCGTGGTGATGCCGCAGCGCTTCCTGTACTCGATCGGCGTGGCGGGCGCCGCGGTCGGCGCCCTGTCGGCGCTGGTGGCGGTGCTGGTCGTGCCGTCCCTGCTCGCGCTTCTCGGCACGCGCGTGAACTCCCTGGCGGTCCGGCGCGGGCCGGCCGTGTCCGACGAGTCGGACTCCTGGTACCGGCTCGCGTGGGCGGTCATGCGCCGGCCCGTGGCGGTCGGGCTGGCGAGCGCGCTCTTGCTCGGCGCCCTGGCGGTCCCGCTCTTCTCCACGACCCTCACCGGGCCCAGCGCCGAGGCGGTGCCGCCGGGGGCGGCGTCGTACGAGCCGACGGCATACATCCAGCGCCACTACCCGCGCGACATAACCGAGGCGGTGACGGTGACGGTGCAGGGCCGAGCTTCGCCGGCGGAGCTCGCGCGCTATGGGCGATCGCTCCGGCGGGCGGCCCACGCCACCAGGGCGTCGCCGTTCGCGCGCGCCTCCCGCGACGTCTCGTTCGCCAACCTCGCCCTGCCGCGCCCGGCGCTCTCGGCCCGGTCGCAGGACTCGGTGCGCGCGATCCGCGCGCTGCCGCCGCCTGGTGACACGCGCGTGCTCGTCTCCGGCAACACCGCGCGCTTCATCGACCAGAAGCGGAGCCTCGCCGACCACCTGCCGCTGGTGGTGGTGCTGGTGGCCGTGCCGACGCTGGTCCTGCTGTTCCTCCTGACCGGCTCGGTCGTGCTGCCCCTCAAGACGCTCCTCATGAACGCGCTGACGCTCGCGGCGACGCTCGGCGTGATCGTGCTCGCGTTCGAGGACGGCGTGCTGCACGGGCCCCTCGACTACACGGGACCGTCAGCGGTGGAGGTGACGAGCCTGGTGTTCCTGTTCGCGGTCGTCTTCGGGCTGGCCACCGACTACGCGGTCCTGGTCCTGGCGCGGATCAAGGAGCAGCACGATCGCGGCGTGCCGAACGAGGAGGCGGTTGCGATCGGGATCGGGCGCACGGGGCGCGTGATCACCGCGGCGGCGCTGTGCATCGCGGTGGTGTTCGGGGCGTTCGCGGTGAGCTCGGTGTTCTTCATGAAGGAGATCGCGGTGGGGCAGGCCGTCGGCGTGCTGCTCGACGCGACGATCGTGCGCGCGCTGCTCGTGCCGTCGCTGATGCGGCTCCTCGGCGACTGGAACTGGTGGGCGCCCAGGCCGCTGCGCGTCGTGTACCGCAGGTTCGGGCTCCGCGAGGGATGATCCAGCGTGCGCGCGCCAGCGTATGGGGGACAAGTAGCCCATTCGAGGAGGACCGATGACCAAGAAGTACCTGGCGCTGCCGGCCAGCGCGATCGTCGCGCTGTCGCTGGCGGCCTGCGGAGACGACAAGAAGGAGAGCTCGAGCGCATCCACCACGCCGGCTCCGACCGAGCAGAAGGTGGACACGCCCAAGGTGGGCGTCGCGTTCACGAAGCCGAAGGCGGACTCGAAGGTCGGGCCCAAGTTCACGGCGACCGTGACGCTGTCGAACTTCGAGCTCGATCCCAAGGACGTGGGCAAGCAGCCGAAGCTCGGCAAGGGCCACCTCCACTTCTCGCTCGACGGCGGCAAGTTCGACTTCCCCAAGTACTCGGGGGAGAACGGCAAGCTCGCCAAGAAGCTCGGCGTGACCGGCAAGTACTCGCCGTCGGTCGAGCCGAAGATCACCTACCAGGACATCCCGAAGGGGAAGCACACGATCAAGGTCGAGCTGGCGAACAACGACCACTCGCCCGCGGGTGCGACCGCCTCGGCCTCGTTCACGGTCAAGTAGGGATCGCATGAGCCGCCTGGGTACGACCGCCGCGATCTGCCTGACCGTCGCGGCGGTCGTGTCCGGCTGCGGGTCGGACGACGAGTCCGGCTCCCCGAAGCCGTCCGGGCCGCCGTCGATCGGCATGAAGGACCTTCGCTTCGTACCCGACCGGGCGGAGGTGAAGGTCGGCGAGAAGGTGACCTGGACGAACCAGGAGGCGGTGGACCACAACGTCACCGCCGACAGCGGCGCGAAGTTCATGTCGAAGGCGTTCGGCCAGGGTCAGTCCTACAGCTTCACGCCGCGCGAGGCGGGCACGATCTCCTACGAGTGCACCCTGCACCCGGGGATGAAGGGGACGCTGGTCGTCAAGTAGAGGTCGTCAGCGCGGCGTGTGCCCGCGCGCGACGAACAGGCCGTTCCCGGTCCACGACACGGCCACATGCCCGTCGGGGCTCGCGGCGACGAAGGCGGGGTAGGACCCGTTGTGCTTCGGCGAGACCACCCGCGCCCCCCGGAAGCGGCCGTCGCCGCCCGTCATCGACACGTTGACGTCCTCCGGATCCCCGGTGTTGACGTCGTCGGCGCTGATCCACGCCACCGCCGCCCGTCCCGAGTCGTCGATCGCGGCGACCGGATAGTCGTCGTCGACCTTCACCTGCCCGGGCGTCAGGTTGACGGGGCCCGTGACGCGGCCGTCACGGGTGAGGTGCAGGGCGAAGACGTCCGGGTCGACGGCCCAGTCGTCGTACGCAGGGTCGCTCGCGTGCCCGGCGAAGACGGCGTCGCCGGCCGGGTTTGTCGCGGCCATGTCCACCACGAAGCTCGCCTTCCTCGTGAGCACGCGGTCGTGGAACCTGCCGCCGGGCTCTCGCTCGAGCAGCGCCATGTGGCCGCCGGGTGCGCGATGCGCCATGACCTGGCCCCCTCGCGCATCGGTGAGGAGGTGCACGAAGGAGTCGTAGAGCGTCTCGGGATACTCGGTCAGGACCGAGTACACCTGCTTCGGCGGGCCGACCGCGCCGCCGTGCGGTCCGCCACGGGAGGACCAGATGCGCTGGCGGCGGCGGGAGCTGTCGCCGGGCACCCGCTCGGTCGTGAGCCAGGTGAACTGCGGGCGGTCGCCCTTCCCCAGCTCGGCCCACAGCCACTCGAAGTCCAGGTCGACGCTCTCCTTCACGCGCACGACGACGTTGCGCCGCTCGAGTGGATGTCCAGCCGGTCCCGCAGCGAACGCGAGGTCGCGCGTGTCACGGCCCTCGAACAACCACGCGATGGCGGTCCCGCCGCGGCCGACCGCCACGCCGACGTCGCTCGAGACGCCGGCGCGGGCGGGCGCGGGCGGGTACCGGCTGCGCAGCGCCGAAGCAGTGGCCCGGGGTGGCGGTGGCCACGTGCCTCGGCGCGGTGAGCGCGTCGGGGCCGTAGCGCCAGCCCGCCGCCATCGCGCCGCCCGGATTCGCGTCCCACCACACGCCGCGGTACTTCGGCGGGGCCTCGTGCACGCCGGGCACCGGGCAGCGACGCCACCTCGACGCAGACCACCCGAGCTGCGCGACGCCGACGCGATCGTTGGCGTAGTGCTTGCGGATCGTCCCGTCGTCGGCCAGGCGCATCCACTGCGCGCTCTCCGGCCCGGTGTTGACAGCCTTCCGCCATCCGGCGGCGGTTACCGGGTGGACGCAGGGGATCAGCGTCCCCAGACCCAATAGGAGGGCCACCGTCCCCCGCTTCGCCATGCGCCCAGGTTAGGGGCAGTGGGTCGGCGTCCGTCCACAGGGCCAGGCGCGTTCGCGCTCGCTTCCCTGTAGATTGCCGCGGCGGGGTTTCAACCATCGGGGGGGTCGTGATGAGGTCGTTCGTCCTGGCCATCGCGCTCGCGTGCGCGTGCCTTGCTCTGCTGGCGCCGGCCGCGTCGGCCAACGAGTTTCAGTTCGTCGCGTCCGACGGTCGCACGTGCACGCTCGAGCACAGCCAGCGGTCGACGCTGCTCGCGGACGGCAACTGGGACGTCTGGTGGATTGCGCGCATGTCGTGCACCAAGCCGGCGTCGTACGCGCGGATCCTGACGTACATCGAGCTCCCCAACCACTCGATGCTGGCGCCGCAAGCGGACAGCGACACGTGCGGGGGGCGGCGGCCCTGCGGCTGGACGCTCCAGTCGTCGGGCGTGATGCGCGACGTGCCGGGCGACGTCTACAAGCAGACGACGAGCGTCGAGATCAGCCTTCCCAGCCCGGCGACCGCGCTGGACCCGCCCCTCGTGTGGGTTGCCGCGCCGGTCGGCTGCCTGCCCGGCGACCGGTCGATCGGGTGCTGGGTGTCGGAGGACTTCAAGCCGCAGTAGGGGTTGACACGCGAGCCCGATTCGGAAGAGGCTTGCGGTAGGTACCGCGAGCCTGGATGAATCATGCGACGAACACAGAGCTCGAGCGTGCCGCGCCTCGGGCACAGGTCTTCCTGAGCTATAGGCGCGGCGACTCCGCCGGATGGGCGAGCGCCCTCGCCGATCGTCTCCAGGCTGCCGGGATCGAGGTCGTCCGCGACGAGGACATGCTCCTGTTGAGCGCGGGCTTCGCGTCGTCCCTACTCCGCGCCGTTGCCGACTGCGACGCGGTCCTCGCGCTCATAGGACCGGATTGGCTCAGGAGCAAGGATCGGGAGGGCGTGCGCCGGCTCGCGCGCGAAACCGACTTCGTCCGCCTGGCGCTGGAAGCGGCGCTCCAGCAGCAGGTCCCGGTGCTTCCGGTGCTGGTCGGCGATGCCGAGCCGCCGCGGCCGGACCAGTTTCCACCCGCCCTGCACGAGATCGGCTCGGCGATCACCCAGCGCGAAGCGGTTTCACTGAGGCCGGAGAGCTGGAACGATGACGTCGACCGGCTCGTGTCGTTGCTCTGGAGCTGGGTTCCCGACCAGGCGCCCCAGCCGAGCACGCCGAGGATCGAGCGGGCCGTCGAGGTCCCGCCGTCGCCACCGCCGTCCGTGCCGGCGACAGCTCCGCGCGGACCGCGTGCGTTCATCTCCTACAGGCGAACGGACAGCCTCGTACATGCGCGTCTCCTTGCACTGAGCCTCGAGCACTTCGTGAAAGCCGAGGTCTTCCTGGACCTCGATGCGGTCGCCGCCGGCAAGCGTTACCGGCACGAGTACGAACGCGCTGTCTCGGCCTGCGACGTGTTCTTCGTCCTCATCGGCGACAGGTGGCTCGCGGTTACGGACAAACAGGGCAACCCGCGAATCGCTGACGAAGACGACCACGTCCACAAGGAGATTCGTGCCGCATTGGAGCGCGAGGTGCCGATCGTGCCGCTGCTGATCAAGGGCGCCGAGATGCCGGACCCGGAGGAGCTGCCGCCCGCCCTCAAGGAGCTCGAAGAGTGGGAGGCGAAGTACCTCCGCGACGTGACCTGGAAGCAGGACTTCGACGTGGTCGCCAAGAACCTCGTCGCGTTGTGGGGCGCGGGCTAGCTCGGATCCGAGCCGGCTACGCCGCAGTAGGGGGTCCGAACCAGGTCGTCAGCGCGTCGCGCAGCCCCCGGTCGGTGCCGTCCCCCACCCAGGCGACGTGTCCGTCGGGCCGGATCAGCACGGCGTCGGGCGGGGTGACCGCGCCGAGCACCGGAAGCTCCCACGTACCGGCGTATTCGGCGTCGACCAACTGAACCCGATCCGCCCACGGAGCGATGTCCAGGCCGCCGTGCTCGCCGAGGTCGATCAGTGCCGGCCGGGCGTCGTGCAGCAGGGCGAACACCCGCAGCGGGCCGCCGGGTGTGACCAGATCCAGGTCGGGCATGCGGCGCCCGAGCAGCGGGTGTCCCTCGCCGAGGTCGTAGTGGACGTCGAGGCCGGAGATCATCCCGGCCAACCGCGTCCGGGGCTCCTCCATGGCCACCAGCTCGGCCACGGTCTCGCGCAGCGCGTCCGTGCGGTCGTCGCCGCGGTTGAGCGCGGTCAGCGCCATGGTCATGCGCAGCACGCGGGCGGCGACCGGGTGGCGCTCGTCGTGGTAGGTGTCCAGGAGGCTCTCCGGCGCGGTCCCGTCGACCACCCGCGCCAGCTTCCAGCCCAGGTTCACGGCGTCCTGCACGCCGGTGTTCAGTCCCTGCCCACCCGCCGGGGAGTGCACGTGCGCGGCGTCGCCGGCCAGCAGCACTCGTCCCTCCCTGTAGGACGCGGCCTGGCGGGTCATGTCGGTGAACCTGGAGATCCAGCTGGCGCTATGGAGGCCGTAATCCGTGCCGTAGACGGCGATGAGCCCATCGCTCAGATCGCGCAGGGTGGGTTCGCGCGTGGGTACGGGCCCCTGTTCGGTCACCATGGCCCGCACCGTCCCCGAGTCCGCGAAGACGACCTCGCCGTCGCGGATCTCGTACTCCGCCCTGCCGAGGGCATGGGTGCCGTTGGCGTCGCGGCGCATGCCCAGCTCCGGCTCCTCCGCCATCTCGACCTCCGCGATCAGCGAGCTGGTCGACGCGTCCCACCCCGGGAAGTCGATGCCGGCCGCCTTGCGGACGACGCTCCGGCCTCCGTCGCACCCGACGAGGTACCCGGCCCGCATCGCCTCGCCCTCGGCCAGCTGGACGTCGACGCCGCCGTCGTCCTGCGCGAGGCCAGTCACCTCCCGCCCGCGATGGATCGTCACGGGCAGCTCGTCGACCCAGGCGGCCAGTATGCGCTCGATGTGGTTCTGCCACAGCCCGAGCCCGTAGCCGTGGCGGGTGGGAAAGTCGCTGAGGTCCAGGGTGACGCCGGCGAAGTTGCCGACCTGAGCGACCTGCCCCTCCGACAGGAACCGGTCGGCGATCCCACGCTGGTCGAGAACCTCGATCGTGCGTGAGTGCAGTCCGCCGGCCCGCGATCCGGCGAGCTCCTGGTCGGCGCGCCGCTCGACGATCGCGACGTCGACTCCCGCCAGCGCCAGCTCACCGGCCAGCATCAGCCCGGTCGGACCTCCGCCGGCGATCACCACAGCATGCTCGGTCATGGCCACAGGCGGGCGATTATGCGGCACGCCCGCGGCGGCTAGCGGGGCGGCAGGAACGTCCCGAGGTCGCAGGAGGCGAGCTGCGACTTGAGCACGAAGCCGCGGGCTCCGGAGGACTCGGCGCGGCTGTATGCGGTCCCGTCGTGGTCGTGGGTCGACATCATCAGCACCGCGATGCCCGGCGCGGCTCGCTCGAGTCTCGCGACGAGGTCGAATCCGCAGCCGTCGGGAAGCAGGACGTCCACCAGCGCGCCGGTGGGCCTGAGCGCCCGCGCCAACGGAACCGCCGCCGTCATGCTGCTCGAGGCGCCCACCACCTGATAGCCGCGGCGCTCCAGCAGGGCCTGGGCCGACGGCCTGAACACGGGCGAGTCGTCGACGATCATGATCGGCACCCGTCGAGGGTGCCCCGGCGCGCCAGGTGCGCCCATGGTGCAAGTGCATGATCAGTGGAGGTGCGCCTCGCCGAGCGCCTTCGCCACCAGGTGGGCGCGCGAGTGGGCGCCGAGCTTGGTCATGGCGTTGTAGACGTGCGTGCGAACCGTGTTGTGCGCGATGTGGAGATCCGCCGCGATCTCCGGCCCCGTCTGGCCCTCCCCGAGCAGCCGCACGACCTCGCGCTCGCGGTCCGTCAGCTGGCCGTTCGAACGGCGCCGGCGCGAGTGCCGCCGCGAGTGCGTATGGCCCAGGACGACCGCGAGGACGTAACGGCGGCCGGTCACGGTCTCGGGATGGCCCGCGAACTGGACGGTGATCGTGGCGCCGTCGTCGCGCGCGAGCTCCGCCGTGCCCGAGAACTCGTCGCGACCGAGCGCGACGCGCCACTGACCCTGCGTCATCAACGGGCCCCCAACGACGCGCTCCCACACCGCGTGGTCGATCAGAGCCGCGCGGCGCGTAAGCAGGAGGCTCACGAACGCGGGGTTCACGTCGACCAGGCGGCGCTGTTCGTCGAGCAGCGCCATGCCGTTCCGCGACCGCTTGAAGGCGGTCCAGAAGAGTCCGGCCCACCCCGGCGGAGAGGCCATGGGGAGATGCTGGCGCCGGGCGGAACGGGCGGCATCCCCCGATTCGGGCGATGCTGCGGGCCTCGGGGCCGACGAGACTCGGGCCATGAATGCGACCGGCTACGCGGCGGAGCGCCCCGTCGTCGCCCGTGTTCCCGGCCTGTTCGGACGGGTCATGGGGCTCGTGGCGCTCACGGTCGGCTTCGCGTCGCTCGGGGTTTGGGTGGCGCGCGACTGGGGCGGCGCCGCGTGGTTCGTCGCGTGGATGCTCTCGCTGGGGTGCCTGATCGGCCTCAACGTGGCGACCGCGCGGGGGAGGGAGGGCGTCGCGCTGACGCTCCTGTTCGCGTTCGGGCTCCTTCTGGGGGCGAGCGTCGCGACCACGATCGACTACTACGCGGCGAACGACCCCACCGCGCTGCGCCAGGCGTTCGGCGCGACGGCGCTGTTCGTCGGCGCTCTCGGCGCCGGCGGCTACGCCGTGCGCCGCGATCTGTCGTTCCTCTACCGCACGCTGTTCTGGATGCTCCTGGCTCTGCTCGGCGCCGGGATCGTGCTGATCTTCGTGCGGATCCCGGGCGCCTACACGGTGTGGGCGCTGCTGGGGCTGGTCGTCTTCGGCCTCTACACCCTCGTCGACTTCAACCGGCTTCGGCGCGCCGGCAGGGAGGAGGCGATCCCGCTCGCGGCGGCGATCTTCCTCGACGTGTTCAACGTCTTCCTGCTGTTCCTCCGGCTCTTCTCGCGGTAGACCGCTTACGGCGCCCCGGCCGCGGCCGTACGTGGAGTGGCCGGCCTCGGACCCGCCGCCGCCCCCTCGGACGCTCCGCCCAGCGCCTCCCCAGGGAGCGCGCGAGCGAACCAGAGGCCGACGAGGACGAACGTCGACGCGGCCAGCAGCGCCCGCTTGAGCCCGGAGATCTGGGCGTCGCCGTAATGGTCGACGACGGTGTCGACCTCGTTCGGGGGCAGTCCCGCCTCCTCCGCGATCGACCGCGCGTCGGACCGCGAGACCATCGCCAGCCCCTGCTCGGTGCTCGACGCGATCTTCTGCTGCACGCGCTGGGGGATCGAGGGATCCGCGCGCACGCTGTCCTGGAAGCCGGTCGTGAGCGAGGTGAGCAGCACCGCGCCGATCAGCGCCGTGCCGAGCGACTGACCCAGGTTCTGCGCCGCGCCCTGAACGCCCCCGGCCTCGCTCGAGCGCGACCCCGGGACCGACGACATCACCACGTTCCCGAGCTGCGAGATGACCAGCCCGATGCCGCCGCCGAAGCCGGCCAGGGACACGGCGAACGCGACCGACGCGAGCGTGTCCGAGATGGTCGCCATCAACCCGAGGATCGACACGAGGAGCAGCCCGAGCCCGATCTGCACGACCCGTCGCGGGGACATGCGCGTCGCGAGGCGCGGTCCACTGAGCGCCGTGATCATCATCGCCACGGAGATCGGGAGGATCTTCAGCCCGGTGTGAAGCGCGTCCTTGCCGAGCACGAGCTGCAGGTAGAGCGGGATCACGAAGAAGGTCCCGGCGAGGATCAGGTACTGGGACAGGACCATCGACAGCCCCGCCCGCATCTGGGGGACCCGCAGGAGGTCCGCCCGCAGCAGCGGAGTGCCGCCTGCGCGCGCCACCCGCTCCTCCCAGCGCGCGAACCCGCCGAGCACCACGAGTCCGGCGAGGACGAGGAAGGGCACGACCGACAACCCGAACGGCGTGATCTCCGTCCCGCCGATCGTCAGCGCGCCGGTCGGCTGGAACAGCCCCCACGAGCTGATCTTCAGGATCCCGAAGACGGTGAGCCCGAGCCCGAGGGCGGACAGGACCGCGCCGACCACGTCGAGGTCGGGCCGCGTCTTGGGCAGCGCCGCCGGCATCCGGCGGACGAACAGGATCACCACGATGACGACCAGCGTCTCGGCCGCGAAGACCACCCGCCAGGTGAGGGCGGTGGTCACGAACCCGCCGATGAGCGGGCCGACGGCCGCCCCGGCGCCGGCCACGCCGCCGAGCAGCCCGAACGCGAGCGCGCGGGCGCTGCCGGTGTACGTCGACGCCGTGAGGGCCGCGATGGCGGGGATCACGAGCGCGGCGCCGAGCCCCTCGATCAGCGACCAGCCCACCAGGAGTACGCCGAGGTTGGGGCTCAGAGCAGTCGTGAGGGACCCGACTCCGTAGATCCCGAGCCCGATGGCGAACGCGCGCCGCCGGCCCCAGATGTCGCCGAGCTTCGCGCCGGTGAGCATGAACGCCGCCATCACGAGCGTGTACGCCGTGATGGCGAGCTGGACGCCGGTCACGCTCGTGTCGAGGTCGTCTACGACCTGCGAGATCGACACGTTCATCACCGTCGTGTCGAGCACCATGATGAACTGCGCCATGGCGAGCAGGACCAGGACCGTCCGGTTCTGGATCCGCTTCACGACCCGATGCCGTGGCGCCGGCTGGCCATGTCGCCGACCAGCACGCCGATGACGGTGACGAGGTACAGCTGGCCGGTCAGCATCTCCACGACGGCGACCGCGCGCCCGCCCGGGTGCGCGGCGGTGAAGTCGCCGAGCCCGGTCGTCGTCAGGATCGTGAAGCTGTAGTACGCCCGCTCGCTCAGCGTGCCGTCGCCGCCCTGGGCGAAGTAGTCCGTCCCCCCGATGACCGCGATCAGGCTCACGGCGAACGCGAACAGGAGGCCGATGAGCAGGTATATGGCGAGCGCGCCGGCGACGACCTGCAGGTTCACGCCGCGGGAGCGGATCAGCCTGAAGAGGCCGCCGGCCAGGCTGGCGGGTATCAGGAACGCGAGGACGGCCGCGATGGCGAACGTGACGCTCTTGTGGACCGCGCCGGTCCCGACGATCACGACCATGACGGCGGTCGCCACCCCGACCGCTATCGCGCGGTGCCTTCGAGCGCGCGCCCGCGTGCGCGAGGTGAGGATGGCGACGATCAGCGCCGCGAACTCGAGGGTGAGCGCGATCGCGCGCGACCAGTCGCCCGCCGGTGCGGCGATCACGACCACCACGATCGCGAGGGTCAGAACCAGGACCGCGCCGTAGCGGAACGCCCCCTCCCGCCGGTCGTCGTCGGCCGGCTTCATCGCCCGCCTGCCGCTAGCCGTGGGTCGGGGTCGCCTGGCGCGAGGCGCCGCGGGAGACGGCGCCGAGGACGGACGGCGGCTGCGGTTCGAAGCGGCTCAGCTCGTCGTGACCCCTGCCGACGACGCCGTAGGTCGACTGCGGGACCTCGTTCCAGACGCCCGGCACGCCGCCCAGGGGCTCCGAGACCACGAGCCGCGAGTCCTCCGAGAGCTTCTCGAGCACCTCGTGCTCGGGGTACATCGTCCGCAGCGTGCGGACGTCCGTGGTGAAGAAGAGCGAACGGGCGCTCCCCGTGCTCGCGTACCTGAAGACCCAGAGGCCCTCCCCGTCGGTCGTCGCGACGGTCATCTGGATCGGATGCTCGACGCCGTGCCGGCGCCCCACGGTCTCGACGAGCCCGACGGCCTGGGCGACGGCCGACGGTGGGTCGTCGTCGAGGCCCAGCGTCAGCGCGAGGTAGAACAGGAGCTCCGAGTCGGTCGACCCCTCGATGTGGGGGTAGAGCGACGGGTCGACGGCCAGCGCGAGGTCGCGCTTGACCTTTCGGAGCTCGTCGACGAAGCCGTTGTGCATCCAGAGCCAGCGCCCGTGCCGGAACGGGTGGCAGTTGGTCTGCTGAATGGCCGTGCCCGTCGCCGCCCGAACGTGCGCGAAGAAGTGCGACGACGCCACGTGGCTCGCGAGGTCGCGAAGGTTGCGGTTGTTCCACGCCGGCTCCGTGCTGCGGAACACGCCCGGCGTCTCGATCCCGTCGCCGTACCACCCGATCCCGAATCCGTCCCCGTTCGTCGTCTCCGCCCCGAGCCGCGAGTGGCGACTCTGGTCGATCAGCGAGTGGGCGGGCGCGAAGAGCGCGTCCTCGAGCAGGATCGGGGCGGTCCCCGAGTAAGCGAGCCAGCGGCACACAGGAGATCTCCTCTCGATTGCTCGGGCGGCGGCGCCACCGAGAGGCGGCGCCGCCGTCCAAGTCTGGAAACGCGGCTCAGTCGCGACCCACGTGCACCGCGAGGCCGTAGATGATCAGGATGTCCACTGCGAACAGGCTGACCGAGTAGAACGGGTACGACGGGATGTTCAGCAGCTGGGCCATCGCGTTCAGGCCCGCGAACCCGATACCGAGCCACACCGCCGGCCTGCTCTGTGCCCAGACGCCGAACGCCGTCAACAGCTGCGCCGCGCCCGTCAGCAGCACGATCCAGCCCCACGTGTTCAGATCGCCGAACACGTACTCGACGTTCTGGACGTAGAACTTGGAGTCGTCGATCGCGGCGATGCCGCCGATGATGTTCAGCGTGGCGACGATCGCCAGCATGGTGCCGGCGAAGATCGCCCAACCCACGCCGTGCTCGGTCTCCGCCTCGTACGCCGCCGGGCGCGCGGGAGCGCTCATGTGACCCTCCTCTGTTGCCTTGACTTGAACCGCGGCTTCATGTCCAGGGGTCACGATCGCCTGCGCGCGGGGCTGCCGCATCGCCCAAAACGGATGATGCTCGCCGCGCCGCGCGCACCTAGCGTGGCGATATGAGGCGATTGGCAGCGCTCGGCGCGCTCGGGCTGCTGGCGACCGCGATCGGCCTCGCGGTCGCCGCAACGATCGCGAGCTTCCCGAACGGGCTCACCGTGCTCGCGTGCCTCGCCGCCGCGCTTCTCCTCGCGTGGTGGGCGCTCCTCCGGCCCGGCCCCGCCGGAACGGTCGCGGCCGTCGCCAGCGGCGCCCTGGTCGTCGCGGCGATCGTGCTCACCGTGGTCGAGGGGAACGTGCTCGCGGACGCGGGGGTGGTCGCCGCGATGCTCGCGTCGATCGCGCTCGCGCGGCGGGCACTGGCCGTGCGGCCCGAGCTCGAGCCCGCACAGGCGCCGGCCCAGCCGGTGCTCTTCTACAACCCCAAGTCCGGCGGCGGCAAGGCCGAGCGGTTCCACCTGGCGCGCGAGGCCCGGGCGCGCGGCATCACGCCGGTCGAGCTGAAGCCCGGTGACGACCTGAGGGAGCTCGTCGGCGCCGCCGTCGCCCGCGGCGCCGACGGGCTGGCCGCCGCGGGCGGCGACGGCACGCAGGCGATCGTCGCGGCCGCGGCGGCCGAGCACGGGCTGCCGTACGCGTGCATACCGGCGGGCACGCGCAACCACTTCGCCCTCGACCTCGGGGTCGATCGCAACGACGTGGTGGGAGCCCTCGACGCGTTCGTCGACGGCGCCGAGCGACGCGTCGACCTCGCCGAGGTGAACGGCCGCGTGTTCGTGAACAACGTCTCGCTGGGCCTCTACGCCGAGGCCGTGCAGCAGGCCGGCTATCGCGACGCGAAGCTCAGGACGCTCGCCGAGACCGTGCCGGCAGTGATCGGGCCGAAGGGCCGCCGCCTCGACCTGCGCTGGAGCGACGGCGACGGGCACGAGCACGCCTCGGCCGACGTCGTGCTGGTCTCGAACGACCCCTACCGGCTGGGGCGCGCGCTCGGTTCGGGCACCCGCCCTCGGCTCGACACCGGGGTCCTCGGCATTGCCGTGGCGCTCGCCGAAAACGGCGGCTCGTCGCGCCGGCGAGTCATGACGTGGTCGGCCCGCGACTTCGAGATCCAGTCAGCGGACGAGGTGCCCGCCGGGCTCGACGGCGAGGCCGTTCGCCTCGACTCGCCCCTGCGGTTTCGATCGCGCCCCGGCGCGCTTCGCGTACGGGTCGCCCGCCACCACCCCGGACTGTCGCCGTCGGCCACGCTCCCCGACACCCCATGGGGCGTGATCAGGTCGCTCGTGGCGATCGCGGTGCGCGGGTGACCGCGACCGTGGCGACCTCAGCCCCGGCGCCGTCGGCGAGCGGCCGCGACCTCAGGGCCGAGGTCCCGCGCTCGAGCCACGCGGAGTGGACGCCTGCGGCTGACCGCGATCCGCTCGCGATCCTCGAGGAGCAGGCGGCCACGCGGCTCCCGGAGCTGGTACCGCTCCGCCGAGCCCGCATGGCAGAGTCGCCGTTCGCGTTCTATCGCGGCGCCGCCCGGGTGATGGCCTTCGACCTCGCCGAGACGCCCACCACGGGCGTGCGCGTCCAGCTCTGCGGCGACGCGCACCTCTCCAACTTCGGCGGCTTCGCGTCTCCCGAGCGCGACGTGCTCTTCGACCTGAACGACTTCGACGAGACGCTGCCCGGCCCGTGGGAGTGGGACGTCAAGCGGCTCGCCGCGAGCGTCGAGATAGCGGCGCGGGAGTCGGACCTTCGCCCGGCACGGCGCCGCGCGATGGTCCACGACACGGTCGCCGAGTACCGCCGGGTGATGCGCCGGCTCGCCTCGATGAAGACGCTGGACGTCTGGTACGCGCGCGTCGACCTGACCGAGCTCGAGACCCTCGGGGCGGACCTCCACCTGGCGCACTCCCGGCGCGTCGACAAGGCGATCGCGAAGGCGCGGCGGAAGGACAGCGTGCGGGCATTCGCCAAGCTCGCGCAGGCGGTCGACGGAACCGCCCGGATCGTCGCGCGCCCCCCGCTGGTCGTGCCCCTCCGCGAGCTTGTCCCGGACGTCGAGGCACGGGAGGGCGAGGAGCGGATCCGCGCTCTGCTGCACGACTACAAGGCGACGCTGCCCGCGGATCGCCGCCACCTGCTCGACCGCTTCCGGTTCGCCGACCTCGCCCGCAAGGTCGTGGGCGTCGGGAGCGTCGGGACGCGCTGCTGGATCGTCCTCATGCTCGGGCGCGACACCGGCGACCCGCTGTTCCTCCAGGTGAAGGAGGCGGGGCGGTCGGTCCTCGAGTACGCGCTGGACGAGAGCGAGTTCGACCAGCAGGGCCAGCGCGTGGTCGAGGGCCAGCGGCTGATGCAGGCGGCCAGCGACATCATGCTCGGCTGGCTGCGGGCGCCCGGCATCGACGGCGTCGAGCGCGACTTCTACGTGCGCACCATGTGGGACTGGAAGCTCTCGGCCGACATCGGCGCGATGCCGCCCGACACGATGGCGGCCTACGCGCGGCTATGCGGATGGACGCTCGCGCACGCGCATGCGCGGAGCGGCGACGGCGTCGCCATCGCCTCGTACCTCGGGTCGAAGGAGGCCTTCGAGAAGGCCGTGGGAGCGTTCGCGAGCGCCTACGCGGACCAGAACGAGCTCGACCACGCAGCGCTGGTGCGCGCGATCGAGGACGGCGAGCTCGAGGCGGCGCCCGAGTAGGGCCGAGACGCGATCAGTGGGCGTCTTCGGCGGGCCCGTCGTCCGGGACCAGGCGACGTTCGTCGGCTAGGAACATCAGCGCCGCCTTGACCCGGCGGCTGACGTCGTCGGCCTCGCGGAGGCTCAGCTTCAGGAAGATCGCGTTGATGTGCTTCTCAACGGCGCGCTTCGTCAGGAAGAGCGTCTCGGCGATCGCCATGTTGCTCTTGCCGGTGGCGACCTCGGCCAGCACCTCACGCTCCCTGGCCGTCAAGTCGCTGAGCCGCGACTCGGTGGACCGGGCGCGCTCCGCGATCAGCTCGTCCACGATCTTCGGATCCACGACGGAGCGGCCGTCCGCCACCGCGTGCACGGCGCCGACGATCTCCTTGCGGCTGCCGACGCGCTCCTTGAGCAGATAGGCGCGCTGCTCGGACCCCGACTCGAACAGCTGCAGCGCGAAGCCCGGCTCCGAGTACTGGCTGAGGATCACCACGCCGATCTCGGGATGCGTCTCGCGGAGCTGGGCGGCGACCTCGATTCCCTCGGCCCCGCGCAGTGGCGGCATCCGGATGTCGCTCAGGACCACGTCCGGGCGCTCCCGCTCGATCGCCTCGACCAGCGAGTGCTTGTCCTCGCACACTCCCACGACCTCGACCGTGGGTTCCGACGCCAGGAGCTGCGCCAGACCCTCGCGGACGACGAAGCTGTCCTCCGCGATCAGTATGCGTAGCGCCACTCAGCGGAGCCTAGGTCGAACCCGACCCGGGGGCAACCGCCGTGGACGATCCCACGAGCCCGAGCTCGGCCGCGCGCGTCACCGCCTCCGAGCGCGACGACGCGCCGAACTTCCGGTAGACCGAGTACGCCTGCGTCTTCACGGTGTTCGCCGTCACGTACAGCTGCTCGCCGATCTCCCTGAAGGACAGATGCGTGGGCAGCAGCGCGAGCACGCGAAGCTCGGCGGCCGTCAGGTGATCGGGCGCGGCCGCAGCGGCCGCCGCCTCCACGGACCGCCCGAGGTCCTCCACCCAGCGGTGAAGCGTCACCGCGTCGGGCACGGCGCTCGCCACTCGCGCGGCCTCCGCCGCGAGCGTCCGCGCCCGTCCCGTCTCGCCGAGCTTCATCGCCGCTCGCGCCAGTGCGACACGGGTCTCGGCGACGTACCAGGCGAGGAACCCGGGCAGCTCCGCGAGGAGCTCGTCGGCGCGTGCGAAGTCGGCTCGCGCCTGCTCGACCTGGCCCCTTCGCGCCCGCACGTACGCCGCGACCGCGTACGGCAGCGCCGAGGTGGGGTAGGAGTCGAGGCCGTATGCGTCGAGCTGGGCGGTCGCGCGGTGCACGCGCGTGGCCGCGAGCTCCCAGTCCTCGAGGTCCACCGCGGCGAGCGCGAGCTGAGCGAGCGCGAGCGCCTGAACGTGCGGCGCCCCCACGACGCCGCGCCGCGCGGCCTCCTCGAGTGCCGGCGTCGCCCCGTCGAGATCGCCCGCGAGGTGCCGCGCCACGCCGGACAGCAGACAGCCGGTGGGGCGCCACTCGCTGTCCTCGGCGTCGATCTCGCACGCCCGCTCGGCCTGGGCGCCCATGGCAGCGACGTCGTCGTCCGCGACCGCCGCCCGCAGCAGCGAGAGGGCGGGCGCCAGGTCGGGATCGTCGCGAGGCGACTCCGCTGCGGTGCGCTCGGCGGCCGCCTTGAAGTGGAGCGCCGCGTCGAGGTCACCGGAGGCGACGTTGCTGTGGGCCGCCGCCAGGGACAGGCGGGGGTCGCCGGCGATCCGCTCGTCCGTGAACGCGCCGAGGCCGGTCCGAACCGCGTCGTTCCTGCCGCCGCCGACCCAGCGCGGCAGGTTGCGCCACAGGAGCTCACCGGCCCTTGTGGCGTCGCCCGCGGCGCCGGCATGGCGTACGGCGCGCTCGTCGTCACCCTGAGCCTCGAACCATTCGCTCGCCCGCGCGTGAAGCCGCGGCTCGAGCTCGGGCCAGAGCCGCCGGAGCTCGCCGAGCAGCGTCTCCCGGAACAGCCGGTGCAGCCGGAACGACTCGCGCGTGCGGTCGACCGCGCTCAGCATCACGTTCCGCCGTGCGACCTCCGCCAGGAGCTGCCCCGAGTCCGATCGCTCGAGGACCGCGTCGCAGGCGGGTGCCGACAGCACATCAAGGACCGCGCAGCTCCGGAGGAACGCCACCAGGTCGGGCGCGAGCTTCTTGAGGTACTCGTCGCGGTAGTAGTCCGCCACGGCGCTGTCGTGCCCTCCGAACCCGTCGAGGCTTCCGGCCGTCGCACCCTGGTCGCGGAGGGTGACGGCGGCCAGGTAGATGCCCGCCGCCCAGCCCTCGGTTCGTTCGACCAGCGCCTCCACCTCGGCCGGCGACGCCGGCACGTCCGCCAGGGCGAGGAGCGCCGCGGCCTCGGGAACCGTCATGGCGAGGGCTCTCATGCGCACCTCCGCCACCTCGCGGTGCGCTCGCATCCGGCCCAGCGAGACCGGCGGCTCGGTCCTGGCCGCGATCGCGAGGCGCGACTCGCGCGGCATTCGCGCGACCAGATCGTGCAGCACCTCGAGCGAAGCGGGCTCGTGCAGCAGGTGCGTGTCGTCCAGCGCGAGGACGAACGGGCCCCGCCCCTCGACCTCGTCGAGCGCGGCGTCGACCGCCGTGCGCAGCGCCTCGGGGTCGTTGAATCGCTCCTCCGTGGTGATCCACGCGAAAGGGCGCTCCTCGTGCGACGCCCACTCCGCCAGCAGCGTGGTCTTGCCGTACCCCGCGGGGGCGATCACCACCGCGAGCGGGCGCGAGTCAGGCGCCATCAGGGCGCGCACCAGCCGTGGACGGGGCACGAGGCCCTCGCCGAATGGCGGAGGCTCGTGCAACGCGCGCGTCCGGTGCGGGGGGACGGCGGCACCTGTGCTCGCCATGTGCACAGCCTCCCGCTCCGAGGGGCGAGGGGCAAGGGCGCGCGCCTGCTTCTGGCGATGTGTATGCACCACCCCGGAGGGAGTGGGCGCGGCGCCGGCTTCACCCCGTTCGGATGATGCGCCGGCAACGCCTGAGACCTACGGTCGGGAGGCGCAATGGCCGAGCTCGTTGCCATCGGGTACGACGACGAGACGACCGCCGCCGCGGCGGCGGACGAGGTCAGGAGCATGTCGCAGGACCTCGTCATCGAGGCCGACGCGATCGCGGTCATCTCGCGCGACGCCGAGGGCAGGTACCACGTGACGACGAGCCACCACCCGGTGGGGGCGGGCGCGTCGTGGGGCATGTTCTGGGGGCTCCTCTTCGGGATCCTGTTCTTCGTGCCGGTCTTCGGCATGGCGGTCGGCGCCGGCCTCGGCGCGCTCATGGGCAAGGTCGAGAAGGCCGGGATCAACGCGGAGTTCCAGGAGCGGGTACGCGACATGGTGGGACCGGGCACGTCCGCGCTCTTCCTCGTCGTGGAGAGCGTGGCGCCCGACAAGGCCGTCGATCGCCTCAGCAGGTTCGGTGGGACGGTCCTGCGCTCGTCGCTCTCGAAGGACGCCGAGCACGAGCTCCAGGACGCGCTCCACGGGGCGTCCGTGGTGGCCTGACGGACATCGCCTCGGTGCGGGAGAGCGACCGCGTCGGCGTGCTGGTGGTGGACGACCAGCTCGTGTTCCGCCAGGCCGCTCGCGAGGTGATCGAGGCGACCGAGCCCTTCGAGCTGCTCGGGTACGCCAGCTCGGGCCACCACGCGCTGGCGGCCGTCGGCGAGCTCGAGCCCGACCTGGTGCTGCTGGACGTGCGGATGCCGGGCATGAGCGGGATCGAGACCGCGAAGCTCCTCCGCTCGTCGGCCGTCGACCCGGTGGTGGTCCTGATCTCGATCGAGGAGCGTCCGAACCTCCCGGCGGGGATCGAGGCGAGCGGAGCCGCCGCCCTCGTGCGCAAGCAGGACTTCGGCCCCGCGCTTCTGCGGCGGCTCTGGCTGGCGCACGGCCGCGCTGGCGCCTAGGCGCGCTTTCGGCGCCGAATGGCGCCGAAACGATCCGTCCAGCGTTGGTAAATCCCCACCGTGCAGGTATAAGATCGAAGGACCCGCATATGGCGGTCATGGTCCAGAGCTTGCGCGGCGGACGCATCCGGACGCCGGGAGATCTTGGTCCCTCCCTCCTCGGGCTCGCACTGGTCGGCGTCGCTACGGCGCTGACGCTCCTGGCGGCATCGGACCTCTCCACCGGACGTGTCGTGCTGCACGGAATCGCGGCGGGCCTGCCGATCGCGGTCGGGCTGGCCCTGCTTCACGCACAGCGAGCACGACGCGTGGCGCTCGCCCTGCTCGCGGCGGGGCTCCTCTGCGCTCTCGCAGCCCTCGCGCAGTCGAGCGACAGCGCGCTCTACAGCGTCGGTCGGGTGGCCGTCTGGATGCTCGAGCCGGTGCTCGTCTATTTGATCCTCGCGTTTCCTCTCGGCCGCTTCGCCAGCTCGATGGAGCGCCGTCTGTTCCTCGCGACCGCGCTGCTGGCCGGCGTGCTCTACCTCCCGACCGCCCTGCTCGCCGAGTTCCCCGCGCCGAACCCGTGGGCGTCTTCGTGCGGCATGAGCTGTCCCGACAATGCGTTCAACGTCGTGAACCTCGGCGTCGTGGACGACGTCATCCGCCCGCTGCGCGAGCTGCTCACGGCGGCGATCTACCTCGCTGTCGCGGCCCTGGTCGCCCGGCGGGCGTGGCGCGGCGGGGCGCTCACGCGCCGCGTGCTCGCGCCCATGGCCGCCGTCGCGGGGTTCCGTGCCGCCACGATGTGCGTGTACTTCGTGGCACGTGCCGACGGCGGGACGTCGGCGTTCGCGGACGCGCTGGGCACGCTCTGGCTGCTGTCGGCGCCCGCGATCGCCGCCGGCTGTGCCGTCGCGCTGACCGCTCAGCGCGTGTTCGCC
>DATENL010000317.1:0-14454 GCA_035275105.1 Thermoleophilaceae bacterium
CGACGACCTGCTCCGGCCGGACCTCGCCGGCGCTCCCGGGCACCGGCTGCCCGCGGTGCAGGCGGCCGAAGTCGGGGCCGGGCCGCACCCCCAGCTCCCGCGCCCGCGACTCGTCGAAGCGCCCCAGGCGCTCGTCCTCCACCAGCGCGTACCCGCAGGCCGGCACGCCGTGCGCGGTCTTGAAGGCGGCGATCCGGTAGCCGTCGCGGCGGAGCTCCTGGTTGGGCTCGAGCTCGACGAGCGACAGCTCGAAGGGCAGCCGCCCGACGAGCGGCCTCAGGACGACGAACAGGTCGCGCAACCCGCGCGGCCCGTAGACGGTCAGCGGGCGGTCGCGCCCGCGCAGCGAGAACGTCTTCAGCATCCCGGGCAGTCCCAGCACGTGGTCGGCGTGGAAGTGCGTAACGAACACCTCCTCGAGGTCGACCAGCCCTACCGACCGCAGCAGCTGGCGCTGGGTGCCCTCGCCGCAGTCGAACAGCAGGCGGTCGCCGCCGCGCCTGACGAGCACGGCCGGCAGGCCGCGGGCGGGCGTGGGCGCCGAGCCGGCGGTGCCGACGAAGACCACGTCGAGGTCCATCGCCTACTCGCCGCGCACGGTTACCACCTGCTGCATCTCCACGGGGTGCAGCGAGCAGTACACCTTGTAGGTGCCGGGGACCCGGAAGCGATGGGAGTACGCGTCGTCGCCGCCGAGCATGGGTGGCGACGAGAACCCGCGCGGGCCGGTGACGAGCGTGGCGTCGTGGAGGTCCTCGTCCCGGAACGTCCAGCGCACGCTCCCGCCAGCGGGGATCGACACGCGCGCCGGCTTGAACGCGTACTGGCGCTCGGTGACCGCGGCCGGGCCGTCGTCGAACACCGCCGGGCTGCCGCCCGGGCCGTCCCACGGGCGGGCGTGACCGTCGTCGTCCATCCGCGCCAGCGTCAGCTCCATGTGCGGCGGAGCGTCGCGCCCCACGAAGTCGGGGCCGAGCTCCTCCGCGTCCTTCGGCGGGTCGGCACAGCCGCCAGGCGCGGACCCGTGCGCGATGTACACGTGGTCGATTCCCATCACGCGCATGTACGGGAAGTCGTCGCGGTAGCGGGCCACGACGCGCAGGCGCTCGCCCTTGCGCACCGGGATGCCCGTCCTCGACTGCCACCAGCTGATGTTGCGCGGGTCGGGCTCGTGCAGGAGCGGCCGGACGGCGTAGACCGGGTCGTCGGGCTGCCCGTAGGTGGGCCGGTTCGTGATCAGCGTGCGGTCGCAGCGCGGCTGTGCGAGCGAAATCGAGTTGCTTCCGCCGTGAAGATGGCCGCCCACGGCCACGATGCGTCCCGCTCGCGGCACCCGGAAGGTGCGCCCCCGCCTGCCCCCGCGGTCCCCTCCCGCCACCGTGTACGCCGGGTCCACGTGGCAGCCCAGCACGCTGAACCAGTACGGCGTCACGTGCCTCAGTCTGTCCGACGTGTCGATGCGCACGTGGTAGCGGATCCACGCGGCGCGCGTCCTGTGCGTGTGGTTCATCAGCATCCAGCCCATCCGCCACCTGTCCTCGCGCTCGATCCGGTAGCCGTAGCCCTTCGGCAGCGTCAGCGCGCGCAGCTCCTCGCTCACGCCGAAGAAGCGCTCGTCGCTGCTGGTCGTCGGGCAGGCGGCGTCGGGCCTGAAGCTGCGCGCGTGGCCCTGGTCCTTGAACACGAGGTGGTGCAGCATCACCACGCTCTGGGGGATCACGTGGCCGTCCGAGTCGACGACGTTCGCGTCCATCTCGACGATCGAGCCGTCCATCCGCGGCGCGCGCACGGTCTCGCCGCCGCGCGCGCCGTCGTAGGCGCCGACCACGTACGGGCCCGCCTCGAAGGTGCGCTCGACGATCCTCGCGTCGGCGACGGCGGGCACGCAGGCAGCGGCTAGCGCGATTGCGATGGCAAGGCGGCGCACGGCGTCAGGCTAGTCGAGCGATTCCGGGCGCGCGTGCCCCTGGAACCGCGAAAATCGAGCCGGTCAAGGACGCAGGGAGAGAGCCATGCATGTATGCATGGCCTCGACTGAGGATGCAGGTCGGGCGACGATTTGCAGCGGGAGCCAGGGGTGCGCGCGCCCGGGATCGCTCGACCTAATCCAGATACAGGACCTCGAAGCACACGGAGCCGCGCTCCACGCGGGCGACGCCCATCGTGTGGCGCGGCTGCCGGCGGCGGTCGGTGGGGCTGCCCGGATTGAAGATCTGGAAGCCGTCGGCGGACTCGTGCAGCGGGATGTGCGAGTGGCCGAAGACGACGGCGTCGGCGTCCGGGAAGCGGAGCCGCATCCTTCGTAGCCGACCCTTCGCCGGCCCGGCGTCGTGGACCATGGCGATCCGGGCCCCGGCGGCCTCGACCATGCGGACCTCGGGCAGCCGCTCGCGCAGCTCGGCGGAGTCGACGTTGCCGTGCACCGCCGCCACCGGCGGGCCGAGGGCCTCGAGGTCGATCAGCACCTCGGCCGCGGTGAAGTCGCCGGCGTGGAGGATCAGGTCCGCGCGGGCCAGCTCGTCCCAGCAGGAATCCGGGATGCGGCGGCTCCCTCTGGGTAGGTGAGTGTCAGCGAGGACGGCGATGCGTATGAAGCCGAGGCTAGAAGCGGAGGGATGTCACGTTTCGCTAACTGAACGGTTGGTTAGTTAGTGTGTGAGGGTAGGTAAGCGACCGGAGGAGTCGACGGCATGTCGAAGACCGCGCAGAGAGCCACCATTCTTGGGAGCGCCATCGTGGCGAGCCTCGCGGCGGCGCCGAGCGCTTTCGCGGCAAGCAGCCCGCCCGCCGGCGGCGCCGAGATCAGCCAGGTCATCATCGCCACCACCGGCGCGATGATCGCCACCGGCGCGCTGCTCGCCATCGTGATCGGACATCGCAGCGGCAAGCTCGCGCCGATGAAGCGCCTCGTCACGTTCTCCGAGAACGTGAGCGGCATGCCGGCGTGGTCGGCGATACCGCTGTCGATGCTCGGCGGCACGCTTCTGATCGCCGTGTTCGGGATGTACTGGGACATCTCGATCCACATCGACAAGGGCCGCGATCCGGGCCCGCTCGCCAACGCGGCGCACTACTTCATCCTCGTCGGGCTCTTCGGCGTGATGTTCTCGGGTGTCCTGGCCATGGCCCTGCCGCTCGAGAAGCCGAGCCGCTCGGCGATCCGGCTCCCCAACGGCTGGCAGGCCCCGCTCGGCGGCGTGATCATCAGCGTCTGCGGCGCGATCTCCCTGCTCGCCTTCCCGCTCGACGACATCTGGCACCGCATCTTCGGCCAGGACGTGACGCTCTGGGGGCCGACGCACCTGCTGCTGTTCGGCGGCGCGGCGTTCTCGGTCGTCGGGGCGTGGATCCTGCACCGCGAGGGCAAGAGCGCGAGCCTCAAGGAGCCGCCCGACGTGAAGAAGCCGATCTTCCTCGCGCGCTACCGCGAGCCGATGCTGGCCGGCGCGTTCCTGATCGGCCTGTCGACCTTCCAGGGCGAGTTCGACTTCGCGGTCCCGCAGTACAACCTGGTCTTCCACCCGATGCTGCTGATGATCGCGGCCGGGGTCGGCCTGGTGGCCGCGCGCCTGCGGCTCGGCCGCGGCGGCGCGCTGAAGGCCGCGCTGTTCTTCATCCTCATTCGCGGTCTGCTCTTCCTGACGGTCGGCCTGGCGCTGCCGCACACGGACCCGAAGTTCCCGCTCTACATCGCCGAGGCGCTCGCCGTCGAGGGCGTCGCGCTGTTCTTCCCGCGCGGGCGGCCGATCGCGTTCGGCGCCGTCGCCGGCGCGGCGATCGGCACGTTCGGGCTGGCGGGCGAGTGGGCCTGGTCGCACGTCTTCTGGACGATCGAGTGGCCGTCGGCGCTGCTCCCCGAGGGCGCCATCCTCGGCTTCGTCGGCGCGATCGCGGGCGGCATCCTCGGCGGCTTCGTCGGGCGCTCGCTGAGCGGCGGCGCACCGGAGGAGCGGGTCCCCCGCGTCGTGGTTCCCGCGGCGGCGGCGTTGATCGCCGTGATGGTCGGCTACGCCCTCCAGACGCCGGAGCCGAGCAAGCCGCCGGTCGCCACGGTCACTCTCCAGGACGTCAAGCCCGCGCCGAAGCGCGAGGTGAGGGCGACCGTGAAGGTCGACCCGCCCAGCGCCGCCAAGGACCACTACTGGTTCAACGCGACCGCGTGGCAGGGCGGCGGCTCGGTCGTCGCCAAGATGGAGCCGACCGGCCAGCCGGGCGTCTACACGAGCCCGACCGCCATCCCGGTGTACGGCAACTGGAAGGCGACACTGCGGCTCGCCAAGGACAACCACATCCTGGGCTCGGCGCTGTACTTCCCGTCCGACCCGGCCATCCCGGCGCCCGCCGTCCCGGCCAAGCAGCAGTTCACGCGGCCGTTCATGCAGGACAAGAAGCTGCTCCAGCGCGAGCAGAAGTCCGGCACCAGCGGCGCCCTGACGGCGATGGCGTACACGGTCGTGCTGCTCGTGGCGCTCGTCATGTTCGGGCTGCTCGCCTGGGGCCTCGTGCGGCTGTCGAAGACGCTGCGCCAGGGCAAGCCGGAGCCGCCGGCGCCCGACGCGCCGTCCCAGCGGCCGCGTGACCGAACGGCGGCGACCGCGTGACCGTACTCGCGCACGCGGGGCACCTGCTCATCGACATCCCGCTCTTCGGCGGCCCGGTGTTCATCCTGGCGGGTGCCCTGCTGTGGTCCACGCGGCGCGAACGGCGCCGCCAGGCGGGCGAGAGAAGCACCTAGACTCCGCGGGCGGGCGCCCGTAGCTCAGTGGATAGAGCGCTGCCCTCCGGAGGCAGAAGTCGCAGGTTCGAATCCTGCCGGGCGCGCTAACGCCTCCCGGAGCGCGTCCGATACCGGTCCGTATGACGGCCGTTGCCACCGGGGACGTCGCCGCGCTCCGGCGCGTCGAGCGATGGTCCCTCAGAGAGCCCGTCGTCCTGGCGGCGGCGGTCGCCGTGAAGATCGGCGTCGTGGTCGCGATCGCCGCGGGTTTCCACCGCCTGGCCGTGGTCCTGTTCGTCCTCGTCCTCGCGGCCGTCGTCGCCCGTCGCGATCGTCGCGTCTTCAGCCCCGATCGAGACCTCGCCGACCTGCGAGCGGCGGCGCCGCTGCTGACCCCCCACGGGCGTGCGGTCGCGTTCAGACAGCTTGGGGCGTCCCCACGTCGCCCGCCCACCCGGGCCCAACGGCCCGAGATCGAGCAGCTGAGGGCCCATCTGGAATCGCTTCCGGGCGGGATGCGGCTGCGCTCGAGGCTGGCGCTGCGCGATCCCGACGCCAGGCCCGTTCCGCGCGCGTTCGCCGTCCGCGCGCTCGTCGCCTACCCGGCGATCATGGTGGCGCCCGTCGCGCTGGCGAGCAGCGTCCACGGCGTCCCGGAGGCCGTCTCGGAGACGCTCGGCATGCTGGGGCTGCTCGGATCGCCGACCCTCACGTTCGCGGACCGCGCCGCGCGCGACCTGGCGGTCACGCGCCGACTTCTCTGGGCGCTTCTGTCGGCGGCGTGTTGGTTTGCGCTCGTCGTCGCGATCGCCGCGGTCGCGACGGCGCTCGCCTAGCCCCGCAACCTCACCGCGTACACCTCGAGGTCCTTCGGCGCCCCCTTCGCGCGGAACCGCCGCTGCTTCTTGAACTCGAAGCCGTCGTCGCCGATCTCCTCGCGGGCCGCCTCTGAGACGAAGACCTGGCCGGCCGAGGCGGCGTCGGTCAGGCGGGCGGCGATGTTCACGTCGACTCCCAGGTAGTCGCCGCCCAGCTTCCGTGGCTGACCCACGTGCACCCCGGCCCGGATCCTCGGTTCGTAACCGTCCACGTGCAGCTCGGCGAGCCGCCCGTTCGCCTCGTGCGCGGCGCGCACGGCGCAGCCGGCGTCCCCGAACACCGCCATGTGGCCGTCGCCCAGCCGCTTCACCACGCGGCCGCCCTCGGAGTCGATCGCCGGCTCGACCGCGAGCGCCACGTCGCGCAACAGCTGCACGGCCTCCTCGTCGCCGGCCTCGAGTGCCCAGGCCGAGAACTCCACGAGGTCGGTGAACATGATCGCGCAGCGCTCGCTGCCCCTCCCCCGCCCCTGGGCCTCGGACATCGACTGGTAGACCTGCACCGCCGCGAGCCCTACCTCGCGCAGCGTGCTGGGCCGCTCGGTCACCTCCGACAGGTAACGAGCCAGCACGTCGGCCGGGCGGTTCGCCGCCGTGGACAGCGGATCGCCGACCGCGCGGTCGCCCGGCAGCACCTCACGCACCCGCTGGGCGGCCTTCACGAGGATCGGCTGCTCGTCGATGCGCCGCGCACCGCGAGCCATCTTCTTCCCGAGCTGACGCTGGCGGGCGTTTTCTTCCTCGGCCATCCGGGTAGCCTGCCAGGCCGATGAATCTCAAGTACCTCTCGATCTACCTGAACGACCACCTGGCCGGCTCGACCGTCGGCGTGGAGCTGTCCAAGCGGGCGGCCTCCCAGAACGAGGGCACCGAGTACGGCGCCTTCCTATCCGAGCTCGCGCACGAGATCGCGGAGGACCGGGCCGCGCTCGAGCGGCTCATGGACCGCTTCGACGTCAAGAAGGATCGCGTGAAGACGACCGGCGCCTACCTGGGCGAGAAGGTCGGCCGCCTCAAGCCGAACGCCCACCTCACGTCGTACTCGCCGCTGAGCCGCGTCGTGGAGCTGGAGGCGCTGACGCTCGGGGTCACGGGCAAGCTCGGCCTCTGGAAGGCGCTGCTCGAGGTGGCGGACGCCGACGAGCGGCTGGACGCCGAGGAGCTGCGGGAGCTCGCCGCGCGCGCCGAGTCGCAGCAGACCGGGCTCGAGCAGCAGCGCCTCCGCGCGACGACCGAGACGTTCACCGCGCCGGAATAGCTGCTCGACTTTCGCCGGCGAACCTGGGAGGTTACGCAGGGACCTTTCAGCGCTGGAGGAGGGAGCAGCCATGCCGACGTTGCAGCCTCAACGCCTGTCCGGGCTGGTCGTCACACCGACGGTCGAGCTCGAGGGGAACATCTACCGCGCCTCGATCGCAATCGACGTCGGCGTCTCGCGCACGGGCCTCGGATCCACCCCGCCCGAGGAGGTCGCGCGGGAGGACCTCGTCGTCGAGCTGCGACACCCGACCGAGGGAAGCTTCGAGCCGATCGCGAGTCCCGATCCCGGAGCGCTCCCGGTTCGCGCGATTCGGGTGGTGCAGGCGCGGGGCGAGTTCACCTACGGGCAGGGCGTGAACGCGCCGGCGGAGCTCGTCGTCACGCTCCGCGGCGACCAGGGCACGTTCCCCCTGACGCAGACGCTCGCCCGGACCGGCTGCCTGCGCCGCGAGCCCGAGGAGGGCCACCCGTTCCCGCGCACGCGGCCCAAGGGCCTCATCGCGGCCATCCGCGGCCTACCGAGCCCGCTGCTCAGGCGCAGGTGCTGCCCCGACCGCTTCGACGCGCCCGTCAACGCGATCGCGGACGCCGCCGTCAAGAGCGAGTCCTTCGAGATCGAGGCGGACTTCGTCGCGCGCGCCCGCCAGTGCCGCTGCGGCTGCTGCGAGTACCGCCAGTTCGTCCGCGGCACCTTCACCGACGCCGCCGGCGCAGCCGTCCGCTTCGACATGCCGTCGGGTGCCCTCGACCCGGCGAGGTACTGCGAGGACGGCGCCATCGACGAGTTCGGGGCGGGCAGCCACGGGTTCTACGGGCACCGCGACACGAGCTCGCCGGGCGACGAGTACGGCGCGCCGCACGGAAACCGGGGGTGCGACTACCGCGGGAACGAGACGCCGAGCTGCCCGCCGGCGGACGCCATGCACCTCGAGTTCCTCGGCCTCATCGTCGACCGCTGCCGCCAGCTCGTGGTCGCCAAGCGGCAGTGGGTCGTGGACCTCTAGCCGGCTAGCCGGCGAGCGACTCGACCGGCACCTCGGCGCCCGCGGGCGCCTGACGCGTGGCGCGCGCCAGGAGCAGCGTGGGGCCGAGTGCCAGGAGCCCCATGACGACCGTCCACCAGAACGTCGTCCCGAACGCGTTGGCCAGCGCATCGGCGCGCCCCGGCGGAGCCGCCCCGTGCGTCGCGGCGCCGCCCCCCAGGAGGCCGCCGCGCGCGCCCGGCACCTTCGCCGAGATCTCGTGCTGGAGGACGACGGCGAGGATCGCGGTCCCGATCGAGCCACCGACGCGCTGGACGACGTTGAGCACCGTGGTCCCCTTCGGCACCTCCGCGGTCTCCATCGTCGCGTAGGCCGCCGCCATCGCCGGCATCATCGTCGCGCCGATCCCCACTCCGCGCACGAACAGCACCGACGCGAGCCACGCGTACGGCGTGTCGGAGTCGACGACGGCGAACGGGATCGTCGACACGGTCAGCACCAGCAGTCCCACCAGCGCCACGCGCCCGCCGCCGACGCGGTCGGTCAACCGGCCGGTGAACGGCATCGCCAGCATCACCCCGAAGCCCTGCGGGGCGAGCAGCAGGCCCGCCTCGAGCGGGCTCGCGCCGCGCGCCAGCTGGTAGTAGAGCGGCATCACGAGCAGGCCGCCGAACAGCGCCGCGCCCACGAGGAAGGTGGTCGCGGAGCCCGCGGCGAACGCGCGTCCCTTGAACAGCCGCAGGTCGATCAGCGGCCGCTCGGCGCGCAGGGCGTGCCAGCAGAAGGCGACGCTGAGGGCCGCGCCGAGCACGAGCGGCAGCCAGTCACGCGTGGACCTGACCCCGCCGTGGCTCGCCACCTCCGAGAGCCCGAAGACCGCGAGCGCCAACCCGGGCGACAGCAGCGCGAGCCCCACGAGGTCGACTCGCCCGGCGTCCCGGCTCCCCTGCCCGCGCGGGAGCTGGCGGAGCCCCATCCAGATCCCGAGGATGCCGATCGGGACGTTCACGAAGAAGATCCAGCGCCACGACACGTTGTCCACGATCAGCCCGCCCAGCACCGGGCCGAGCGCCGGCGCGAGCACCATCGGGACCCCGATCACGCTCATCACGCGGCCCATCCGCCGCGGGCCGGCGGCCTGCGCGATCAGGATCATCCCGGCCGGCATGATCATCCCCCCGCCGAAGCCCTGGAGCACGCGGAAGCCGATCAGCGACCCGAGCGACCACGCGGCCCCGCACAGCGCCGAGCCCGCCACGAACAGGACCACCGACACCAGCCACACCCGCCGCGCGCCGTAGCGCTCGGCCGCCCAGCCGGTCAGCGGGATCACCAGCGCGAGCGACAGCAGGTACCCCGTCGAGACCCACTGGACCGACCCGAGCGACGCGTCGAGGTCGTCGCCGAGCGTCCGGAGCGCGATGTTGACGATCGTCGTGTCGAGGATCGACATGATCGCCCCGACCACCACCACGGCGGCGATCGCTAGGAGGGAGCGTTCGAGCCCGAAGAAGCGGTTCTCGTCCGTCACCGCCTCCACGTTAGGACGTGCCTACGCGTCCAAGTGCTCGCGGTACCACTCGTACGTCGCGGCCAACCCCCGATCCAGGTCCCAGGCGGGCGCCCAGCCGAGCTCCGAGCGGATCGCCGAAGAGTCGAGCTCCTGGCGCGCCTCGCCCTCGCCCGGCCCCGATCCGCGCACGTCCGGCTCCACGCCGTCGCCCGCCACGCGCGCCAGCCGGGCCACGATCTCCCTGACCGGCAGCGGCTCGCCGCCGCCCGCGTTCCAGGCGCGCCCGCGCTCGGCGGGATCGTCCAGCGACGCCGCGATCGCGAGGTACGCGTCGACCGCGTCCTCCACGTACAGGAACTCGCAGACCGGACTGCCGTCGGTCCGCAGGACCGGCCGCTCGCCGGCCGCCAGCGCCCTGCATGCGCCCGGGACCAGCCGCGAGAACTCGAGGTCGCCGCCGCCGTAGACGTGCGCCAGCCGCGCGACGGCCACGGGCAGCTCGAAGGTCTGCGCGTACGACCGCGCGACCAGGTCGGCCGCCGCCTTCGACGCGCCGTACGGGGCGGTCGGCTGGAGCGGCGCGTCCTCGCGCCAGGGCGGCGCGCCGCCGCCGTACGCGAGCACGGACGAGGCCACCACGACGCGCTCGATCTCCTCCCCCACCTCGCGCGCGGCCCGGCACGCCTCGAGCAGGGTGTAGGTGCCGCGCAGATTGGACTCCCAGGTCGAGTACGGCGACCGGCCCGCGACCGCGGTGACCGACTGCCCGGCGAGGTGGAACACGCTCCGCACCCGGTACTCGTGCAGCACCCTCACGAGCGCCTCGTAGTCGGTCACGTCGGCGTCGACCACGTCGCAGCGCTCCTCGATCCCCTCGGTCCTGAAGCGCGACTCCGCGCGCGAGTCGCGCCTCGGCACCACCACCTGCTCGCCGTCGGCGAGCAGCCGCTCCGCGAGCCACGCCCCGACGAACCCCTGCGCGCCGGTCACGAGGACCGGCCGGGTGGCGCTAACGGCCGCCTGCTACCGCGGGGAGGATCGTGACCTCGTCGCCGTCCTCGACCGGCGTGTCCAGCCCGTCGAGGAAGCGGATGTCCTCCCCCGCGACGTAGACGTTCACGAAGCGGCGCAGGTCGCCGTCCTCCGCGATCCGCTCGCGCAGTCCGTCGTAGCGGTCGTAGAGCCCGTCGAGGACCTCGCCGACCGTGCCGGCCTCGTCCACCGTCGCCTCGGCCTCGCCGCCGGTGACGCTGCGGAGCTGGGTCGGGATCTTGACGGTGACGCTCACGGGGCCTTGATCCTATGCAGCCGATGCGACGGGCTGCGACTCGACCTCGGACTCGAACGAGTCGAGCGTGGGCTCGATCTCGTACGACTCGAACGTGCCGCGCACGGCGTCGAGCGTCTTCAGGCCCTCGCCCGTGATCGTGAGCACCACCCGCTCGTCGGCGCCGATCTCGCCGGAGTCCGCGAGCTTGCGCAGCACAGCCGTCGTGACGCCGCCCGCGGTCTCCGTGAAGATCCCGGTCGTCTCCGCGAGCAGGCGGATGCCGGCGCGGATCTCCTCGTCGTCGACCGCCGTCACGCCGCCGCCGGTGCGCCGCGCGAGGTCGAGCGCGTACGGCCCGTCCGCGGGGTCGCCGATCGCCAGGGACTTGGCGATCGTGTCCGGGAACCGGACCGGACGGCAGACGTCGCGGCCGGCCTCGAAGGCCGACGCGACCGGCGAGCAGCCCTCGGCCTGCGCGCCGTTGAACGTGGGGAGCTCGCCCTCGACCAGGCCGACCTCGAGCCACTCCTCGAAGCCACGGGCGATCTTCGTGAACAGCGAGCCGGACGCAACCGGCGAGATCACGCGGTCGGGGAGCTCGAACCCGAGCTGCTCGGCGACCTCGAAGCCGATCGTCTTCGAGCCCTCCGAGTAGTACGGCCTCATGTTCACGTTCACGAACGCCCACTCGCGCTCGCCCGCGAGCTGGGTGCAGAGCCGGTTGACGTCGTCGTAGCTGCCCTGGACCTTCACGAGGTGCGTGCCGTAGACGCCCGTCGCCAGCACCTTCTGCTCCTCGAGGTCGGACGGGATGAACACGTACGACTCGAGCCCCGCGGCCGCGGCGTGGGCCGCGACGGCGTTGGCCAGGTTGCCGGTCGAGGCACAGGCCACCACGCCGTAGCCGAGCTCGCGCGCCTTGGCGAGCGCGACCGTGACGACGCGGTCCTTGAACGAGTGGGTGGGGTTGGCGGCGTCGTTCTTGACCCACACCTCGCGGATGCCCAGCCGCTCGGCCAGGCGGTCGGCCCGCACGAGCGGAGTGACGCCGGCCGCCAGCGCCGTGCGCGGCGGGCGCTCGAACGGCAGGAAGTCGCCGTAGCGCCAGATCGTGGCCGGGCCGGCCTGGATGCGGCGCCGCGTCTCCTCGGCGTCCAGTCCCGAGAGGTCGTACGCCACCTCGAGCGGACCGAAGCAGGTCTCACAGACGAATCGCGCGTCGAGCGGGTACCGCTCTCCACACTCCTTGCACTTCAGCGCTTCTACGGACACAGCCTTTGCCTCCTGTGGTCTCCGCCGCTTTGTCCTGTGACGGAGGCCTGACGGGCTCTGTCACATCTCGATGGACTTGGCACCGTTTCCGCGTACTGCGGATGGTTGCCGGGGCTTCACAGGGCCATGTCCCTCCACCCCTCTCGATGCGAACGGCTATGTGTGGGCCGACAGGATACAGGCTCCGGGGCGGGAACTACAATCCAGGGCCCCATGGCACCGATCGACGACCCGCTCATACCCGATGCCGAACCTTCCGAAGCCGAGGCTGCGCCGCCCATCGCGCACGCGGGTCGAGACCGCCGCCCCTAGCGCGACCGAGCCGAACGTCGAGGTCGTCGAGCACGGCGGCCTGCGCTGGATCAACATCGAGCGGCCCGGTCCCCTGGACCGCGCCTGGCTCGAGGAGCACTTCGAGTTCCACCCGCTCGCGTACGAGGACGTCTCGTCGCGCAACCAGCGGCCGAAGGTCGACGAGTTCTCCGACCACCTCTTCATCGTGCTGCACTTCCCGGTGTTCGACAGCGCGGTCGGGCGGCTCAACGCAGGCGAGCTGGACATCTTCGTCGGCCCGGACTTCGTGATCACGCTGCCGAACGCGCCGCTCCAGCCGGTGGAGTACCTGTTCGAGCGCTGCCGGACGAACGAGGAGTTCCGCGAGCAGCTGTTCAACCGCGGCTCGGGCTACCTGCTCTACAAGATCATCGACGACTCGTTCGACTACTGCTTCCCGATGCTGCGGAAGATGGGCAACAAGCTCGACGCGATCGAGGGCGAGATCTTCGAGGGGCGCGCCGAGGAGATCGTGCGCGACCTCTCCAACGTCAAGCAGGAGATCATCAACTTCCGCAAGATCATCCGGCCGGAGCGGTCGGTACTGCGCGACCTCGAGCGCACGAAGCAGGTCTACCTGCCCGACGAGCACGAGCTCTACTTCGACGACATCGTCGACGCCTCGGAGCGGATCTGGGACATGCTCGAGAACTACAAGGAGGTCGTGCAGGGACTCGAGGAGACGAACGAGTCCGTGATCTCCCACCGGCTGAACGCGAGCCTGCGGGTCCTGACCGCGTTCTCGGTCGTGCTGCTGCCACTCACGCTGATCGCGAGCGTCTTCGGCATGAACGTCGAGGTGCCCGGCGAGGGCAGCATCCACGCGTTCTGGATCATCGTCGGCTCGATGATCGGGCTCCTGGTAGGCCTGCTCGCCTACTTCCGCCGGCGCGGCTGGCTGTAGCGGCCTACTGCTGCGCGATGTAGACGAGGTCGACGGCGTGGACGTCCACCGCGTCGTTGATCAGGGGGCCGTTCGCGTTCACGAAGATCCTGATCGGCACGGGGTTGCCGGACTGGAGCGGGATGGCGGCCGGCAGCAGGTACCTGCCCGTGGCCGCGCCGTTCAGGACCGCGAACTCCAGCTGCCCGCCGATCTCGCCCAGGACCTGCTCGGTCGCACCCGGGGCGTCGCCGTTCTTCGACGCGACCAGACGCAGCCCGACGGTGCTCACACCGTCGGGCGGCGCGATGATCTGCGTGCAGATCGCGGTGTTCATGTCCTCGCTGCCGGCGGTGTCGTCGAACCGGACGGCGAACGCCGTCCCGCCGACCGGGAAGAAGTCCGGGATCGCGTCCGCCGCGCTCACGTAGTCCAGCGTCATGGCCGCACCGCAGGCCGTGAACGAGCCGAGCGGAAGCTGGATCGAGCGCTGCGTGTTCTTGATCATCACCGGCCCGACGCTGCTGGGCTGGCCCTCGTTCACGTACCGCGGGTCGTGGCGGTGCGCCTTCCTGGCGAACGACTTCTTCACTTTCGGGGCGAGGTCCCTCAGCTTGACCGCGCGGTCCTTGATGTGGCGCGAGCGGACGCTGTCGTCCTTCAGCGCGACGGCCGCCGCGGCGCTCCCTGTGAGCGCCAGGAATAGCGCCGCGTACGCGACGGCGTTTCCGCGCAGGTGCCGCAGGATCCGGGCCAGGGCACGACCCTAACCGGACGGCGGTGCGGGGTCAACGCGGCGTTAGACTGCCGCGCGTCGGTCCAGCTCGGCCATACGGAATCGCCGGCGCGGCGCTCGAGGCCGCCCTGCGCCGGACCCGGCTGCGGGCCGGCGTCGCGCTCGTCTACCACCGCGTCGACTCGCCCCCGTCGAGCCCGCGCGAGTCGTTCGACCCCCGGCTCGACCCGGCGCTCTTCCGCGACCAGCTCGCGTTCCTCGCGGCGCGCTACAGGCTGGTCACCGCCTCGGAGCTGCCCGGCGCCGTGGCGACGCGCGAGCGCGGCGGCCGCTTCCCGGTGGCGGTGACGTTCGACGACGACCTTCTCTCGCACGTGACCGACGCCACGCCGGCCCTGCACGATGCACGTGCGCCGGCCACGTTCTTCCTGAACGCGGCCTCGCTCGAGCGCCCGTTCTCGTTCTGGTGGCAGCGCCTTCAGCGGGCGGTGGAGAGCGGCGCGGCCTGGCCGGCGCCCACCGCGGGCGCTCGCTCCGTGAAGGAGGCGGGCCAGCGCGTCGAGGCCCTCGACCCCGCGACGCGCGACGACCTGGCCGAGGGCCTGCTCA
>DATENL010000318.1:0-7850 GCA_035275105.1 Thermoleophilaceae bacterium
GACCGAGGCGGTTGTAACGCCCGAGGCGCCGGCGATCGTGCCGGTACCCGAGCCGCCCGCCGCCGCCGAGGTGGTGCCGGAACCGAGCCCGGAGGTCAGCGAGCAGCCGCCGCCGGTCGACGCGACCGACCCGCCGGAAACGGGTCAGGCCACTCTGCCGGATCCTGGCGCGACCCCGGAGCCCAGCGCGCCCGTGGCGGACGTCGCGGAGCCCCCGGCCGAGGCGCAGGTCGACCCTGCGCCCAGCGCCCCGGCGGCCGCCGCCGTGGCAGCTCCGTAGCCAGCGCCGGCCGAAGCTGAGCGACCTGCCGCGCGCCGGTCACGCGCCCCTGTTTCACCCGTCGGCCCGGGCGGCCGCCAGCGCCTCGGCCCGGGTCGGAAACCCCGCGATCCGGGAGATCAGGCCGTCGCGGAACCAGAAGACGTCGACCTCGTCCGCCTCGATCGGGACGTCGCTCCCGCGGCCGCGCCCCACGAGCCGCACCTCGACGACGACGGCGTGGCCGAGGTCGCTGAAGTCCCGCGGCTCCCAGCGGATCTCCGAGAACAGCTCCAGCGTCTTGCGGAAGAACTCCATGGCCTCCTGCCGCCCGCGGTAGACCTTGGCGTCGGGCAGGTCCGAGCGCTCGTGCAGCTCGAGGTCGGGCGCGAGGCCCGCCCACAGGTCCGGCGCGAGGTCCTCGAGGTCGACGAACTCGGCGCCGGTCCTCCCGATCGAGTTGAGCGCCTCGTAGTTGCGCCTGACGAGGTCGAGCGTCCGGTTGGTCATCGTGACGGGAGTATCACGCCCGGGCGCCTACGGGACACGGAGGGCGGTCGCCGTCCGTCCGGTCGCGGCGCGGATGACTACGACGGGCCCTGGTGGGTGACCCGGCCGTTCGTGTGGTCGCCGCCGCCGGCGCCGCCGCCGCCCGAACCGGACTGGCTTCCGCCGCCGCCCGGGCGCTTCGCCGGCGCGCACTTGCCCACGTGGTGGGGCGCCTCCTCGGCCGGGAACGACCCCGGCTGGCCGAGCGTGGAGTCGCCCTTCCGCAGGTCGGCGGCGGGCACGCGGTCGAACCGCCGGGCGAGGTCGGCGATCCAGGCGATCTGCCGCGCCGCCAGCCGCTCGTCCAGCTTGTCCATCTCGCCGTTCGGCGAGACCGTGACCAGGTAGGCGGGCCCCGCGATCGCGCCGATCTGGGGAACGCCGGCGGACTGGAACGCGCCGCCGACGCCGAACTGCGGTGGCGGGCGCAGGATGCTGCTGCGGGTGACCCGGTGCCTGACGATCGCCTCGCGCGTGAGGTCGGACACCTTTCCCTGGGTCGCGTAGACGCCGAACGTCTCGGGTTCGCCGGTGGCGTGGTAGCCGCGGTCCCTGCTGTCGGTCCACTCCCGGCAGCCGAGGTGCTCGACCGTCAGCGCCGCCGCCGCGCGCTGGACGAGCTTCGGGTGGGTCTCGATCCAGCCGTGCGTCTCGGGGATGTCGCCGTACATGTGGCCCGGCCAGCAGGCGAACACCAGCGTCCGCCTCAGGCGCTTCGCCTTCGGCAGCGAGGCGAAGTGCCGGGCCAGGTGGACGAACGCCACCCCGCCGTTCTCCTCGGCGAAGTTCTGGCCGTCGGTGTGCGTGTTGAAGATGATCGTCTCGCGGCTCGCGCCCGGCAGGACCGCCGTGGCCGTCGGCGTCGCGACCCGCTTGCGCCTCGCCGTGAGCACGAAGCGCGCGCGCTGTCCGGCGAGCGCCTGCTGGCGCAGCTGCGCCCCCGTGTCGCGATCCACGAACAGCGCCGGGAGCGGCTCGAAGCCGCTCGTGAACGGCAGGTAGGCGCCCTTCAACGCGGCGTAGGAGATGTTGTCGAGGATGAAGACGACCGCCGCGGCGCCCAGCGCCTCGTACGGGGCGAGTGGCACTCCCAGCCCGGGCGCCACCCACGAGCGCGTGTAGTCGGTCGCCGCCCAGTCGGCGTCGTTGTGCCCGGGCCAGTAGCGGAAGGTCGACTGGCCGAAGAAGATCCCGGCCGTGGCCGGCGGCGGCGTGGCGAGGTCGACCACGACGATGCTGCCCTTCGCGCCCGGCAGCGGCCCCGTGACCGGCCCGGTCCCCCCGTAGACGAGCGGCGCCGTGATGCCGCCCGGCGGGGTCTCGTTCGACCGCACGTAGTACGAGCCGACCTTCACGGGGCCGGCACCCGGGCCGTCGAGCACGCGCAGGCCGAAGCCGGTGGCGGTCCAGCGCTCGATGTCGTAGGCGTCGCACGGCAGCAGGTCGAGCCCGGCGTCGAGGAACTGCCGCTCGAGCCACGACACGAAGCGGTGGTGTGCGCCCGTGCCCGTCAGCCGCGGGCCGAAGTCGACCATCCGCTGGAAGTCGGCGCGCACGCGCGCGGGGGAGGGCAGCGGGACGGCTCGTCCGCGCGCGGAACGCAGCAGCACGGCGCCGCCGGCGTCCCCGACGAGGCCCTGCGAGCCGAGCATGAGCGTCGCGGAGCCGGCCCCCGCTCGGGCGAGCACCTGGCGCCGGGTGAGCGAGCGGTCACCGCTCACGTCCGGCCACGTCTCCTGGGGGTCATAACCTCAGTTCGACCGTTCGCGTACTTCGCTGTCACGACCACGGTACCTGGAGGGGAGCATGAACGAGTCGGCGGGCAAGACGCCATCCGAGCTGATCGACCAGAGGATCGCCGAGCTCGGGGACTGGCGCGGGGAGACGCTCCGCAGGATGCGCGAGCTCATCCGCGAGGCGGACCCGGACGTGGTCGAGGAGTGGAAGTGGAGGGGCACGCCCATCTGGGAGCACGACGGGATCATCTGCACGGGCGAGTCGTACAAGTCCACGGTCAAGCTGACGTTCGCCAAGGGCGCCTCGCTGGACGACCCGGCCGGGCTCTTCAACGCGAGCCTCGAGGGGAACACCAGGCGCGCCATCGACATACAGGAGGGCGAGGAGCTGGACGCGGACGCGTTCAAGGCGCTCATCCGCGCCGCCGTCGCCCTCAACGAGTCACGCCGGTGAAGCTCGTCCCCGTCCTCGCGCTCGTGGCCGTGGCCGTCGCGCTCGCGGTGAGCCCGGCTCCGGCCGGGGCCGCGAGGGGCATGGAGATCGCGGTCCAGGACGACCACGCGTTCGTCGGCGAGACCACGATCAAGCGAAAGACCGGGCTGAAGCTCGCCAGCAAGCTTCACGTCACGCGTATCCGAGTGAGCCTGCCGTGGGCGCACATCGTCAACCGCCCCCGCAAGAAGAAGCAGCCCAAGCACCGGAAGTACGACTTCACGTCCTACGACGCGCTCTACCTCGCCGCCCGCAAGCGCGGGATCAAGCTCCAGCTCACGATCAGCGGCCCCGCCCCGCGCTGGGCGACGGGCAACAAGAGGGTGGGCAACCGCAAGGTGAAGCTGGGCGCCTTCAAGCACTACGTGCGGGCGGTCATCAAGCACTTCCGTCACAAGGTCGACCGTTACGCGATCTGGAACGAGCCGAACTTCCGCACCTGGAACGCGCCGCTCGAGGGCAACGCCGAGCGCTACCGCAAGATGTACACCGCCGCCTGGAAGATCATCGGCCACTACGACAAGCGGGCGCGCGTCCTGATCGGCGAGACCTCTCCGTACGGCAAGAAGGGCGACTCGACCTCGCCGATCGCCTTCCTGCGCAAGGTCGCGAACCGCGGGACGCTCAGGGCCGACGGCTACGCCCATCATCCGTACGACTACAAGCACGGTCCGCGCTGGCCGAAGACGCCCGACGACAACGCGGCGATCAACAACCTCGGCAACCTGACCAAGGCGCTCGACAAGCTGGCGAAGCAGAAGCGGCTCGTCACGCGCAACGGCAAGCCGCTCGACCTCTACCTGACCGAGTTCGGCTACATGGCGAGCGGCCCGTACAAGAAGCCCGCGTCGCAGCGAGCCAAGTTCCTGCCGGAGGCGTTCCAGATCGCCCTCAGGAACCCGCGCGTGAAGGAGATGCTCCAGTACAACCTCGCGCCGCCGCGGTACGGGGACTTCGACACCAGCATCGTGACGAAGAAGGGCAAGCCCACGAAGGTCTTCAAGGCGATCCGCGCCTGGACCGACAGGCAGGCGGACGCGCGGCTGATCGCGCTTCCGTCGCGGCGCTGACGCGCTAGCGCACGTCGAGCACGACCTTGCCGAGCGCGCCGCGCCCGTCGATCAGCTCGAGCGCCTCCGCCGCTCGCTCGAGCGGGAAGCGCGCGCCGACGATCGGCGCCACGTGGCCGGAGGCGATCAGGCCGTCGAGGCCCGCGCCGATCTCCTCGAACATCCGCGGCTTGGTCAGGACGTAGGCTCCCCAGCCGGCGCCCACCACCTCGACGTTGTTGAGCAGCAGGCGGTTCGCCCTGACCTCCGGGATCGAGCCGCCGGTGAAGCCGATCACCACGAGGCGGCCGCCCTCGCCGAGCGACCGCAGCGAGTCGGTGAACCGGTCGCCGCCGACCGGATCGATGAGCACGTCCACGCCGCCGCCCGACACCTCCTTCGCCTGGTCCTTCCACGGGCCGTCGCTGCGCAGGACCTCGTCGGCGCCCGCCTCGCGCGCGACGCGCTCCTTCTCGTCGCTCGACACGACCGCGATCGTCCGGGCGCCGAGGCCCTTCGCGACCTGGAGCGACGCCGTGCCCACCCCGCCCGCCGCGCCGTGCACGAGAACGGTCTCCCCCTCCTTCAGCCGGCCGCGCGTGACGAGCGAGAACCACGCCGTGTGGTAGTTGAGGACGAGCGCGGCGCCCTGCGCGAAGTCGAGCTCGTCGGCGAGACGGAAGGTCGTGTGGGCCGGGGCGGCGGTGACCTCGGCGAAGCCGCCGAGCATGCAGAACGCGGCCACCCGGTCGCCCGGGCGGAGGCCGCTCCCCTCGGGCGCGGAGCGGACGACGCCACCGACCTCGCTGCCCGGCACGAAGGGCAACGGCGGCTTGACCTGGTACTCGCCGCGCGTCTGGAGCACCTCGGGGAACGAGACGCCCGCCGCGTGGACGTCCACGATCACCGACGAGTCCGGGGCCATCGGGTGCGCCGTCGGCTCGTCGACGTCCTCGAGGCGCAGGGCGGAGTCGGGGCCGCTCAGCTCGGTGATCTGTAGGGCGCGCACGGCGGGCAATCCTATGCCCGCCGGACTGCGTCCGGGTTGAACGTCCGCGGGCGGATCGCGTCGCGACCCGCCCGCGCGGTCGTTCCTAGCGGTCGTCGTCGTCCGTGTACGGCTCGCGGACGCCCGACTTCGCGAGTCCGCGGCTGATCATGTAGCCGACGGTCAGGATCGTCACGTAGAGCCAGGCGTGCTTGGCGAGCAGGCGGTCGTCGGCGCCCTCGCCGGCCTTGGTCACGGCGCCGGCGATGAGGATGCCGACGAGCACGGCCACGTAGGCGATGAACTCGGTGGTCTTGAGCGCGGCCTTCGTCTCGGTGATGCGCCGAATGCCGGTCGTGCCTCTGCTGTCGGGGGCGCGCGTTGCGGAGCGCGTTACGTCGGTGGCTGCCATTGAGCAGTCCTTTCGGTAGGGGTACGGGGTGACCGGTTCGCTCCCGTCCCTTTCGGTCCGTCCGCGCCTCGCGTCTCGTCAGTCCTACCCGTACACCCAATTCGCTAACAGGCACCCGTTTGGGTTACGCAAGAGGATCAGGGCTCGAAGGTCCAGAAGCCGGCCGCCCTGCCGTCTCGCATGAGGACGGACTGCCGGTACCAGCCGCTGTACCTGCCCCCGGCTGGGTCGGCGACCTCGATCAGGCCGTCCTGAATCGTCTTCAGCACCATGAAGTGGCCGACGTCGGTGAACCGGCCGGGGCGGAAGATGCCGAGGGCGAGCGCGCCCGCACGGAGCGCGTTCTTCACGCGCCCGATGTCGCGGCGCTCCCAGCGCGGGTGGAGCTCGTAGCGGCGCCCGACGTCCATCGGCATCGAGCGGTCTCCGGTCCAGATCGTTCCGTACGGGGACGAGTCGGCCCGGAAGCGCTGCGCGATGTCCCACGGGTCGAGCCAGGGGCGGCCGAGCGACGCGACCACCATCGCCAGCGCGGTCGGCCCGCAGCCCGAGCTCGCCATGTCGCCGCCGGCGAATGGCTTGTGCGCCCAGCGCTTGTCGCTCTGGCTGTAGAACCGGAACGTCGGCGGCGTGTAGACCTCGGGCGCCGCAACCGGCGCGAACGCCGGCGGCATCGGCCGAGGAGCGGGCGGCGTGGGAGTTGCCGCGCCGGCGGGCGGAGCCGGCAGCGCCGCCGCAGCCGCGACGACGGCGGCAAGCGCAGCGGGGCGGCGCCACGCCGCGAGTCGCGCTGTCGTTCGGGCCATCGATGCCCACCCTAAGCGAGGGGGCGGCGCGCGATCAAGGCGCGCGCTCGTGCTCCACGCGCAGGGAGTCGCCCTCGAGCGCGAACACCACGACGTCGTCCGGCTCGGAGGAGTGCCCGACCGCGGTTTGCCCGGGCGCGATGGCGATCGCCGTCCCCACCGGCCTTGGGCTCCGCAGGATCTCGGCGATCACCAGGCTGTTGGCGACGACGACGCTCGAGCCGATCGCATCGCTGTAGACCTCCGCCCGCGCGCGCTCCCAGCGCCGGTCCTTCGTGGGCCGGGCGAACACCGGCACCAAGAGCAGCGACACGCCGTGGCCGTGCAGCGCGGCGGCGAACGTGTGCAGCCGAGCCAGGTCCTCGCAAACGAGGATCGCCAGCCGGGCGCCGCCGGCCTCCACCACGCACACCCGCCCGCCGCGGCGCAGGTCCTCGTCGATCGGGGCGCTCAGCCGATCGGCGAGCCCCCACAGCTCCAGGTCCTCGCGCGAGAAGTTGAACGGGTGGACCTTGGGCTGGCGGACCAGCGACTCGCCCGTGCGCGCGTCGAGCAGCACCGCCTCGTTCGCCGGCGGCGAGGAGCCGTCCACGTTGCCGCTGCCCGCCACGACCAGCCGCAGCCGGCTCGTGCCCGCCGCCGCGCGCTCCCGGAGCGCGGCCTGCCAGCGCTCGAGCAGCGCACGCGACAGGCACAGCTCGGGTGCGAGCCCGATCGACACGTCCAGCTCGTCCCAGGCCGCGATCACCCTGTCCACCCGCGCCCGCGTGGGCTCCCGGTCGGCGGGACGGATCCGGTAGAAGCGCAGCCCGGAGCGCTCCTCGACCTCCCATTCCAGCTCGTCCGGCTCGCGGATCATGGGCGCGGTGGCCACGCGAAGCCCGGCGTCGCGCTCGGGCCGGGTCAGGCGCGAGCGGGCAGGGAGCGCGGCGTGGTCGCACGCGTCCCACCCGGCTGGGTTGACGCGTACGACGGCGCCGAACGCGTCGGCCAGGTCGTCGGGGAGCTGGCCGCGGCGGCCGGGGCGCGCGAAGCGGGGGAGGAGGGCCCCGGGAAGAGCGCCCGAGTCGAGCCGGCCGGACTCCGCGTACCGGAGCGCGTACTCGCTGAGGGCCGGCGGGGCGGCAACGCCCAGCAGCGGGTTCGCGTGGGCGAGGGCGGCGTCGAGGCCGAGCAGGACGGCGAACGTCTCACGCCCGCTCTCGGGCGCCGCGACGGGCTCGCCGTCCACGGCGGACCGCTCGACCGCGGCGGCCGTGGCCGCCACGTCCGCGTCGGCCATCCACGCCTCGCCCTCCGCGTGGAACCCAGCCGGGTCGAGCCGGTCGAACAGCTCGCAGAAGAGATCGGCATGGTCCTGGCTCACACTTGACAAATAGTTGACAACAGTTGCTACGATGGAGACGTGGCTGCGCCCACCGTAGACCAACCCCGGACTCACGCCCTGGTCCGCCGCATCGCGCGGCTCGACCCGGCGCCCGCCCGCCTCGAGGGCGTCGCCCTGGGCCTCGTCGACGCCCTGCTCGAGCGCGACGGCGAGGCCCTGGCCGCCGCCCTC
>DATENL010000319.1:0-16050 GCA_035275105.1 Thermoleophilaceae bacterium
CGGGCGACTCGACGCCGCCGCCGCGCGCTGGGGCGGCGAGCCGCTGGTCGAGGACCGCTACGAGGACTGGGCGGCGAGCGCCCGGGCGCGGCTGATCGACCTCTACGCACAGGTGCTGGCGGCGCTCGCCGACGAGCACGCGACGAGCGGCGACCACGCCACCGTCGTGGCCGTCGCGCGGCGCCAGCTCGACCTGGACCCGCTCGACGAGGGCGCGCACCGGCGGCTGATGCTCGCGTACGCGCGATCCGGCCGCCGCGGCCACGCGCTGAGGCAGTTCCTGGCCTGCCGTCAGGCGCTGGTGGACGGCCTGGGCATCGAGCCGGACGCCGAGACCGCGGCGCTCCAGCGCCGCATCCTGGCCGGCGACCCGGTGTGAGCTTTTTGTGAGCGCCGGCGCTTAGCGTCGCGCCCACATGACGGCCAGGACCTTCGTCGCGGGAGATGACACATGAGACGGGCAGTCGCCGTTGCGGCAGCTGCGCTCCTCGCGCTCGGAGCGGCAGCGCCGAGCGCTCAGGCGCTCGACGGCGTCACCGTCGTGGATGACGTGGGGTATTCCGTCGACGCGGACGCATCGACCCCCGACCCCAACGACGAGGGGGATAACGACTTCAAGGCAGGCGAGGGCAGCTCCTTCAGCAACAGCGCGACCGCCGCGGGCGAGGGAAGCGCGCAGGCGACCGTGAACGCAACCTTCACGGAAGGTGCGAACGCGATCACAGCAACGTTCAAGGGCACCGCCACGAGCGACGGAGCAAAGGCCCAGGCGGGCGGAACGATGGGCTTCCGGCTCAGGGTCGACAAGCGCGTGAGCTTCTCCCTGAGCAACGCCAGCGGCGTGGCCGCCTCGGGCACGCCCTACCGCGAGACCACCATCCAGTCGTTCTTCGATTCCGGTGGTCAGTCCACTGCCAGGTTCACCGCGAACGGGTCCGGCTCAGGGGTGTTCGAGCCGGGCGACTACTTCATCACGATCACCTTTCGGTGCTACAAGGACGCGCCAGCCGTCTTTCCGCAGCCGGACGGCCCCGAGCACTGCTCCGGTCCGACCGATGCGAAGTTCACGGTCGAGACCGAGCCGCCGCCCCGCGCGTTCATCATCGACGGGCCGTCCGGCAGTGAGAGCCCGCCGGATCCAACCTTCGAGTTCGGCGTCATCCCCGCCAACCCGCCCCCGGGCCACTTCGAGTGCCGGATCGACGACTTCGGCTTCGCGCCCTGCACGTCACCGAAGACGTTCCACACCGTGCCGCCGGGCGAGCACATCTTCCGCGTGCGCTACAAGCCGGACGGGGCGGCGGCCGGCCCGGAGGCGACCCAGCGGTGGGGTTCCTGCACGGATCTGAGGATCGGCGCCGCCGTCGCGAAGGGCTGCTTCACGGAGCGCGGGATCAGCCGCGTCTTCGAGACCACGAGGCCCGCCTGGATCGGGGGCATCGAGCTCAGGCCGCGCCCCGGCGGCAAGCTGATCGTGAGGCCGGACGACCACGCGGACCCGTTCGACGCCGAGGGCGCCGGCGTCGACTGGATGCTCGGCTCGCTCCACGTGCCGGCGCCGCTCGACCAGATCAAGCCGTTCACGCCGACGTACACGCTCGCGATCAATGCACCCGGCACGATCGAGCGTGCGATCGCGCTCCCGGTTATCTCGGCCGTGAGCGCCCAGGTGAAGGTCACCTGGGCGCCGGGCGGCAAGGGCTCGACGATCGAGACCACGATCTCCATGGAGGAGCTCACCAAGAACCTCGGCAAGACGTACGAGACGCTCGACCTGGCCGGCAAGCCGTCGGTTGGGACGGCCGGCGGGATCTTCACGCTGACGCTGGCGAACGGGAAGCCGTTCGACGTCACGCTCGCCACGCTCCAGCTGCCGGAGTGGGCCAGCGAGCTGCCGGGCAGCAACCCACCTGTGAGGACGGGCTTCGGGGGCGGGAAGTTCACCGCCGTGAGGGCCGGGACGACCATCGAGTGGTCGGGCGAGCTCACCGTCCTCTTTCCCTGGCAGGGCCGCGCCGGGAAGAACCAGGGCTCGCTTACGGGCCGCCTGCTGTTCTCCGATCTCGAGGTGGCGGGACTGGGCTTCGACGTGGGTGGGTTCGAGATCCCGATCGGCAAGACAGGCTGGGACCTGACCGCGTTCACGGGCACGGCGAAGTTCAGGCCGACGCTCGGGGTGGACTTCGGAGTGACCGCCCAGACCGGCTCGGCGAAGCTGAAGAACCTGTTCAAGGTGACCGGCCGCGTGAAGGGTCTCGACCTGGCCGCCCTGGACTGCAGGCAGGGCGTGAACCCGTTCGCGTTCGTCGGGGCGGCAAGCTCGCCGGAGCTCGAGGCCGCAAAGCTCGGAAGGCTCACCGCCCAGGTCACGATGTGCGGCTACTTCCCGATGAACGCCAACTCGCCGACCGGGCTCGACTTCGCGTTCGACACCGCCCTGACGGGCACGCTGATCGGCGACGCGGGCCCGTTCAAGAAGCTCTACAGCGTCACCGGCTCGGCTAAGGGCTACTTCCACGGCAGCGACTTCAACCTCGACGGCAGCTTCTCGCTCGACCTTCCGGGCCTCGACCCCGTCGGCGCGATCGGAGTGCTGTCGTCGGAGGGCTACGCCTTCTGCACCAGCTCTGGGGCCATCTCGATCGGCTACGCGACGGACAACTGGCTCGAACCGCCGCAGGACCTGATCGGCTGCGACTTCACTCCCTACCGCGTGCAGGTCACGCCCCCGCCCCCGCGGTCCCTGCGCGCCGCGGCGACAGGTCGAGCGCGGACCTTCGCGGTCCCCGCGGGCGGGGCCGACGTGGCCGTTGCGGTGCAGGGAGCCGGCGGCGCGCCGCGCGTCCGCGTCCGAGGGCCGAAGGGCGAGACGTTCGTCACCCCGCAGGGCAGGGCACTCAGGACCCCGAAGGCGACGATCGTCCCGGTCGCGTCGCTGGGCAGGACCTACGTGTTCCTGAACGCGCCGAGCGCCGGCACGTGGAGCGTCACACCGCTGCCGGGCTCGCCGGCCATCACCAAGCTCGCGTCGGCTCGCGAGCTCCCGAAGCCGAAGGTGACGGCGAAGGTCAAGCGCCGGGGCGCGAAGGTCGTGGTCGACTGGAAGTCACGGGCGATCCCAGGGCAGCGGATCGAGCTGGTGGACCGCGCCGACGGCGTGGCCACGACGATCCAGCCGCTCACGGCGAGGCACAGCGGCCGGGTCACGTTCACACCGAAGAACCCGCTGGAGATCAAGCGCACCATCGAGGCCATCGTTGTCCGGAACGGGAGCCCCAGACGGCCGCTCGTGGTGACGCGCTACACCCTGCGCGCACCAAAGCGGCCCGCGAAGGTGAGGAACCTCACGGCCAGACGGACGAAGGCGGGGCTCGTGATGCGCTGGGGCAAGGCGGCGCGGGCGAAGTCCTACGACGTGACGGTGAACGCCGGGAAGACCGTGTTCGCTCGTGTCAGCACCGTGCGGCGCGAGCTCACCCTGCGACGGCCGCCGAAGGGCACGCTGAAGGTGATCGTGAACGCACGCGACGCCTTTGGCCGCCCCGGGCCGGCCGCGTCGAGGACGGCCGGCTGAGCGATGCCCGCCCGGACCTTCGTCGTGACGGTGAGCGATTCGCCGGCGCGCGTCCTGGTCGAGGACGTGCGCACGCAGGAGCGCGCGGTGGCGGACGACCTGGCGCAGGTCGGCGCGCGGATCGCGGAGTGGCTCGAGCCCGAGGGGCAGCCGCCGCCTACCGCGGCAGCCGCGCCGCGATGATCCGGTAGGCCTTCAGCCCGAGCCCCAGCCGCTCGCGGTCCTCGGACGAAGTCGGATCCAGCCCGGTGAGCTCGCGCACGCGCTCGAGGCGGTAGCTCACCGTGTGGCGGTGGGCGTAGATCGCGGCCGCGGTCGCGTTCATGTTGCAGTTCTCGGCGAGGTAGGACTGGAGGGTCCCGACGAGGTCGGTGGAGTACTGCTCGTCGTAGCGCACGATCGGGGCGATCGTGTCCTCGTAGAAGCTGCGGACCTCCTCGGGGTGCGAGGCGAGCACGCGGAAGAGCAGCCGGTAGGTGCCGCCGCTGATCGCCTCGCCCGGCGCCTCGCCGTCGGCGGTCACGTCCAGGACCAGCTCCGCCTCCTCGAGCGCCTTGCGCAGGTCGGACGGAGTCGTGTACTCGGACGAGATCCCGACGACCGCGTGCTTCGACAGCCGCGTTGCGAGCCGCCGCGCGCCGTCGAGCCTGCCCGGCAGGAGCGCGTACACGCGGTCGCCGATCACCTGCGAGACGGCGTCCCGGCGCTCGTCGGCGATCGTCGCGATCAGGCGGCCGCCGGCGCGCTCGCCCGGGTCCGCGCAGAGCCCGACGGCGCCCTCGGACAGGTCGGCGCCCATCCGCCGCGCACGGCGGACGACGTCGTCGGGATCGAGGTCGGTGCGCGTCAGGAGCTCCTCGATCAGCGACCCCCGCAGGGAGTGCTCGGTCTCCTCGCGCGCCTCCGCGACGGCGACCTCGGTGAGCGCGGCGACGGCCGCCATGTGCATGTACTCGCCGGCCTCGGGCACGCCCTCGCCCAGCAGCAGGACCGAGCCGAGCTGCTGGCCGCCCGTGACGATCGGCACCTCGGCGGTCACGCCCTCCGGGCGCTCCGTGTGGCCGTGCAGCCGCGGCACCACGATCGCGACCGGCGCGCCCGCGTACGAGCTCGCGATCTCCGCGATCCGCTCGAGCCCCTCGCCCGCCAGCACGGCGCCCACCATCTCCAGGTGGGCGCCGCGCGGGGAGGAGGGTGCAACAGGTGGCCTGGCCCCTGTTGCACCGGCGGGCGTCAGGTCACCGCTAGGTAGCGCTCCAGCTCCCAAGGCGTCACCTGAACGCGGTAGTCGTCCCATTCCTGCCGCTTTAGGTCGACGTAGCGCGGGAAGATGTGGCTCCCCAGCGCCTTCTCGACGACCTCGGACTCGGCCATCACCTCGGTCGCCTCTCCCAGCGTCTCGGGCAGGCTCTCGATGCCGATCGACGTCCGCTCGTCCGCGGTCAGGTCGTACAGGTTGCGCTCCATCGGCTCGGGCAGCTCGTACCCCTTCTCGATCCCCTCGAGCCCGGCGTGCAGCAGGCCCGCGAAGGTCAGGTACGGGTTGCACGACGGATCCGGGCAGCGCAGCTCCATCCGCGTCGCCCGCTCCTTGCCGGGGTGGTAGAGCGGCACCCGCACGAGCGCCGACCGGTTGCGCCGCGACCAGGCCACGTACACCGGCGCCTCGTACCCGGGCACGAGCCGCTTGTACGAGTTGACCGACGGCGCGAACAGCGCCGACAGCTCGCGCGCGTGGCGCAGCTGCCCGGCGATGAACGCCTTGGCGACGTCCGACAGGTAGAACTCGTCGTCGCCGTCGAAGAACGCGTTCTTCTCGCCCTGGAACAGCGACTGGTGCGTGTGCATCCCCGAGCCGTTCTCGCCGAACAGCGGCTTCGGCATGAACGTGGCGTAGTAGCCGTGCTCGTGCGCGACCTCCTTGACGGCGGTCCGGTAGGTCATCGTGTTGTCCGCCATCTCGAGACCGTCCGCGAACCGCATGTCGATCTCGTGCTGCGACGGGCCGACCTCGTGGTGGGTGTACTCCACCGGGATGCCGAGCTCGCGCAGCGTGAACACCACGTCGCGGCGGAAGTCCGACGCCACGTCGAGCGTGGTCAGGTCGAAGTAGCCGCCCTTGTCGAGCACCTCGGTGCCCTGGTCGTCCTTGAACAGGAAGAACTCGAGCTCCGGCCCCAGGTAGTAGTGGTCGAAGCCCATGTCCTTCGCGCGGCCGAGTGCTCGGCGCATCACGAACCGCGGGTCGCCCTCGTAGGGCTCGCCGTTGGGCGTGAGCACGTCGCAGAACACCCGGCCGACCTTGTGGTCGCGGCTCCGCCAGGGGAGCAGCTTGAACGTGGTCGGGTCGGGCATGGCGATCATGTCCGACTCCTCGATCCGGTTGAACCCGGTGATCGACGAGCCGTCGAACCCCATCCCGTCCTCGAACGCCCCGGCCAGCTCGTCCTTGCCGACTGCGAAGGACTTGAGCTGACCCATGATGTCCGTGAACCAGAAGCGGACGAACTCGATGTTCTCCTCCTCGACGCGCGCGAGCACGTCGCGCGCGTCGAGGCCGGTCCTCTCTTCGATCGCCGCCACTACGCCGGCACCTCCTCGGAGTCGTGGGCCTGGAGGACCTCCGCGCCCGACTCGCCGGTGCGGATCCGGACGGCGTCCTCCACCGGCAGCAGGAAGATCTTCCCGTCGCCGACGGAGCCCGTCCGGGCGTACCGCAGGATGGTGTCGGTCACGAGCCCGACCGCCTCGTCCTCGACCACGCACTCCAGCTTCAGCTTCGGCCGGAGGTGGATCGCGATCTCGGACCCGCGGTAGTGCTCGGTCAGGCCCTTCTGGCGTCCCGAGCCCTTGACCTCGGAGATCGAGAGGCTGGGGAAGCCGGCCTCGAGCAGATCCTGGCGGATCGGCTCGAAGGCCTCGTGTCGGATGTAGGCGACGACCATCTTCATGACGTCACCTCGGCCGCGGTCATCGCGGTGACCGGCGCCGGGGCACCCGGTCCCCGCACCCTGTCCGCGACCGGTCCGGTCGAGCCGGCGCCGATCTCGGTGTCGGGGATGAACTGCTCCGGGTAGCCGTACATGCCGTGCTCGGCGATGTCCAGCCCGGCGTCCTCCTCGATCTCCGTGACGCGCAGGCCGATCGTCTTCTTGATCGCCCAGAACACGCCGTACGAGACCACGAACACGCAGACGAACGTGACGCCGACGCCCAGCGCCTGGATTGCGAACTGGTGGATGCTGCCGCTGTACACGAGGCCGGGATCGCCGACTCCGTTGAGGTCCGCCAGCCGCGGCGAGGTGAAGATGCCGCACGCGAGCGTCCCCCAGATACCCGCCAGGCCGTGCGCCGACAGCGCGCCGACCGGGTCGTCCAGCACCTTCTCGATCGCCAGCACGCCGACGACGACGATCACGCCCGCCACCGCGCCGATGATCGGAGCGGCCCAGTACTCCACGTAGCCCGACGGAGCGGTGATCGCCACGAGACCGGCGATCGCGCCGTTGCCGGCCATGCCGATGTCGATCTTCTTGGTGATCGCGTAGATCGTGGCCGAGGCCGCGATCACGCCGGCCGCCGCGGCCAGGTTCGTGACGAGCACGACCTCGGCGAAGCGGTTGCCGATCGCGGCCAGGGTCGAGCCCGGGTTGAACCCGAACCAGCCCAGCCACAGGATCAGGATCCCGAGGCCGACCAGCGGCATCGAGTGACCCGGGATGGCCCGCGGCCGTCCGGCGCGGTCGTACTTGCCCTTACGCGGACCGAGGTGGAGCAGCGCCGCGAGCGCGCCCGTCGCACCGATGAGGTGGACGACCGTCGAGCCGGCGAAGTCCTGCATCCCCGAGTTGGCCTGGAGCCAGCCGCCGCCGAAGATCCAGTGCGAGATGACCGGGTAGATCACCGCGCTGAAGATCACGGCGTAGACGACGTACGCCTGCCACTTGATGCGCTCGAGGGTGGTGCCCCAGACGATCGCCAGGGAGACCGCGCAGAACACGAACTGGAAGAACAGGAGCGCGGCCGGGCTGATGTCCACGACGCCCAGGAGCGGGATGTCGTCCGCCGCCTCCGACGCCGTGTGCCCGACGCTCAGGAAGAACCCGTGGTCCCCCGCGAACCAGCCGGCGCCGCCGAAGGCGAGCGCGAAGCCGACCGCCCAGTAGGCGAGCGAGCTGATCGAGAAGTTGAGCAGGATCTTCGCGACCCCGGCGCCCGCGTTCTTCATGCGCGAGAACCCGATCTCGAGCAGCGCGAAGCCGGCCTGCATGAACATCACCAGCACGCCGGCGACGATCACCCAGGTCGTGTTGACGCTCGACGCTACGTCCGGCAGGGTGGGCCCGTCGGCGGCGGAGACCGCCGTGGGCACCAGGAATGCGGCGGCCAGCGCCGTTGCGGCCCCGGCCAGCACCCGCCTTCGGACAGGAGCGGACCGAGCCGCCCCCGTGGCTCCAGTAGACATGAATCCTCCTATGTCGGCTTCCACCGGGCGAGTCCCGCCGGCGGCGATCACGTAGTTCTGGATCGAAGGTACGGACCGGCTGGGGCAGCGTCATTGGACGCGTGTCGAAAATGTGGGGCGGCTGATTCGCCCGACTGTCGAGAGCCCGCTGTACAAGCGGGCCAAGGGTGCTGTCGGACCGGCTTTCTGCCGATCTGGAGCCACATGGAGACCCGAGCGGCACTGCGCGCCGTCGCCGAGCTGACGGCCGGCTTGGCGTTCGGCGGCCTGACGTTGCTCGCGGGCTACGCCGGTCTCGGCGGCGCGGCCCTCGGACTCGACCACGATCCCCGGGTGTTGGTGGGGTTCGTGATCGGAACCATCGCTGCGGTGGTGCTGCTCGTCGTCGGCACGGACGGCCTCCTGCGCAAGCGCCGCTCAGCGCGGGTCGCGTGGTCGTGCGGCCTCGGCGGGACGGCCCTCGCGTTCGGGTTGTGCGTCGGGTTCCTGTACTACGCGTCCGAGACCGGGCTCTTCACCTAGGTGTTCGACTCGCCCTCGAAGTAGTCCACGCGCGCCGACCGCGGCACGATCAGGTCGTCGTCGCGCCCGCGCGTGTATATGCCGACTTTGTCGCTGTCGGGGTAGACGGTCGAGGTGGGAAAAACCACGTTCGACCACATCAGCACGCGTGCACGGGCGTCGGAGTCGTTGCGCACCTGGTGAGCGCCCTCCGGGCCGGTCGGGAAGAAGACGACGTCGTTCGGCTCTAGCCCCTCGGTGCCCTCGGGCGTCCGGACCGACGGCGTGCCGGCGACCACCAGGAGCCACTCCTCCTCACCGTGCTCGTAGTGGTACGGACAGACCGCCTGGCCGGGCTCGAGGTCGTAGACGGTGACGCCCGTGGCCTTGGCCCCCAGGTCGGGGCCGAGGTGCTTGGAGCCCGCGCGGAACCCGTCGGGGTCCGCGGGATCGAGTGCGGTGGTGAGCTGGGCGATGCTGATCCGGCGCATGACCGAATCGTGCCACGTAACGTGCCCGCGCCATGGGGCTGCGTCGAATTGGGGCCGCGGGCGTGGGCGTCCTGCTGCTGCTCCCCGCGCCCGCGGGGGCCGTGCCGGACTGCGCGTCGCCACCCCGCGCGCGAGTCCTGGCCGAGGGCCAGGGCCGGCTCGAGTCGATCATCGGCGACGCGCGCGGGCGCCTCTACTTCACGGACCTCACCGACAACCGCCTGCTTCGGCTCGACGGGCCCGGCCAGAAGCCGCGCGTCCTCGCCGAGGAGATGATGCGGCCCGGCGGGCTCGTGTGGGAGCCCGGCGGCAGGCTGATCGCGGGGTTCTCGGGCGGCGCGTCGTCGGGCGTTCCCGGCAGCGCTGGGGCGGGGCTGTTCCGCGTCGACCCGGAGACCGGCGCGAAGAAGCCGTTCGTGACCGGGATCGACCAGGCCAACGGCCTCGCGCGGGCACGGGACGGCTCGCTCTACACGTCCAACGACATCTCCAACGAGATCGTGCGCGTCCGCCCCGGTGGAGGCGTCGTGCGCCACTGGGCCGACGTGGAGTCGGCGAACGGGCTGACGATCGACACGGGCGGGCGGAACCTCCTCGTCGCGCAGACCTTCACGCCGGCCAAGATCACGCGAGTGCCGCTGGCGGCCCCGGCGAATGCGAGCGTGTCGTTCTCCGCGCCGCCGGAGGACATCTCCGCCGGCCTCGACGGGCTGACTCGGGACGGCGCCGACCGCCTGTACGCGGCCGCGAACGGCGGCGGCGAGATCTGGCGCGTGAGCGGCGGGGCGGCGTGCGCGCTGGCGCGCGACCTCACGCTGCCCAGCAACGTCGCCTTTGGCGGCGGCGGCGCGTTCCCGCGCCGCAACCTGTACGTCGTCACGTTCTCGGGCGACCTCATCGAGCTCGCGAACGCGACGGACAGGCCGCCGACGACGCCGCCCGGCTCGCCCGGCGGTCCGAGGCCGCGCCCCCGCCCGCGACTGCGGCTGGCCGTGAGCCCGGCCGAGACGCGCGCCGGCGAGCGCACCACGTTCAAGTTCACTGTCACGAGCCGTGGCCGCGGGGTCTCCGGCGCGAAGGTGCATTTCGCGGGCGGGGTCGCACGCACCGGACGCCACGGACGGGCGCGGATGACGCGCACGTTCCACGGCACGCGCACGCGTCACGCGCGCGCGACGCGCCGCGGCTACCGGCCGGGGCGGGCGACGATTCGCGTGCGAACGCGGCCAGTAGCCTAGGTCGGAGCCATGCGCGACTTCATCGAGGCCATCAACTCACGCGTCGTCGTCTTCGACGGCGGCATGGGCGCGACCCTCGAGATGTTCGATCTCTCGAGCGAGGACTACGGCGGTTTGCAGGGCAAGTGCCACGAGGCGCTCGTCCTCCACCGGCCCGACGTCATCGAGGGCGTGCACGAGTCGATGCTCGAAGCGGGCGCCGAGGTGGTCGAGACCGACACCTTCCAGGCCAGCCGCCTCAAGCTCGACGAGTGGGGGCTCGGCGAGCACACCCTCGAGATCAACACCAAGGCCGCGCAGATCGCCCGCAAGGCGGCGGGCGAGGAGCGATTCGTCGCGGGCTCGATCGGCCCGACCGGCATGCTGCCCGCGTCCGACGACCCGACGCTCGGAGCGATCTCGTTCGCCGAGCTGGTCGAGGTGTTCACGCAGCAGGCGAGCGGCCTGGTGGAGGGCGGCGCGGACCTGATCATCATCGAGACCGCCCAGGACATCCTCGAGGTCAAGGCCGCGATCTTCGGCGCCCGCGAGGCGTTCAAGGAGAAGGGGAGGACGCTGCCGATCCAGACGAGCGTCTCCCTCCTCCCCCAGGGCGGCAAGATGCTGCTCGGCACCGACATCCAGGCCGTCCTGACCACGCTCGCGGCGCTCGACGTCCAGGTGATCGGGCTCAACTGCTCGACCGGCCCCGAGGACATGCGCGACGCGATCCGGTTCCTGGGCGAGAACAGCCCGCTTCCCGTGCACTGCATCCCGAACGCGGGCCTGCCCGTGCAGGGCCCGAACGGGGAGACGATCTTCCCCGAGCAGCCCGAGCCGCTCGCCAACACGCTGCAGGAGTTCGTGGAGCGCTACGGCGTGGGGATCGTCGGCGGCTGCTGCGGCACGACGCCGGACCACATACGCGCGCTCGCCGAGCGCGTGAAGGGGCGCGAGGTGGGCGCTCGCCCGGCCGATGCCTGGCCGCCGCACCTGTCGAGCATGATGACCGCCACCCCGCTCGAGCAGGAGCCGCGCCCGGCGATGGTCGGCGAGCGCGTGAACTCGCAGGGATCGCGGAAGGCGAAGGAGCTTCTGCTCGCCGACGACTACGACGGGATCGTGCAGGTCGCCGAGGACCAGGTCGAGGGCGGCGCGCACCTGCTCGACGTCTGCGTGGCGCTCACCGAGCGCCAGGACGAGGACGTCCAGATGAGCGAGGTGGTGAAGCGGGTGTCGCTGACCCAGCCCGCGCCGATCCAGGTCGACTCCACCGAGCCGAACGTGATCAAGGCCGCGCTCGAGCAGATACCGGGCCGGGCGATCGTCAACTCCATCAACCTCGAGGCCGGCCGCGACAAGGCCGACACGGTGATCCCGCTCGCCCGCGCCCACGGCGCGGCGCTGATCGCGCTGACGATCGACGAGGTCGGGATGGCGAAGACGGCGGACCGCAAGGTGGAGATCGCGCAGCGGATCCGCGACATCGCCTGCGACGACCACGGGCTCGACCCCGAGCTCTTGATCTTCGACGTGCTCACGTTCACGCTCACGACCGGCGACGACGAGTGGAAGCCGTCGGCGGTCGAGACGATCCAGGGCATCCGCGACGTCAAGGCGGCGCTGCCGGGGGTGAAGACCTCGCTGGGCGTGTCCAACGTGTCGTTCGGCGTCTCGCCGCCCGCGCGCGCGGTGCTCAACAGCGTCTTCCTGCACCACGCCGTCGAGGCGGGGCTCGACCTGGCGATGGTCAACCCCAACCACATCACCCCCTATGCCGAGATCTCCGAGGACGAGCGCAAGCTCGCCGACGACCTCGTGTTCAACCGCTCGGACGACGCGCTCGAGAAGTTCATCGCGCACTTCGAGTCGAAGGGCGAGGAGGAGGAGGTGGCCGCGGCCGACGCGACCGCCGACATGGAGCCCGAGGACGCGCTCCACTTCCGCATCCTCAAGCGCAAGAAGGACGGCGTGGAGGACGACATCGACCGCGCCGTCGAGAAGCTCGGCGCCGTTCCGACGCTGAACGACGTGCTGCTGCCGGCGATGAAGGAGGTCGGCGACAAGTTCGGCGCCGGCGAGCTGATCCTGCCGTTCGTGCTCCAGTCGGCGGAGGTGATGAAGCGCGCCGTCGCCCAGCTCGAGAAGTACCTCGACAAGATCGAGGGCTACACGAAGGGCACGGTCGTGCTGGCGACCGTCTTCGGCGACGTGCACGACATCGGCAAGTCGCTCGTCAACACGATCCTGACCAACAACGGCTACACGGTCGTCGACCTCGGCAAGCAGGTTCCGATCGGGACGATCGTCGACGCCGCCAAGGAGCACGAGGCGACGGCGATCGGGCTCTCCGCGCTGCTCGTCTCGACCTCGAAGCAGATGCCGGCGGCCGTCGCCGAGCTGCACCAGCAGGGGCTCACGTTCCCCGTGCTCGTGGGCGGCGCGGCGATCAACCGCAACTTCGGCCGGCGGATCCTCTACCCCGGCGGGCAGGAGTCGGACGAGATCTACGAGCCCGGCGTCTTCTACTGCAAGGACGCGTTCGAGGGCCTGTCGGTGATGGACCAGCTCGTGGACGGCTCCGCGCGCGAGGCGCTGGTCGAGAAGGTCCACGCCGAGGCCAAGCGGCTGCGCGAGAAGGGGCCCGAGCCCGAGGAGGCGCCCACCGACGACGCGTCGGTGCGGTCGGCCGCGCGCACCGACACGCCGGTGCCGTCGCCGCCGTTCTGGGGCGTGCGCGAGATACCGGTCGAGCTCGACGAGGTGTTCCCGCACCTCGACCTGCACGTGCTGTTCAAGCTCCACTGGGGCGGCCGCGGCGTGAAGGGCGAGGCGTGGGACAAGCTCCTTCGCGACGACTTCCACCCCCGCCTGGCGCGCATGTGGCGCGAGCAGGACTACTTCCAGCCGCGGGCGCTGCTCGGCTACTTCCCGGTCGCGTCCGAGGGCAACGACCTGATCGTCTTCGACCCCGAGGACCACGAGCGCGAGGTCGACCGGCTCGTCTTCCCGCGCCAGCCGGGGCACGACCGCATCTGCCTGGCGGACTTCTACCGCCCGCTCTCCGCCGGCGAGCGCGACGTGGCCGCGATCCAGGCCGTCACCGCCGGGCCGAAGGTCACGGAGCTGATGGCGTCGCTCGAGGCCGACGGGGAGTTCGCCGAGCAGCTGTTCGTGCACGGCCTGGGCGTCCAGGTGGCCGAGGGCATGGCCGAGTGGCTTCACTCCGAGGTGCGCCGCGAGCTCGGGATCGGGCCCGCGCAGGGCCGCCGCTACTCGTGGGGCTACCCCGCCTGCCCCGACCAGTCCGAGCACGAGAAGGTCTTCCGGCTGCTCGACGCGCCGAAGATCGGCCTGGCGCTGTCCGGCGGATACGCCGTCGAGCCCGAGCAGTCGACGCTGGCGATCGTCGCCCACCACCCGCAGGCGATCTACTTCGGCATGAAGAGCGGCCGCCTGCCCGAGGGCGAGGCGAAGGGCGACGCGATCATCGCCGACCCGCGCCGCCGCGAGGGCCACCGCGTGGTGGACGGCGAGGTCACCTTCGGCGTGCTTCCGGACGAGGAGCCGCCCGAGGAGGGCGACATGCCGGCTGACGGCGGCTCAGCCGACGGCGAGGCGCACGCGGAGTCCCGCGCCGAGGCCGTCGCCGACCGCTGAGGCGGTTCGAACGTCCATTTACCGACGCTATAGCGTCGGTTTCTGGACGTTCGACTCCCCGGGCGGCGATCAGCCGGGCTTGCGCAGGCTCCAGCTGACCGGGCCGGAGTCGCAGCTGCCGCCGGCGTGGCCGGCTCCGCCCCAGGACACGTGGCCGCGCATCGTGCCGGACGCCGAGCTGGCATCGGCGGAGGTGCCGCCCCGCACCGCCAGCTCCTGCCTGGCCGACCAGCCGCTCGGAACGAAGCCCGGATGGCGGTCGACGACCGAGAATCGCCGCCCGTCGCGCACGAAGTGAGCGCGTTCCTCCTGCACGTTCTGGATGACCCACTTGAGCGTCCTGCCGTCCGTGCAGGTGCCGCGCCAGACGAGGTGGATCCCGGTGAGCCGGCCCTCGTGCTCCAGGCCGTAGACGGGAAAGCCCTGCGAGGTCTTGCCGTTGAGCTGGTCCCGCAGCGGGCCATCCTGGTGGGGCGCCGCCGGGCGGAGCCCGACCACGGCCACCCCGATGGCGATCGTGACCGCGAGCACGGCCAGGCGGAGTACGAGTGCCGAACGCGGGCCCATCCCCCTGTGATCGGCCCGCACGCGGGCGGGCTTTACGGCAGCCGGCTCCGGAACGTGCCCGCCGGCACGACGTCCGCGCCCGCCTTCCGCACCCGGTCGACCAGCTCCCCGTCCGAGCTCACGACCGTTATCGAGCCCGGATCGTCGTCGGCCTCGACCCACTCCGCGATCGCGTGGTCGGCCGCGTTTCGCCCGCCCGGGGCGAACCCGACCTCCACCCGCCCGCCGTCCTCGAGCTCGAACGGCCGCCCGTCGAACACCACCGCCACCTCGTCGCCCGTGTCGGCGGCGAATCCCTCGAGGCGCTCGATCAACGCCCGCATCGCGCCGCGCCGGTCGCGCCACCAGCCGTCCGGCCGCGAGCCGACCACGTTCATCCCGTCGACCAGCCAGCGCACCCGCCGGCCCGCCTACGGACCCTAGGCCTCGACCTCGGCCCCGCGCTCGCGCCTGCTGCGCGCAGCCGCGGCCGACAGCTCCACCGGCGCCGCGTGCATCGCGCGCAGGCGGAGGTCCTTCCACGACATCCCCTCGCCCACCAGCGACGGCATGCCGAGAGCGAACGCGGTCGCCACCTCGACGGCCTGGAGGATGATCCCGTAGGCGAACGCGTCGGTGTGGTTCACGCCGTAGGCCGACAGCACCGCCACGCAGGCGGCCTGGAAGACGCCGATGTTCGACGGCGTCGCCGGGATCACGGCGGTGACGTTGACCGCGAAGAGGACGGCCGCGGCCGCACCGATCCCGGCCTTGCCGTCGAGGCCCAGCGCAACCAGGAGCGCGTAGCAGGCGAACCACTGGATCGCCCAGGCGAGCAGCTGCATGAACGTGGCCCACGCGCCCAGCTTCGGATTGCGGAAGACCATCAGGCCGCGCCGTACCTCGACCATCGCGCCCCGAGCGCGCGCCACCCACATCCGCAGCCGGCGGAAGCGCGACGGGGCGCCCTTGCGGAGCAGCACCGGAGTCAGCGCGACGAGCGACAGCGCCGCGATCGGCGCGACGGTCACGAGCACGAGCGCGCTCTCGTGGCCCTGGAACAGCCCGACCGTGGCGAACATGATCGAGCCGAGCACGATCAGGGCGACCAGGTTCAGGAGCGTCTGCGACACCAGCGTCCCGAGCACGATCGGCAGGCTCTCGCGCACGCGACCCAGGCGGCGGGCCACGATCAGGGCTCGCGACGGCTCGCCGAGGCGCGCCGGGAGCGTGGCCGACATCAGCACGCCGATCATCACGCCGCGCGTCGCGTGCCGGCGCCGCACCCGCACCCCGGGCAGCGCCGCGCGAAGGATCGCGTGCCAGGACTCGGCCCGCGCGAGCATCGACGCGCACATCAGGGCGAAGGCCACGAGCACCCACCACGGCGTCGCGGCCACCAGCGCATTGAGGATCGAATCGACGCCGATGCGCTTGAGCGCCAGCGCGGCGAGCCCCAGGCCGAACACAGCACCGCCGGCGACGGCCACCTTGCGGGCCACCCGAACCGCGCGGCGCCGGGTCTGGCCCCGCAGCTCCGGCTCGACCGACGGCATCCTGCGCGGCGGCTGCTTCGGCAGGCCGTCGGCCGCCGTC
>DATENL010000320.1:0-7462 GCA_035275105.1 Thermoleophilaceae bacterium
GGGCGCTCAGCCTCGAGAGTGCGCGCGGCGTGGTGGACGCGGGCGCGTCCGTGCGCGACGTGCCGCTGCGCGCGTGGCCGCGAGTCGTGCGCCGCATGCGGGAGCTCGGAATGGACGAGGCGGCGATCGCGCCGCGCGAGCTGGCCGAGCTGGCGCGGCGCAGCGATCTGCGCAGGGAGCTGCGCGCGCTCTTGAGTGGCGGCTCGCCGCGCGGCATCGACGGACTCGACACCGGCCGGCTGCGGATGACGTTCCCCTGCCGACTGGAGGTCCGCCTGCGCTCCGGCCGCGTCCTCGAGCTGGAGGGGCACGAGCCGGGCGCGTCGTCGCGTCCGCTCGCCGAGCAGCGCGAGGTGGTCGCCGCGCGTGCGCGCGCCATCGGACTGGAGGCGGTCCCGAGCTAGGCGACGCGCCGCAGCCGGGAGCCGGGTAGAGAAAGCGCCGCCCGGTCTCCCGAACGGCGCTGTTCTCTCCCCTCGGGTTTGGCTGCGGCCCGTCCCTGAACCGCGTTCCAATGCCGCGAGTTACTCGTATCGACGGTAACCGCGGAGAGCGGCCCGTGTCAAGAGCCGGTGGCGACCGCGAGCAGCGCCACGTCGTCCGCGGGCCCCTCGCTTCCGAGCATCGCGTGGACGACCGCTTCGCAGAAGAGCTCCGGATCGCGGTCGGCCTCGCGCGCCGCCTCGGCGAGTCGCCGCATGCCGACCTCGATGCTCGCGTCGCGCCGTTCCACGAGGCCGTCGGTGTAGAGGAGCAGCAGCGACCCCGGCTCGAGGTCGATGCGCGCGGTCGGGCGGCTGCCGTTGGCGAGCACTCCGAGCGGGGTCGACAGGCCGCCGAGAACGAACTCGGCGCTGCCGTCGGGCCGGATCACGAGCGGGGGCGGATGGCCCGCGCTCGTGAAGTCGAGATGCGCTCCGTCCGCGCCCAGGACTCCGAAGAGCGCGGTTGCGATCGCGTCGTCGCCGCCGCCGCGCTGGCTCTGGAGCAGGCGGTCGACGCGCTCGGTGGCGCGCGCGACGCTCTCGCCCTCGAGCGCGGCGGCGCGCAGGCCGTCGCGCAGGCTCCCCATCAGCGAGGCGGCCTCGACGCCGTGACCCGAGACGTCGCCGATCGTCAGTGCCAAGCCGCCGCCGGTGAGCGGCACGACGTCGTACCAGTCTCCGCCGACCTGCGCCTCGGCGCGCGCGGGCAGGTAGCGCGCGGCCACGACCGCGCCCGGCACGCGCGGCAGCGAGCGGGGCAGGAGGCTGCGCTGAAGCGTCTCGGCGATCCCGTGCTCGCGCTCGTACAGGCGGGCGTGCGTGATCGCGAGCGCGGCGCGGTCGGCAACGAGGGAGAGGAGGCGCTTCTCCTCCTCGTCGAACTCGCGGTCGGTGTACGACCCGACGTGGATCACGCCGATGACGTCGCCCTCCACGAGCAGCGGAGCGCCCATCATCGCGCAGAGGCCGAGGTCGCTGAGCTGGGGGCTGACCCTGCGCGTCTCGTCCTCGCCGCGGACCACGAGCAGGCGGCGGCGCTCGGCCACGCGGCCGCCGAAGCCCTCGCCGACGGGGATGCTGAGCCCTCGCCAGGCGCTCTCGTCGATGCCCAGCGCGGCGCGGATCGCGAGCGCGCCGTCCTCGAGCAGCATCACCGCCGCGGTGTCGACGCCCAGGACCTGCCGCACGCGGCCGAGCAGCTCCTCCAGGAGCTCCTCGAGGTCGAGGTGGCTCAGCGCCACGTCGGTCACCTGCTGGAGCCGCCGCAGCGACTCCGAGGCGCGGTCGGCCTCGAGCCGCGCGGCGCGCTCCGCGGCGTAGAGCCGGGCGTGGTCGGTGCGCGCACTCTCCTCGAGGTTCGCGATCAGCCGCTCGACCCCGCGCCGCAGCGCCCCCACGAACAGGCCCGCCACGCTGACCGTGCCGAGCGTGATGATCCACTCCTCGGCTCCGGCCGCCGGGCGCTCCATCAGGAGCACCGCGGCGAAGAACCCGGCGATCAGCGCGATCTGGAGGAAGCCGCGCTCCCACGAGAGGAAGTAGAAGGCGCTGATGCTCACCCACACGTAGAACATCGCGTACACGCCCGTCCGCGCCTCGGTGAAGTGGATGGCGAGGGTGATCAGCAGCGTGCCGAAGGCCAGCCCCAGCTCCGGGACCCAGGCGGACGCGCGGTCGAGCGTCAGGAACAGGAGCACGCCGACCGCGTACGCCACCCCGTACACGGCGAACAGGCCCGCGACGCTCGTTCCCGGCGGCTGGGGGAAGGCCATCGAGACGACGCCGATCGTGGCGCCCGAGAGATAGAGGAGCGCGAGCACGCGCTGGAGCAGCCCGGGGGAGACCACGCGACCGGCGTCGTCGCGGCGGATCACCAGCGACAGGAGCCGGCTCTCGAGCGCGTTGAAGCGCGCTGCTCGACGCGGCGGTGGGGGCGCGTCGAAGTCGATCACAGGGACGTCGTCTGACATTTCCCTCCCAGGGGCGCCTGGCATTGACCTCCGGGGAGACGAGCTTAGGTGCTGCGAGGTCGCGCGTCCGGCCGTCTGGCCGGATTTACCAGCCTATTCGCCGCCAGCCTCTAGCGTGCCCCTGATGTCGCGCCGCACGATTGCATCGGCCACGATCGCGGCGTGCGCCGCCTCGTGGGGCGGCATCGGGATCGTCGTGCGCGAGCTCGACATGCCGCCGCTCGCGATCGCGTTCTTCCAGGAGGCGCAGTGCGCGCTTGTCGCCGCCGCGATCGCGCTGGTGGTCAGGCCGGCGGCGTTGCGTCCGCCGCGCCCGGCGGTGATCGCCCTCGGGCTCGTGCTCGCCGCGCACTTCGCATGCCTGTTCGCCGCGGTGCGCGAGACCTCGGTGGCGAGCGCCATCCTCGTCACCTACTCAGCGCCGATACTGATCGCGATCCTGGCGCCGGCGCTGCTCGGCGAGCGCGTCTCGCGGGTGACGGCGGGCGCGCTCGGCGTGTCGGCCGCGGGGGTGGCGAGCATCGCGCTCGCGGGTGGCGGGGCCGGCGGCGCGGTGCGGGCGGCCGGGATCGGCCTGGCGCTGCTGGCGGCGCTTACCTACGCCGTCTTCGTGGTGCTGCTCAAGCGCTTCACCGCCGAGGTGAACCCGCTCACCGTCCAGGCGTGGCAGGCGGGCGCCGCGGCGCTGGCGCTGTCCCCGGGCGCGCTCGCCGGCGGCTACTCGCTCGGAGGGCGCGAGATCGCGTACCTCGTGCTGCTCGGGGTGGGCATCACGGGGCTCACCGGCGTGGCGTACGTGTTCGCGCTGCGATTCGTGCCCGCCACGACCGCCGGGATCCTCGGGTACCTGGAGCCGCTGTCCGCGGTGGTGCTCGCCGCGGCGCTGCTCGGCGAGCGGGTCGGGGCGTGGACGTTGATCGGCGGCGCCGCGATCGTGGCGGCGGGGGTCGTGGTGGTCGTGGAGGACGCGCGCGTCGCGCCCGTGGCGCCGGTCTCCGCGGCGCCGCCCCTCGTCCCAAGCGAGGCGACAATCAAGTCGCGCAGGTGGTGATCTCCAGCGGCCCGGCGGGGAGGTTCGAGAACGTCAGGCGGGCACGGACGAGGTTCGACTCGACGGCGGAGTGGTAGGGGCCCTCGAGCGACACGTGCGCCGGGCGGTTGAAGGTGCTCCGTGAGAGCGCGTCCGAGGCGGTCCGGGCGCTCGTGCGCGCGCTGCCGCGGTTGAGGAACAGCGAGTACTCGATCGTGTCCCCGGCTCGCGCGGTCACCGACATCCGGAGCCCGCACGGCACAGGCGTGTAGGAGATCGGGACGCCGTCGCGGTAGGTGGGGCCCGGCGTGTAGCCGAGCGCACGGATGTTGACCCCCGAGGGCAGCTTCGCGACCGTGTACTTCGTCGGCGTCGGCGGGCCGCGCCACGCCATCGTCATGTCGACCACGCCGCCGGGGCTCACGTCGACGCGCGACGCGAACGGCAGGCCGAGCAGGCCGCCGGTCCGCAGCACGGGGCCGGCGCTGCGCGGGCCGTCGCCGCGCGTGAACGGACGCAGGTGGATCACGTCGCGCCAGCGGCCCCCGGCGCCGCGCGCCTTGAAGGCGATCAGCCCGAAGTCCGCGCGGATGTCGTCGGGGTGCTTGCCGCTGGTGCTCGGGCGCACCGCGTACCAGAAGCGCCCGCGGCGCACGAGGTCGAGGCGGCTCTCGCCGTGCGACAGCTTGGCCTGCAGCGGGTGATCGGCCGGGATCGTCGCGCCCGCCGGCGGCCGCTTCGCCACCGGCAGCGACCACTCGAGCATGAGCTGCGCCATCCCGGCGAAGGACGGCCCGCCGGCGCCCGGGTCGAGCGCCTCCAGCGCGTGCGCGGGGTCTCGGCGGACGACCGGCGCGTAGTTCAGGCCCCAGGCGTCCACCTGGTACTCGGTGTCGAGCCGGCGGATCGCTCGCATGGCGAGCTCGCGGAGCTGCGCGTCGAGCGCCGGCGGCGACTCGTCGAGGCTCGCGGTCTCGAGCGCGCCCAGTGCCGTGCCCGCGAGGCCCCAGCACTCCTCCTGGTTGCGTCCGAAGTACGCGAGGTCGCCGTCCGGGGCGGTCACCAGCAGCGACGCCCGCGCGATCTGGACGAGCGTCCGCCTGGCCGCGGGGGACGCATCGTCGCCCAGCATCTGGATCGCGCGCGCGTAGTAGCCGAACGACAGGCCCTGGTAGACGAGCGGGTTGTCGGGCGGATCGGAGAGCACGAACGCGCGCCCGATCTGGGTGGTCACGGCGTTCTTCCTCGCCATCGCCGGGATCCGGCGGTTGATCAGATCGCGGCTGAGGCGCTCGGCCTGTTCCCGCTCGCCGCCGAGGACGGCGTGCGGGTCGCTCGACCTGATGCCGGTCCGCAGGAGCTCGCGCACCTCGACCGCCTCCACGAGCCAGTGGTTGCCGAAGTAGGTCGTGGCCGGCAGCCGGATCAGCTTGACGTGCCTCAGGTACTCCTCCCACCCCGACTTGTGGCGCGCGAAGAGCGGCTCGTCGGGGACGTTCTGGCGCGCGAGGTTGTAGGCGCCCGCGATCGCCGTGATCTCGAAGATGCTCGGCCGCGAGTGCAGCGCCGCGCGCGGGACCGAGAAGTTGAGCGCCCGCAGCCCGGAGCGCACCCGGTCCATCCGGTGCGTCCGCAGGCCGGTCAGGACCATCGTGTAGCCCATCAGCGAGTCGCCGTAGCGCGTGCCGGAGCTGACCGGGTCGCGGTAGTGGCCGGCGAAGTGGACGCCGGGCGGTCGCTGGACGCCCGGACGCAGCCACGGCCGCGCCAGCTTCTCGATGAACGCCGCGACCGGGTTCGCCTCCGCGGCACGGCGCCCGCCCGCCGGCTCGTCGGAGCCGCCGCTCGAGAGGAGCAGCACGAGCGCGACGATGGCGGCGGCCGGGATCGCAATCGCGACGAGCGTCCTGCCGCCCCGCCGCCGGCGCCTGCGAACCGGTGTGGGCGTCGGGTGCACGGGAAGGGAGGCGGTCACGCTAGCGCGCCGCCCGGGCGGGGGCGGTTTGTCGCGCGGCTGACCGGGGAGTGAAGGGATATGGCGAACGCACGGATCGACAACGCAATGCACACCGCGAACGAGAAGCTCGAGCCCGTCGTCGAGGAGCGGCCGTTCCTCGAGCACGTGCTCGACCTCGGCATCGTGCTGCGCGCGGTGGCCTTCGGGGCCGTCGCCGCGCTGCTCATGTGGCTCCTCGTCGGCCCCGCGACCGCGGGGTTCATGCTGCTCTTCGTGTTCTTCGCGAGCTGGTTCGTGCTCGCCCGCGTGAGCTACGACAAGCGCCGCGAGACGCAGGCCGCGGACGAGGAGCAGGACGAGGGCGAGGGCCAGCCCGCCGGCGCTGGCTAGCGGTTCGGCCTAGATCTCGCCCTGGCGCAGGGCGATCGCCACGGCGTGCACGCGCGTGTGAGCCTCGAGCTTGTCCATCGCGTTGCGCACGTGGGTGCGGACGGTCTCGGGTGACAGCCCGAGGCGCGCGGCCACCTCCTCGCCGGTGAGCCCCTGTGCCAGCAGGTCGAGCACCTCGCGCTCGCGCGGGGAGAGGACGCCGATCCGCTCGGTGGTCAGGCGGGCGAGCAGCAGCGGGCGCAGCCGCTTGTCCACGTACGTCTCGCCCTGGGCGACCGCCCTGATCGCGGTCAGGAGCTCCTCGGGCGCGCCCGCCTTGAGCGCGAAGCCGCGCGCCCCGCAGTCGAGCGCCGCCGACAGCGTCTCCTGGTCGTCGATGCCGGTGTAGAGCAGGACGCCCAGGTCGGGATGGTCGGCCAGCAGCGTGCGGGTCAGCTCGATTCCGCTCTGGCCCGGCAGGTTGATGTCCACGACGGCCACGGCCGGGCGGCGCCGCTCGACCAGCGAGCGAGCGGTCTCGGCGTCGTCGGCGGTGCCGATCACCCGGCAGTCCGTGTCGCGCAGAAGCAGCTCCAATCCCCGTCGCAGAGCGACGTGGTCCTCCACGATCACGACAGTCGCGGTCTCTGGGGTACCTGCCACGAAGCGGACACTATCGACCGCTCGTCCACTACTCCGAACCGTGGATGGAGCCCCCGAGAGGGGGGGTCGATAGGGGAGAAGGCCGCCGATGGAGGGCAAATGACGGACACGCGGCGGGCGCGCGGACACCGGCTTCCGGATGCCGAGGCGCTTGCACTGCATACGGAGTACCAGCGGACCGGCGATGCGCGGATGCGCGACCGCCTGGTCATCGCGTACGCCGGCATCGTCAAGCACATCGTCTACCGCAAGGTGCGCGAGCTCCCGGCGTGGTGCGAGGTCGACGACCTTCTCTCGTGCGGTCTAGAGGCGCTCATCGCCGCCGTCGACCGCTTCGACCCGGAGCGCGGCGCGACGTTCGAGCAGTACGCCTGGACGCGCGTCCACGGCGCCGTGCTCGACGAGCTTCGCCGCCAGGACTGGGCGCCGCGGCCCCTGCGGCGCTGGGAGCGGGACATCGGCAAGGCACGCGAGCAGTTCATCGCGATCCACCGCCGCCGCCCAACGCAGGACGAGCTGGCCGACGCGCTCGCCATCGAGCGCGCGCAGCTCGACAAGCTCCAGCAGGACCTCCATGCGTCCGAGCTGACGTCGCTCAACTCGCTCGTGGTCGACGACGAGGACGGCCAGATCGAGCGGATCGAGACGATCCTCTCCGACGCGCCTGAGCTCGACCCCGAGCGGGCGACGGCGCGCATGCAGGCCAAGGAGAAGTTCCGCCGCGCGTTCGCCCGCCTCACCGAGCGCGAGCGCGAGCTGGCCGTGCTGCTCTACGTGAAGAACCTGACGCTGCGCGAGATCGGCGACGTGCTGGGCGTGTCCGAGAGCCGCGTGTGCCGGCTGCACTCGCGCCTCAAGCAACGGCTGCGCGAGGCGCTCTCCTCAGATCTGGCGCTGTTCGAGGAAGCGGTCTAGGCTCCCGCAACAGGGGCCACGCAACAGGGGCCAGGCCACTTGTTGCGCGCAACAAGTGGCCTGGCCCCTGTTG
>DATENL010000321.1:0-2443 GCA_035275105.1 Thermoleophilaceae bacterium
AACAGGGGCCAGGCCACCTGTTGCGTGCAACAGGTGGCCTGGCCCCTGTTGCACGGCACCCTGTTTCATGCGGCGGCCTGGGTCGCGTGGTGCAGCTGGTCGACCGCGCGCCGCAGGACGCGGGAGACCTGCATCTGGGAGATCCCGATGCGCCGGGCGATCTCGGCCTGGGTCAGGTCCTCGAAGAAGCGCATGGCCACGATCGCGCTCTCCTGGGCGGACAGCTCGGCCAGCGCGGGCTGCATCGAGACGCCGTACTCGACCAGGGTGTAGCCGCTGTCCTCGCTGCCCAACCTCGCGACCAGCGGCTCGCGCTCGTCCCCGTCGCTCGTCGTACGGGTATCGAGCGACTCGGCCTCGTAGGCCGACGAGGCGCCGAGCGCCTCCACGACGGCCTCCGGCTCGAGGCCGGTCTCCTTGGCCAGCTCGCCTATGGTCGGCGACCGCGCCAGCCGCGTGTTGAGCTCTGACGACGCCGCGCTCACGCGCAGCACGTTCTCCTGGAGGCTGCGCGGGACGCGGGCCGCCCACGCGTGGTCGCGGATGTGGCGGCGGAGCTCGCCGACGATCGTCGGGATCGCGTAGCTCTTGAACGAGACGCCGCGCTCGGGGTCGAAGCGATCCGCCGCCAGGACCAGCCCGACGTAGGCGACCTGGGTCAGGTCCTCGAGCGCCTCGCTCGTGTGGCGGTAACGCGTGGCGAGCCGCCGCGCGAGCGGCAGGTGCTCGCGCACCAGGTCGTCACGTGATTGGGTCTGTACCACTGCGAGCATCTCCTTGGACCGCCGGGTGAAAGACCTGATCCACCCGCCGGCACTGGTGCCGGAGTGTGTCTCGCGTCTGGTACGGACGGCGGCGCGAACTTGGCTCATCCCGCTCCGCTCTAGTACGAAAGTTCCCGAAACATCGTAAGGCAAACCCGCTCCGGCACCTCGGCTACGATCGGCTGACCGCCGATGACGACCGAGATCTCCACCCACTCCGCCCTCGAGCGCACCGACCCGGCGATCGCCGAGCTGGTCGACCAGGAAGCCCGGCGCCAGCGCGACTCGATCCGCCTGATCGCCTCCGAGAACTACGCCTCGCGCGCGGTCCTCGAGGCCACCGGATCGGTCCTCACGAACAAGTACTCGGAGGGCTATCCCGGCCGCCGCTACTACGAGGGCCAGCGCTACGTCGACCAGATCGAGCAGCTGGCCATCGACCGCGCTCGCCAGGTCTTCGGAGTCGGCCACGCCAACGTGCAGCCCTACTCGGGCTCTGTGGCCAACCTCGCGGTGTACATGGCGTTCGTCTCGCCCGGCGACACGGTCATGGGGATGGGCCTCCCGATGGGCGGGCACCTGACCCACGGGCACGCGGTCTCGGTCACCGGCAAGTGGTTCCGCGCCGTGCACTACGGCGTGGACGCGGACACGGGACGGATCGACTTCTCGGAGGTCGCGCGCGTGGCGCGCGAGGAGCGGCCCAAGCTCATCTTCTGCGGCGGCACCGCCGTGCCGCGCACGATCGAGTTCGACCGCTTCGCCGAGATCGCGGCGGAGGTCGGCGCCGTCCTCGCCGCCGACATCGCGCACATCGCCGGTCTCGTCGCGGGCGGAGCCCACCCCACGCCGGTCGGCCACGCGCCGGTCATCAGCACCACCACGCACAAGACGCTCCGCGGGCCGCGCGGGGCGATGGTGATGTGCGACGAGGAGCACGCCGCGGCGATCGACAAGGCCATCTTCCCGGGCCTCCAGGGCGGCCCGCACGACCACACCACGGCGGCGATCGCGGTCGCGCTGGAGGAGGCCTCGCGGCCCGAGTTCGCGGACTACGCGCACCGGATCGTCGCGAACGCCAAGGCCCTCGCCGACGAGCTGATGAAGCTCGGCTTCGACCTCGTGTCGGGCGGCACCGACAACCACCTGATCCTGATCGACCTGACGTCGAAGGGCGTGCCCGGCAAGCCGGCCGCCCAGGCGCTCGACCGCGCGCTGATCGAGACGAACTACAACACCGTCCCGTTCGACCCGCGCAAGCCGTTCGACCCTTCGGGCCTGCGGATCGGCACGCCGTCGGTCACCACGCGCGGGATGGGAACGGACGAGATGGTCACGATCGCGCGGATGATCGGCCGCGCCGTCGACGCCGCCCGGGACTCCGACGAGCCCGCGCTGGCCGCGCTCGCCGACGAGGTCAGAGAGCTGACCGCGGCCTTCCCGGCGCCCGGAATCGACGCCTAGCGCACGTCGCCCGCTATCAAGGCCTCGCGCGCGAGGCCGACTTAATGGGCAGGGCCCATGCCGTCGACCCTGCTCAAGAAGCGCCATCGCAGGCACCGCGCGCGCGCGCGGCACGCTGCGCATGCGCGGAAGCGGCGCCGGCGGCGGCAGTACGAGGACCAGCCCGTCTACATGCCGCCGCGGCGGCCGCCGAAGCCGCCGCCCAAGCCGCGGCC
>DATENL010000322.1:0-10224 GCA_035275105.1 Thermoleophilaceae bacterium
CGCTTGAGCGCCTCGGTCAGCTCGCGCGAGTTGTTGGAGGTGAGCAGCACCAGCGGGTGGCTCGACGCCTCGATCACGCCCAGCTCCGGGATCGAGATCTGGAAGTCGGACAGCAGCTCGAGCAGCATCGCCTCGAACTCCTGGTCGGTCTTGTCGATCTCGTCGATCAGCAGCACCACGGGCTCGGGCGCGGCGATCGCGGTCATCAGCGGCCGCTCGAGCAGGAACTCCGCGCCGAAGATGTCGTCCTGAATATCGTCCCAGCCCGGGTGGGTGGTCGCCTCGATCCGCCCGAGCTCGGGGATCGTGATCTGGAAGTCGCTCAGCAGCTCGAGCAGCATCGCCTCGAACTCCTGGTCGGTCTTGTCGATCTCGTCGATCAGCAGAACGACCGGCTCCTCCTCGGCGATCGCCTGCAGGAGCGGCCGCCTGAGCAGGAACTCCTCGCCGAAGATGTCCTCCTGGACGGCGTCCCAGCCGGTGCCCGTGGCCTCCGCCTGGATCCGCAGCAGCTGCTTGCGGTAGTTCCACTCGTAGAGGGCCTTCGCCTCGTCGAGGCCCTCGTAGCACTGGAGGCGGATCAGCTTGCGGCCGGTGGTCCGCGACAGCGCCTTCGCCAGCTCGGTCTTCCCGACGCCCGCCGGTCCCTCCACGAGCACCGGCTTGCCGAGCTTGGCGGCGAGGAACGACACCAGGGCCGTCGACTCGCCCGCGAGATAGCCGACGGACTCGAGGCCGTCGCGCATCGCCTCGACGCTCTCGGCGGTGTGCGTCACCGGCTGAAGGATACTTTCGCCATGCTGGCCCGCCTCGCGACCGTCATCGCCGAGCTCCCCGACCTCCCCAGCCAGGACGTCGGCACGGACCCGAAGCCGTACATCGCGGTCTTCGGCATCGGCTTCCTGATCGCCGTCTTCGGGCACCTCTTCAAGGTCAAGGTCATGATCGCCGCCGGCGTCCTGATGGTCTTCATGGCGACGGTGGTGCTGCCGCTCGTGGCGGCGCTGCGGGGTTAGGCCCGCGCCGCGATCCCGATCCCGTCGCCCACGGGCAGCACGCAGCCCACCCATCGGGCGTCGCCCAGGAGATCGCGGTTCAGCTCGCGCGCCGCCGCCACGCTGTCGGGGTTCCACGAGGTCGGCTCGCCCTCCGGAAGCGCGACGTCGCCGCCCATCAGCAGGTTGTCGATCACGAGCAGAGCGCGCGGGGTGAGCTTCGGCAGCGCGCGCTCGACGTAGTCGCGGTACTCGACCTTTGCCGCGTCCACGAACAGGAGGTCGAACGGGCCCTCGAGCCCGTCGATCGTCTCGCGCGCGTCCCCCTCGACGACGTCCACGCGCTCCGCGACGCCCGCGCGGCCCAGGAAGTCGCGCGCCTGAGCCGCTCGCTCCGGGTCGATCTCGAGCGTGACCACGCGTCCGCGCTCGAGCTGCTCGGCCATGTGCAGCGTCGAATAGCCGATCGCGGTGCCCACCTCCAGGACGACGGGGTCGAGCGCGCGGCACAGCGCGGCGAGGAGCCGGCCGGTCTCCCAGTGCACGATCGGCACGCGGTCGCGCTCGGCGAGCGCCTCCATCTCGGCCATGACGGGACCCCGCTCGGGCCGGATCGCCTCGAGGTAGGCGGCGACGTGGTCGGAGAGGATCGTCACGGCCCTCGATCCTCGCAGGTCGTCAGCGCCCCACGCCGACCAGCGGCAGGGCCGGCCCGGACGCGTGAGCGCAGACGGTGAGGCTCGTGGCCGGCGTGTACGTGCGGTCGTCGTCGAGGTGGGCGGCGGGCAGGAGCAGCACGTCGCCCGGCGGCAGCGCCGAGCGCGGCAGTACGAGGTCGCGGGCGCCGCTCACGGAGCTCGCCACCACGCGGCCGCCCGCGTACACGTCGACGCCCGTCACCCGGCGGCGGTCGGCGCCCCGCAGCCGGAGCGTCACGTCCGAGGCCGCGCACAGCACGCCGTCGCTCGAGAGCTCGGTCCTGTAGTCGAGGTCGGCGTCGAGCCGCGGCGGCCTGCGGCAGCTCTCGCCGGCGCAGCGGCGCAGCTGGGCGAGGCGGTGCGCCAGGTCCGCCTCGATGCCCGCGTAGTGGGGCTGGAGATCGCGGTTGACCAGCTCGTCGGGGTCGGCCTGGAGGTCGTACAGCTCGCGCTCGCCGTTCGTGTACTCGACGTACATCCAGTGGAGCGTGCGGACCGCCGAGAAGCCGACCGCGCGCGCGGTCTTGCGCCGGTAGAGCCCCTCCACGAGCAGGTCGCGGCCCAGCTCGAGGCCCGTGTGCCGCGCCAGCGGCAGCAGCGAGACCCCGTCAAGGAGGCGCTTGGCCCTGGCGCGCGTGAGGTCCAGGATCGTGGGGGCGAGGTCCTGGTTCGAGACGAGCTGATCGCGGTGCACGCCGACCGGCACGCCCGGCCCGCGCATCATGAGCGGCACGCGGATCGCCGGCTCGTAGGGCAGGATCTTCTCGCGCGGGAGGCGGTGCTCGCCGTGGAAGTAGCCGTTGTCCGAGGTGAACACGACCAGCGTGTTGTCGAGCTGCCCGGTGCGCTCGAGCTCGGTCACGACCCGCCCGACGGCGCGGTCGACGGCCTGGAGCGACTCGAGCTCCTGCTGGTAGCTCTCCTGGATCGCCGATCGCACCTTGTCCTTGATCCGCGGGTGGTCGCGCCGCACCGTGTCGGGCTTGTCGCTGATGTCCTCCTCGTCGAAGGAGGGCGGCGCTGGCAGGTCCTTGCCGGCGAACCGGTTGCGATCGCGCGGGGCGGGGACGGGGGTGCGGGTGATGTAGGTCGGCGGGTCGTCCGGCTCGGGCCGGCGCGTGAAGCTGAAGTGCGGCGCCACGTACGCGTTCCACATGAAGAACGGCCGGGTGCCGCGCGAGGCGGTCCTGATCATCTCGACCGCCTTCCTCGCCAGCACGTCGGTCTGGTAGTTGGCCGGCGTGCGCGGGTAGCGCGTGGTGCGGCCGTTGTCGTTCATCGTGAAGCCGAAGTACTGGTAGACGCTCGCACCCACGAGCCCGTGCCAGTCGGTCCAGCCCGGCGGCACGGTCTTCGGCCGCTTGCTGCCGTAGCCGTTGAGGTACTTGCCGACGTGGATCGTCCTGTAGCCCGCGTCGCTCAGCCAGGTGGCGAGCGTGTTCGTGTGGTCGAGCTTGGCGAAGCCGCCCCACGGCAGGACGTTGTCGAAGACGCCGTGGTTGTGCGCGTACTGGCCGGTGAGGAAGCTCGCGCGCGACGGGCAGCAGAGAGCGAAGTTCACGAACGAGTTGTCGAACGTCACGCCCCGGTCGGCGATCAGCCGCTTGACGTTGGGCATCGTCGAGACCGACGCCGCGGTCTGGTCGTCGGTCATGAAAACGACGACGTTCGGCCGCGCGCCCAGGGCCGGGGCGGCCAGGGCGAGGCAGCAGAGCGCCGCCAGGACGGCTGTCGCGGCGAGGCGCATGGGGCGCGACACGATAGGCGGCGCACCGCGAGCTTTATCCTCCGCCGGTCAACTCGCCGAGAGGATGCCGATGGTCGTAGAGGCCCCGTCAGGGCTCGAGGGAGTCGTAGCGTTCCGGACCGAGATCGCCGAGCCCGACAAGGAGGGCGGCGCGCTCCGCTATCGCGGCGTGGACATCGAGGACCTCGTCGGCAACGTCACGTTCGCCAAGGTCTGGGGCCTGCTCGTGGACGGGTCGTACGAGCCCGGCATGCCGCCCGCCCAGCCGTTCCCGATCCCGATGCGCACGGGCGACACCCGCGTCGACGTGCAGGCCGGGCTGGCGCAGCTCGCCCCCTCGTGGGGCTTCAAGCAGCTGCTCGACATCTCCGACGCCGAGGCGCGCGACAACCTGGCGCGTGCGTCGGTGATGGCGCTCTCGTTCGTGGCCCAGTCCGCGCGCGGGATGGGGCGCCCGCCGGTCCCGGAGGCCGAGGTCGACAAGGCGAGGTCGATTCCGGAGCGGTTCCTGATCCGCTGGCGCGGCGAGGCCGACCCGAAGCACGTGAAGGCCGTCGACGCCTACTGGATCTCGGCCGCCGAGCACGGCGCGAACGCGTCCACGTTCACCGCGCGGATCGTCGCCTCGACCGGCGCCGACGCCGCGGCCGCCCTCTCCTCCGCCGTCGGCGCGCTCTCGGGCCCGCTGCACGGCGGCGCGCCCTCGCGCGTGCTCCACATGCTCGACGAGGTCGAGCGCTCCGGCGACGCCGAGTCCTACGTGAAGGCGGTGCTCGACCGCGGCGAGCGGCTGATGGGCTTCGGCCACCGCGTCTACCGCGCCGAGGACCCGCGCGCCCGCGTGCTGCGCCGCACCGCCCGCGAGCTGGGCTCGGAGCGGCTCGAGGTGGCGGAGAAGCTCGAGGAGGCCGCGCTCGCCGAGCTGCGGGCGCGCCACCCCGAGCGGGTGCTCGCCACGAACGTCGAGTTCTGGTCGGCCGTGGTCCTCGACTACGCCGGCGTCCCGCCCGAGCTGTTCACGCCGATGTTCGCCTGCGCGCGGGTGGCGGGCTGGTCGGCGCACATCCTCGAGCAGAAGCGCGAGGGCCGGCTGATCCGCCCGACGGCCGCGTACGTCGGCCCGGCGCCGCGCTCGCCCGAGGACATCTGAGATGAGCCGGCCGGTCTGATGGAGGCCGCCACCACCGAGCAGCGCGGCGCGAAGCAGCGCGACGACGTCTCGTCGTTCGCCAAGTCGCTCTTCCTCGGCGAGATCCACGAGGAGCTGGTCTTCCCGTACCCCGAGGCCGACGACGCCGAGCGGCGGCGGATCGCGGAGAAGGTCGCGTCGTGCCGCGAGTTCGGCCAGACCTACGACGAGCGGGCGGTCGAGGAGCGCCGCTGGATCGGCGACGACGAGATCCGCGAGCTGGGCGAGCGCGGGCTGATGGGCCTGTACGTGCCCGAGGAGTACGGCGGCGCCGGGCTCACGCAGACGGGCTACTGCCGCGTCTCCGAGGAGTTCGCGCAGATCGACGCGACGCTCTCGGTCGTCATGGGCGTCCACCAGTCGATCGGGATCAAGGGAATCGCCCTGTACGGCAGCGACGAGCAGAAGGCGCGCTTCCTGCCCGACCTCGCGTCGGGGCGCAAGCTCGCCGCCTTCGCGCTCACCGAGCCGAACGCCGGCTCCGACGCCTACAACCTCCAGTCGCGCGCGGTCAAGCAGCCCGACGGCTCGTGGCTCCTCAACGGCCACAAGCGCTACATCGGCAACGGCTCGCGCGCCGACGTGCTGGTCACGTTCGCGCGCACGGAGGTCGACGGCGAGGAGCGCCACACCGCGTTCATCCTCGAGAAGGGGATGGAGGGCCTCGAGGTCGGCGACCGCTACGACACGATGGGCCTGCGCGGGAACGACCTCCGGCAGCTCTACTTCAAGGACCTGCGCGTGCCGCCGGAGAACGTGCTGAACGAGCCGGGCGAGGGGTTCCGCACGGCGATGCACATCCTCAACAACGGGCGGCTGTCGCTCGGGACCGGTTCGGTCGGCGCCTCCAAGTGGCTGCTCGACCACGTGATCGAGCACGTGAAGGAGCGCGAGCAGTTCGGCCGGCCGCTCGCCGACTTCGAGCTGGTCCAGGAGAAGATCGGCTGGATGGTGTCGTTCACCTTCGGGCTCGAGTCGATGACCTACCTGACGACCGGCCTGGTCGACGCGGGCGTGCCGGACTACTCGCTCGAGTCGGCGATCTGCAAGGTCTCGGGCACCGAGTTCATGTGGTATGCCGCCAACCGCGCGCTCCAGCTGAAGGGCGGCGAGGGCTACATGCGCGACCAGCCGTACGAGAAGCTCCTGCGCGACATCAGGATCTTCCCGATCTTCGAGGGCGCCAACGACGTGATGCGCGCGTTCGTCGCGCTCTCGGGCATGAAGCCGCTCGGCGAGGAGCTGAAGGAGCTGTCCGACATCTCCTTCGGCGAGCCGATCCAGACGATCGGGGTGCTGGCGGACTACGTCGCGGGGCGGATCCAGCGCGAGGTGCGGCCGGACCGGGTCTCGATGGCGCACCCGGAGCTCCGCGCGCTGGCCGAGCCGGTGGGCGACCAGGTGAAGCGGCTGCGGTCGGTGGCCGAGGCGCAGCTGCGCGAGCACCGCGGCGGGATCGCCGAGCGCCAGTTCATCCAGAAGCGGCTCTCCGACGCGGTGTCCGACATCTACGCGCAGATCGCCGTGCTCTCGCGGGTCACGGCGATCTTCGAGGACCAGGGCGTGGAGCCGTCGGGGCAGGAGCGCTACATCGCCGAGACGTTCTGCCCGCGCGCCGCGGTGCGCGTCAGCTCGAACCTCGACCAGATCGAGTCGAACGACGACGAGCGCATGACAGCCATAGCCAAGCTCGCCTACAAGCGCGGCGAGTACGGCTACGGGCTGTTCGACCACTAGGCGGATGGCCATCCACATGGACGAGCGCGCGGCGGCCGAGGTGCTGGCGCGGCTGTAGATGCAACAGGGGCCAGATGCAACAGGGGCCAGGCCACCTGTTGCACGCAACAGGGGCCAGCAACAGGGGCCAGGCCACCTGTTGCACGCGGGCGCTCAGCCGAGCACGAGGAACGCCGCGACGCCCGCGACGAGCACGACGGCGGCCACGACCACCGCCTTGCGCGGTGGCGGCCAGAAGCCCAGGGCGAAGTCCGCGCCCTTCGCGAGCTTGTCGAGGACCGACTCGGCCCAGACGAACTCGAGCGCGAGCAGCGAGAGGCCGATCGGGATCACGACGAAGGCCGGGCCGGGGAGCACGGTCATCGCGAGGCCGGCCAGGAGCACGATGACCCCGGCCACGACGACCGCGAGGCGGTAGACGCGCGACCGCTCCTTGTGCCGCTCGCGGCGCTCGGCGAGCCCCTCGACGAGCTGCTGCGCCTTGCTGCTCTTCGACTCGCCGGCGTCGCCGGGCCTCCGCTCCTCGGCCATCACCCGATCCTACGAGCAGCCCGTCACGGTCAGCCGGTTCGAGCGGGCCGTGAAGCGGGCGCGCAGCACGCGCGCCTTGCGGTCGAAGCTCCAGCGCCGGAGCTCCCGCCCTCCGACCGCGACGCTGCACGGGCGGAGGCTCAGGAGGCTCGCCGCGAGCCGGAAGCGGGTTCGCCGCGGCGAGTGGAGCCGCAGCGTCCAGCGCCGCGACGCGCCCGGGAAGGCGAGGAGCCGGCGGCGGTCCCGGCGGTCCGACAGGTGCACGAGCTCGCGCCCCTCGCCGTAGCCCGTGAGCGTGTCGACGTCGGCGGGCAGCAGCGGGATCGTCGCGCCCGCCCTGACGAAGAGCGGCAGCTGCGCGAGCGGCGCCGGCACCGTGACCGTGCGCCCGCCCCGGATCACCCGCGCCCTGCCGAGCTGGAGCGCGCCCGCCTTCGAGCGGAACCGCGCCGACCGCCAAAGGTCCACCCAGCGGCCGCGCGGCAGGTACACCGAGCGCGTGCGCGCGCCCTCCTCGACCACGGGCGCCACCAGCAGGTCGGGGCCGAGCATGTACTCGTCGTCGCGCGCGGCGGCGCGCCGGTCGCCCGGGAAGGCCAGCGCCAGGTGGCGCATGATCGGCATCCCGGTCCTGCGGTAGCGCCGGTCCGCGGCGCTCAGGTACGGGTAGAGCTGGGTCCGGAGCTTCGCGTAGCGGCGCCACGTGGGGAGGACCCCGGGGTCGAGGATCTGCGGGCGGTCCTTCGGCGGGAGGTCGAAGCCGTTCGCCTCGGTGCGCATCACGCCCGACGCCATGCCCATCTCGATCCAGCGGACCAGCAGCTCGGGCGTGAGCTCGTTCTCGCCGAGCGAGAAGAACCCGCCGATGTCGGAGCCCCAGAGGCTCACGCCCGAGAGGCCCATGGTCAGCCCCTGGTAGACCGCCGAGCGGAGGCCGTCGAAGCCCCAGGAGGTCGTCGGGTCGCCGCCCCAGACGATCTCCGAGTGGCGCGCGGCCCCGGTGAAGCCCGAGCGGTTGAACCGCGCGAGCGGTCGCGGAGCCGTCCTCGAGTAGTCGTGCGCGTCGCGGTGGTAGAGCACGACGTAGCGGTTGTGCATGCGCGCGCCCGGCGTGCCGTCGGCGGAGCGGGCGTCGGCGGGCGTGTACTCGCCGAAGTCCTCCATCCAGCCGTCGTAGCCGTCCCTCACGGCCTCGCTCAGCAGCCCGCTCCAGAACGCCTGCGCGCGCGGAGCGGTGAAGTCCATCTGGCCCACGAGGAAGACCGTGCTGCCCGTGTACTTGTAGGTGTAGGGCCGGCCGAGGGCGTCCTTCGTCACCACGTCCTGGGCGACGGCCCGGTCCCACACCGGCTGGTACTCGGTGCAGATCATCGGGTTGAAGTAGGTGGTCACGGCGATCCCACTGTCGTGGAAGAGCTTCGTGCGCGCGCGCTCGGCCTTCGTGTTGCCCTGCTGCGCGCCGCAGGGGAGGTAGTGGGTGTAGGTGTTCGCGACCGAGGCCGGCGCGTCCGCCCGGCGCAGGCGCCTGATGCTCTGCTCGTCGCCGTCGCTCGGCTGGAACCACGGGCCGAGGAAGAACGGCGCCGCGGCGCGCGGCTGGCGCCCGACCGCCGCGCTCATCCGGCGTAGCGCGCCCGCGGGCCGGGGGCCGGCGAACACTCGGAAGGAGATCGCGGCGCCGTCGACCTCGGCGCTCCAGGCGCCGGCCTGGTCGGTGCCGAGCCGGAAGTTGTTCGTCTCGAACCCGTCGAGCAGGAAGCCGTAGCCGCGCGTGGACAGGAGCCACGGCATCGGGAAGTAGGTCGCGTCGTCGCGCGGGTGGAATCCCGGGGGCGGCACGAACGCGGCGATGAACGGCCGCTCCTCGGTCTGGTAGGGGCCGTCCGAGACGTAGTTCTCGACCGTGTTGCCGCGCTGGTCGACGGCGTTCGAGCGCTCGCCGAAGCCCAGGTGGCGCTCGCCGGCCGGCGCGCCGAAGGCGATGCCCATCCGATCGACGCCCGCGGCGGCTCCCACGACGCTCGCCCTCACCCTGATCGCCCCCGCCGAGGCGCGCTCGATGCGCACGCGCAGGCGCCGGAGCGGGTCGGTCGTCGCCAGCTCCGCCGTGTAGGCGCCGCCCGAGGTCGACTCGCTGACAACCCGCGTCGCGTGTCGCCAGACGTCGCCGGTCGAGAACCCGAGCGTGCCGGTCGGGCCGGGGCCCGTGCCGGAGTGCTCCGACAGCGTCGGCCCCCGCGGCTGAGCGAAGACGAGGTGCCAGGGGTCGGCCGTGGTCTGGGCGCCGATCGCGCCGGCGTCCACGGTCGCCCCGCTCGCGGCCGCGGGCGCCAGCGCGCAACAGCAGGCGACTACGGCGACCCCGAACGGCCTCTGCATCCCGGCATCATCGCCTCCTCATGCCTCCGCGCGCGCCGGCGCGGCGCCCGTGCGGTCGCGGCGGTCGGCCACGAGCGAGGCGACGACCCCGACCGTGAGGATCACCACGATCCCCGCGATGCTCGCGGCCGGGCTGATGTGGAGCGCTCCCTCCAGGAGCAGCTTCACGCCGATGGCGGCCAGCAGGACCGCGATCGTGCGGTCGAGGTACCGGAGCCGGGCGGACAGTGCCTCTGACAGCAGGAAGAGCGACCGGAGCCCGAGCAGCGCGAACGCGTTGCCCAGGATGATCAGGAGCGGGTCGCGGGTGATCGCGAAGGCGGTGGGGATCGAGTCGACGGCGAAGATCAGGTCCGCCACGAGCGCCGCGACGAGGCACATCGCCGCGGCCGTCGCGCCGGGGTAGATCCGGCGCGCGAGGCGGACCGCCGGGCTATGCGCGGGGTCGTGCTCCTCGTCGCCCCGGACGAACATCCGCCAGCCCAGCACCACGAGCGTCGCGCCGAACACGTACAGCAGGAAGTCGAACCGCTCGACGAGCGCGACGCCGCCGAGGATCGCCCCGATGCGCAGCACGAGGGCGCCGGCGATCGCCCACCCGAGGAGCCGCGCCCGCTCGCGGCCCTCCAGGCCGAAGTAGGCGAAGATCGCCACGAGGACGAAGACGTTGTCGAGCGACAGCGTTCGCTCGACCACGTACACGCCCACGTACAGCCCCGCGTCCTCGGCGCCGGCGATCGCCCAGACGGCGAGCGCCGCGCCGAGGCCGACGGCGACCCAGACGATCGACCAGATCGCCGCGGTGCGGAGGCTGGGGGAGGGGGACCCCTCGTCGTGCACCTCGGAAGGGTGACGCCGCGCGCGCCCGGCGCCCATGGGGGCCAGCACCCATATGCAACAGGGGCCAGGCCACCTGTTGCACGTGCAACAGGTGGCCTGGCCCCTGTT
>DATENL010000323.1:0-8288 GCA_035275105.1 Thermoleophilaceae bacterium
CGCACACCGCGCCGCGGCGCCGCGACACCGACGGCGACGGGATCTCCGACGGGGTCGAGCGCGGGGTCGTGCAGCCGGTGGCCGACCCGCCGGGCGCGGCCCTCGGCACCGCTCCGCGACGGTTCCGCCGGGACCTCGACCCCGCGACCAGGACGGACGCCAGGCGGCGGGACACCGACGGCGACGGCCGCCCGGACGGGGTCGAGGACCAGAACCGCAACGGCCGTCGCGACCGGGGCGAGAGCGACCCGCTCCGCTAGTCATCTGGGAAGATCCGGGTCGTGACGCGCTTCGCCGCCGACCGCCCGCTCGCGCTCGCGCCAGCCACGGCGTCCGACTACCGCGAGCTCGCCCGCCGCCGGCTGCCGCGCCAGCTCTTCGACTACGTCGACGGCGGCGCGTACGACGAGCGCACGATGCGCGCGAACGTCGCGGACCTCCAGGGCGTGCTGCTGCGGCAGGTGGTCATGCACGACGTCAGCGAGCGCGACCCGGCCGTGGACGTGCTCGGACAGCGCCTCGCGCTCCCGATCGTCCTCGCCCCGGTCGGGCTCGGCGGCATGCTCGCGCCGCGAGCCGAGGTGCAGGCGGCCCGCGCGGCGGAGGCCGCCGGCGTGCCGTTCGTCGAGTCCACCGTCTCGATCTGCAGCATCGAGGAGGTCGCGAAGGCCACGACGAAGCCGCCCTGGTTCCAGCTCTACGTCATGCGCGATCGAGGGTACGCCCAGGACCTGATGGCCCGCGCCCGCGCGGTCGGCTCGCCGGTGCTGGTCCTCACCGTCGACCTGGCGGTGGTGGGAGCGCGGCACCGCGACACGCGCAACGCGATGGTCGGCGCGCCGAGCACGTGGGCCAAGGTGCGGCGCGGGCTCGACATCGCGAGCCATCCGCGCTGGGTCCGGACGGTCGGCGTGGGCGGGCGCCCGCTCACGTTCGGCAACCTGGAGAAGGCGGTGCCCGAGGCCCAGTCGCCTGAGGCGTTCAAGGACTGGGTCGACTCCCAGTTCGACCCGAGCGTCACCTGGGACGACATCGCGTGGGTGCGGGAGAACTGGGACGGCCGGCTCGTGGTGAAGGGCGTGCTCGACCCCGAGGACGCCCGCCGGGCCGTCGACGCCGGGGTCGACGGGCTGGTGGTCTCGAACCACGGCGGCCGCCAGCTGGACGCGGTGCCGTCCACCGCGCGCTCGCTGCCGGCGATCGCGGAGGCGGTCGGCGACGAGATCGAGGTGCTGGCCGACGGCGGCGTCCGGAACGGGCTCGACGTCGTGAAGATGGTCGCGATGGGCGCGCGCGCCGTGCTGATCGGCCGCGCGTGGGCGTGGGCCGTCGCCGCTCGCGGCGGGGCCGGCGTGCGCCACGTGCTCGACGTGATGAAGGCGGACATCGACGTCGCGCTCGGGCTGACGGGCCACACGTCGATGGCTGACGTCGACCGCTCGGCCCTGCTCGACGAGGGCGAGCGGACGGCGCCGCCCACCGGCTAGCTCAGGGTCGCGCGGCGGGCGCGCGGCAGCCCTTGCCGCGGCACCACTGGACCGCGGCGAGGCGCCGCGTGAGGTCGTTCTCGACGGCGCTGAAGCTGGGGTCGAAGGCGTGGTTGACGGTCTGCGCCGGATCGGTCTGCAGGTCGTACAGCTCCCGCTCGCCGTTCGAGTACTCGGTGTAGGTCCAGCGCCGGCCGCGGATCCCCGCGAAGCGGAGCCCGCCGCCGTGCACCGCCCGGCCCTCGATCAGGATGTCGCGGGCCGGCAGCCGCCGCCCGTCGCGGATCAGCGGGAGCAGCGAGACCCCGTCCTGGGGCAGGCCCGGCGAGGTGCCGGTCGCGTCGAGGATGGTCGGAGCCATGTCGACGTTCGACACGAGCTGCGGCAGCCGGACGCCGCGCGGAACCCCGGGCCCGCGGACCACGAGCGGGATCCGGAGGGCCGGCTCGTACGGGAGCGTCTTCCCGTACGGGATCCGGTGCTCGCCGTGGAAGTAGCCGTTGTCGGCGGTGTAGAGGATCAGCGTGTCGCGCAGCTCCCGCTTCGCGCGGAGCGCCTCGATCAGCCGCGCGACCCCGCGATCGACCGCCTGGAGCGACTCCAGCTCCTGCTGGTAGTTCTCCTGGATCCCGGCCCGCTGCTCCTCGGTCAGCGGCGGGAAGTCCTGGATCGGCGCGGGCTTGTCGGCGATGTCGGCCTCGTCGAAGGACTCGTCCATCGGCAGCGGCTCGGAGGCGAAGCTGTCGCGGTCGAGCGGCGAGGGCTCGGGGGTCGGTATCCCCTCCGGGTCGTCGGGCTCCGACGGCCCGCCGAACTGGTAGTGCGGAGCGAGGTACGCCGCCCACATGAAGAACGGGCGCTTCCGGTCCGACGCGCGGCCGATCAACCTCACGGCCTTGTCCGTCATCACGTCGGTCTGGTAGTAGGCGGTCGCCGGCACGAAGTTGCGCAGGCGACCGTTGTCGTTGAACGTGAAGCCGTAGTAGTGGTAGGTGCTCGGGTCGACCAGCCCGTGCCAGCCCGTCCACCCGGGCGGGACCTCGGTCGGGTCCTCGCGCCCGTACTCGTTCAGGTACTTGCCGAGGTGGATCGTCTGGTAGCTGACGTTGCGGAGCCAGACCGGAAGCGTGTTCTCGCCGCGCAGCTTGTAGTAGCCGCCGCGGGGCGCGACGTTCGCGAACACGCCGTGGTTGTGGGCGTACTGGCCGGTGAGGAAGGTCGCGCGCGACGGGCAGCAGAGCGCGTACGAGGCGAACGCGTTGTCGAACGTCGTCCCGGCGTCCACCAGCAGGCGGTTGACGTTGGGCATCGTGCGCAGCGACGCGGCGGTCTGGTCGTCGGTCTCGATGACGAGGACGTTCGGCCGGCGCTGCGGCGCAGCCGCTGCGACCGAGCACGCCATGAGGGCCACGGCCACGGCGATGACGGCGATCCTGAGGATGGATCGACGATAGCTCGCCCGCGGCGGATGGAATGATCCCCGTGGTGGCTCGGGTGGCGAAATCGCGCGGACGCAGGTGGATACTGCTCGCCCTGTTCGCCGGCACCCTGCTGTTCGGGGCCCTCCAGCTTCCGTCGCTCGGCGACATGAGCGACCGCGGCGTCGGCATCGTCGAGCTCGAGCTGTCGCGGACGAGCGAGGCCGCGGCGCGGCACTACGACGAGCTCGGCGAGGCCGGCCGCGACGCCGCCCGGACGTCGCTCTACCTCGACTACCCGTACCTGGTCTTCTACGGGCTCTTCTTCGCGGCGGCGTGCCTGGTCGTGGCCGAGCGGGCGGCCGAGCGGGGGATGCCGCGCCTCGCTCGACCGGGCCGGCCGCTGGCCGTCGGCGCGCTGGTGGGCGCGGCCTGCGACGCCGTCGAGAACGTCGCGCTCCTGCGCGTGCTGGCGGGACACACCGCGGAGCCGTGGCCCGGCATCGCCTACGGCTTCGCCGCGGCGAAGTTCGCGCTGACCTTCGCCGCGGCCGTGTACGCGATCGTCGGGTTCGTGATTACGGCGACGCGCGGTCCGGCGCGAACGCCGCCGCCAGCCGTGCCAGGGTGAGCGCGCCGAGCAGGAGCCCGAAGTCGCGCAGCGCGATGTCGCCGTAGCCGCCCACCAGGAGCAGGCTGACGATGATGCCCGCGAGCCAGCCGGCCACGAGGAGGCCGCCGAAGCGCGGGCTCACGAGCACGACGAGCCCCGCGACTATCTCCACGACGCCGACGATGTACATCGCGTCCATGGCGCTGCCCGGGAGCAGGTCGTTGAACTCGGGCGCGAGGTACTTCGTCCAGTCGTCGGTCAGGACCTGGGCGAACTTGTCGAGTCCGAACAGGATCGGCGCCACCGTGAACGCGATCCGAAGCAGCACGAACGCCTGGGCCGCCGGATCGCGGCGGAGGACGTTCGGCTTGGGTACGGGTACCGGCCGCAGGACGGCCGCGACTGCACTGCTCATGTCTGCCTCCTTGGGAGCTTGCTTGCCCCCTTAGCGACGCGAGCGGCCGCGGTCTTACCCGCCTAGCCCGCCGCGAGCTCGCGCAGGCTCTCGTACTCCTCGCGGCAGGTCGCGCAGCCCTCGAGGTGCGGGCGCATTCCCGGGATCCGCTCGTCGGCCGCCTGGCCGCGCAGCTCGAGGTCCACGTACTCGTCGAGCTTCTCGAAGCACCCGTCGCAGAGCAGCTCGGGCTCCGCGGGGCCCAGCACCCGCCGGATCGCGCTATCGCGCTCGGCGTCGCTCATGAGTCCTCCCATCCGATCGCGAACCCCCGCTCGGCGAGCGCCGAGCGCAGCTTGCGCCGCGCGTCGTGCAGCGTCTTGTAGAGCGCGTTTCGGTTGGTGTCGAGCCGCTCCGCGAGCACGTCGATCGGAACGCCGTCGATGGCGAGCGCCACCAGCACGCGCCGCTGGTGCTCGGTGAGCGCGTCGCCGATGGTCTCGGACATCGCCGCCAGGAGCTCGCCGCGCTCGGCGTCCTCGGCCGGCCCGCGCGTGGAGGGCGCCAGCCGCGTCCAGCTATCCGAGTCCAGGACCACCTCGCGCTCCTGCCAGGCGCGCTTGCGGACGCGTACGCCCGCCTCGAGGATCGCGAACTTGTACGCCCAGGTCGTGAAGCGGCTGGCGCCGCGGAAGTCGTCGAGCTTCGCGAGCACGGCGACGAGGGCGTCGTCGGCCGCCTGCATCGCGACGTCGTCGAAGCTCTCCCCGCGCACCCGCGCGAGGCTCGCGCTTCGCCGCGCGACCTCGAATCGGGCACCCCGCAGGAGCAGCTCGTGAAGCGCCGCGATCGCGCGGTCGCGCGCGGGACCTGTGTCGCGCAGCGCGTCGAGCCAGACCGCGGAGTCGCTGTCGGCGGATGGTGCCGCAAGGGCGCTCGTGGACACCCTGGCGACCGTAGCAGCGGAGTCGGCATGCCACGTTTGCGCCGCGACCGCCGCCCTTCTTACCGAGGTAAGAGATCGCCGCCGCCCGACGCCAACCCCTACATGAGCACTTCGATTCGAATCCTCACCGAGCGCGACGTGTCGATCTGGCTCGACACTCTCTCGCGCGACCTGATCGAGGACGGCGCGCTCGCGTCGTCGATGGCGGACCTCGCCGTCGCGGGCGTGACCTCCAACCCAACCATCTTCGCGGGTGCGATCCACGGCTCCGACCGCTACGACGCCCAGCTGCGGGCCGAGATGCGCGCGGGGGTCGAGGACCCGCGCGAGCTCTTCCTCGCGCTCGCCCTCGACGACGTCCGCCGGGCCGCCGACCTCCTGCGCCCGCTCCACGACGCGAGCCGCGGCGAGAACGGGTTCGTGTCGTTCGAGTGCACGCCGGACGTGGCCTACGACACCGACGCGACCGTCGCGCAGGCCGTCGACCTGCATCGCCGCATAGCGCGGCCGAACGCGATGATCAAGGTCCCGGCGACCGGGCCGGGGATCGCCGCGATCGAGGAGCTCACGGCGCTCGGGGTGAGCGTGAACGTGACGCTCCTGTTCGCCGTCTCGCGCTACGAGGGGGCGGTCGAGGCGTACCTGCGCGGGCTGGAACGCCGCGTCGGCGCCGGGCTGCCGCTCGGCGGGATCGCGTCGGTCGCCTCCTTCTTCGTGTCGCGTGTCGACGCAAAGGCGGACCCGCTCCTGCCCGTCGGCTCGCCGCTCCGCGGGCGGATCGGCATCGCGAACGCGCGCGTGGCGTACGCCCGCCACCTCGACCTGATCGCCGCGCCGCGCTGGCAGCGGCTGGCGGGGCTCGGTGCGCGGGTGCAGCGACCGCTGTGGGCGAGCACGGCCACGAAGGACCCGGCCTACCGCGACACGCTGTACCTCGAGCAGCTCGCCCTGCCCGGCACGATCCTCACCGTGCCGGAGGCGACCCTGGGCGCGTTCGCCGCGCACGGCGACCCGGGCCGGACGGAGCCGCTCGACGTCGACGCCGCTCGGTGGATCGCCGCCGCCGCGCCCGACCTCCCGGGGATCACCGCCGAGCTCGAGCGCGACGGCGTCGAGGCCTTCAGCCGCTCGTACCGGGAGCTGCTGGCCGAGCTCGCGGAGCGCGCGCGGCCGGCTCGTGCGGCGTAGCCGTGGGGAGCATCGGGCGGGCGGCCGCGAGGTCGACGTGGTGGTCGGGCTCGTCGCCGAAGCGCCAGATCGCGCGGCTCCCGCCCGCGCCGATCACCAGCCCGATGGTGCCCAGGGCGTCGCCCGGCGCGCCGCGCTCGTCCAGGAGCCGGCTGCCCGTGTAGAGGATGTTCAGGTCGGCGTCGGAGCGGTGCTCGGTGCCGGGACGCGAGGAGATCGGGTCGAGCGCCTCCCTGAGCGCCAGCTGGGTCAGCTCGTGCGGGAACTCGTAGCGTCCGCCGTCCCGCACGCTCGACACGATGCTGACCGCGGGCCGGATCGTCTCGACGAGCTCGAGGTTCAGGCCGTGCTTCGACCCGTGGTGGGGCACCTTGAACACCGCCGCGTCGAGCGGCTCGTAGCCCCGAGCGCGGCGTAGCGCCGTCGTGACCGCGGTGCTGGCCGGCCCGAGCTGCGGGAAGTCGGTCATGACCTGCGCCCACGAGAGCGTCTGGGCGTCGCCGCCCAGGATCAGCGCCTGCATGCTCGGCAGCCGCACGTAGGAGCGGTCGGGCCCGCGCTGGAAGGTCCGTGCCGCCGGGTACTCGACCTTCAGCGCGATCGACGCGTTGTTGATGTTCACGCCGTACGAGTCGTACCGGCTGCGCAGCGCGACGCCGGGCGCCAGGACGGTGATCTTGACCAGGCCCATGTAGCGCGTCGTGCCGGACGCGGGCTGAAGGTGCAGGATGTGCCCGAAGTCCTCGAGCGCGCTCATCGTCTCGAGGTACGCGCTCGACGGGTGGTAGTAGGCGGGCTCCCAGAACTCGGCCACGTGATCGGGGCCGAACCGGCGCAGCAGGCGGGGCATCCCCGAGATGTGGTCGTGGTGCGGATGGGTGGCGACCACGAGCGCCAGCAGCGGCTCGACCCTCCGCAGCGCCCCGGCCTCGGCGAGCGCTTCGACCAGCGCGAACAGCTTCGCGGCCGCGATGCAGTCGACCACGATCGCGCGCCGGCGGCCGTCGCCGTCCTCCGGGAGCAGGAGGAGCTGCGTGTCGCCGTCGCCCACGTTCAGCGTGAGGTACACGAGGTCCGTCGGCTTCCACGACTCCACGAAGCCGCCCGCTGCTCCGAACAGGGCGCTAGGTACGTCGGTCGCGGGCATCAGCCGTCGGCCTCCGCTCGCAGGCGCCTCACGGTCGCCGCCCGGCTGCGGCGGATCCGCTCGCGGAGCGCGTCGTCGACCGGCTCGGCCTCCGCCTCGGGTGGACGCGCGCGCGAGGCCCGCCGCTCGGCCGGCGGCGGCGCGTCGCCGCCCCCCAGCTCGGCGGCGATCTCGTCGAGCAGGTTCTCGTCCATCACACCAGCGGCGGTCGCGGCCGCCTGCGCCTTGGCCGCCTCCCGGGCCTCCGCCGTGACGTCGAGGATCGGGCCCCGGATCTGGCCGAAGCGGCGCCCGCTGGCGAAGCGCACGGCGAACACGTCGCCGATCGCGAGCGCGCGCGTGCGCAGCTCGTCCTCGGTCTAGGCGTCGACCTCGGCGCCGGGCACCGGCTTGCGGTGGCGGGCGAGCTGGTCCAGCAGGTCGGCCTCGGGACGCGCGATCCGCACCGACTCGTCCTCGGGCCCGAAGCGCAAGCGCCCCAGGTCGTCCACCACCGGCCAGGGGCTGGCCACGAGCCCGGCGACGCCCTCGTGGAGCTCGTCCACCACCACGTAGGCGAGCTCCTCCCACGCCGGCTCGGCGCCGGCCGCCGTCAGCGGCTTCGGGCGCCACCAGTCCCGGATCGGCGGCCCTTCCGGGCCGGGGTCCGGCGGCAGCCACGACTTGCCCATGATCTAGAGGTACCTGATTGCGCAAATGGGCGCAAGTGGATCGGCCGGCGCGGGTCGTACGTTCGCGGAGCCTGGACAACCGCCGGCCCGGGCCGGGCGTTCACATGGGTGAGGCCGAAATGAGCTCAACCGCCCTCATCGCCGCCCCGCTGGTGTGGGCCCTGCTCGTCACCGGTGTCCTGCGCACGATGAGAATCGCCGAGCGCACAGACGAGCTGGCCGCTCGGCAGTGGCGGCGGCTCGCCGGGATGCACAGCGCGAGCGGCGTCGCGTTCTTTCCCACGAGCGAGGCGCGCGTCGAGCTCGAGGCGGCCATCGCGGAAGCGACCGACCTGCGGCGGTCCACGCCGCGCGGGCGGAGGGCGCGCACCGCGAGGCGGCGCTGGCAGGTCGTGCGGACCTGAGGGGACGGCGCGCGGCGGGG
>DATENL010000324.1:0-4676 GCA_035275105.1 Thermoleophilaceae bacterium
CGCCCGCAGCCTCCGCTGCGCGACATCCGCGAGGGCCAGCGCGCGCCGGAGGTGCTCAGGCGCGACACGCGCGCCCGGCGGAGCCTCGCGGCGGCTGACTTCCTGGCCGCATGGGTGGCGCTCGCCGCCGCCGTCGAGGTCGGTGGCGGCTCGCTGCGACCGCTCGCGATCGCCCTGCCTCCGACCGTCGTCGTCTTCTGCAAGCTCGCGCGGCTCTACGACCGCGACGACCACGTCATCCGCAAGACCACGCTCGACCAGGCGCCGGCGCTTCTCCAGGTCACCACGCTCTACAGCCTGATCGCCTGGTTCGCCGGCGACCTCGTCGTCACCGGCGGCCTCGGGCGCCCGGCCGTCGCGGCGATGTGGGCGACCCTGCTGGTCACGAGCCTCCTCTTCCGCTTCGTCGCCCGCCGGTTGGCCGCGCGCTCGCTCACGCCGGAGCGCGTGCTCGTGCTCGGCGGCCGCGACGCATGCGAGCGCCTGCGCGACCGCATCGCGACGGCCCACTCGCTGCGGGCCGAGATCGTCGGGCGGGTGTCGCTCGACCGCGGCGACCGCCAAGAGCCCGCGCCGCTGGGCTCGCTCGCGCAGCTCGACTGGATCGTCCGCGCGCACGAGATCGAGCGCGTGATCATCGCTCCGACGGAGACGACCGCCGACATGCTCGACACGATCCGCGTCGTGAAGGCGCTGGGCGTGAAGGTGAGCGTCCTGCCGCGCCTGTTCGAGGTCGTCGGCTCTTCGCTCGAGTTCGACGACATCGACGGCATCACGCTCCTCGGCCTGCGCCGCTACGGCCTGACGAGGACCTCGTGGTACGTCAAGCGCAGCTTCGACGTGCTCGCCACGTCAGCCGGCCTGCTCCTCCTGGCGCCGTTCCTGGCGGTCATCGCGCTGGCGATCCGCCTCACGTCGCCCGGCCCGGTGCTGTTCCGGCAGCCGCGAGTCGGCCGCGGCGGCGCGCGCTTCGACATGCTCAAGTTCCGCACGATGTACGAGGGCGCTGACGAGGACAAGGCGCACCTGGTCCAGATGAGCGAGGGCCGCGGCGGCCTGTTCAAGCTCGAGAACGACCCGCGCGTCACGCCGATCGGGCGCCTCCTGCGCCGCTCGTCGCTGGACGAGCTCCCGCAGCTCATCAACGTCCTGCGCGGCGAGATGAGCCTGGTGGGCCCGCGGCCGCTGGTCGTCGAGGAGGACGAGAAGATCGCCGGCTGGCATCACCGCCGCCGGGAGGGGACGCCCGGCTGCACCGGCGTCTGGCAGGTCCTGGGGCCGACGCGCGTCTCGCTCGACGACATGGTCAAGCTCGACTACCTCTACCGCGCGAACTGGTCGCTCTGGCTCGACGTGAAGATCCTGCTGCGCACCGCCGGGCACATGTTCTCCGCGCGCGGGCTGTAAGAGCGCGCTAGCGCCGCCGCTCGCGGAGCGCGCGCCGCAGGGCCGTGCCCGCGGCAGTGAGGCCGGAGCCCACCGCGGCCATCGCCCCGACCGCGAGCCCGGTGAACGGCAGCTGTCCGCCGCCACCCCCGCCGGAGCCGCCTCCGCCGGAGCCGCCGCCCGCGCCGCCACCCGAGCCGCCACCGGAGCCCCCGCCGCCGCCCGACTCCACCTCACCGCCGCTTCCCCCGATGTAGTCGGGGTCGTGGATGGCCATGCTGAAGCTGAGGTCCTGCGACACGGCCTGGCCCAGGAGCGGATGGAACGACCGGGTCATCCTGGCCAGCGTGCCGTAGTCCGCTATCCGTGGCGGTTGGTAATACGAATGCGATCCCTGCATCGTGGCCCTGATCGTAGGGATCTGCAGGCGATCTTGCGCCGAACGGCACTCCTGGAGTACACAGTCTGATGCAATGAACGACGCAGTGCGGACCGTGAGAACACGCGGCACGCCGGGCGCCGCGGCGACGGACGCTGCGCCTCTCGGAGAGCCGCCGCTCCTGCTGGGCGGGATCGTGAAGAGCTGGACGGCGTCGGGCCCACCGGTCCTGCGCGGCGCGGACCTGGCCGTCGAGGGCGGGACGGCGGTCGCGATTTCGGGCGCGAACGGCGCCGGGAAGACCACGCTGCTGCGGATCGCCGCCGGCCTGATCGCCCCGGAGGCCGGCTCGGTGCGGGTCTGCGGGCTCGATCCGGAGCGCGACCGCACGGCGTTCCACCGGCGGATCGGGTTCCTGTCCGCCGGCAACAGCGGCCTGTACGCGCGCCTCAAGGCCGAGGAGCACCTGCAACTGTGGGCGCGGCTCGCGCTGATGCCCCGGCGCGCCCGCGGGCCCGCGATCGAGCGCGCGCTCGACGCGTTCGGGCTTCGGGAGATCTGCGGCCGGCGGGTGGACCGCCTCTCGATGGGCCAGCGTCAGCGCCTGCGGATGGCGCTGACGTTCCTCCACGGGCCGTCGGTGGTGCTGCTCGACGAGCCCGCAACCAGCCTCGACGAGAGCGGGATCGCCCTGATCGGGCGGGCGCTCGACGACCTCCGCGAGCGGGGCGGAGCCGCGGTCGTCTGCGTTCCCACCGGCTGGGGCCGGATGCTGCCCGTGGACCGCGACCTGGTGCTCGCCGACGGACTGCTGGGGGACGCGTGACGTCGATCGCGGCGCTGGGCGCGGCGGCAGGCGCGATCTTCAAGCGCGACCTGCTGCTCTTCGTGAGCTACCGCTCGCGGATAGCGACGACCTTCTTCACCACCGCGGTCAGCCTTACGCTCTTCTACTACGTATCACGCCTCGTGCACTCGAGAGCGGTGGGGTCCCCGGACGACTACTACGCCTTCGTCGTCATCGGGCTGATCATCTTCGGCGTCCTGAGCTCGACGCTGTCGACGCCCGTGTCGACGGTACGCGCCGAGCTCCAGGCCGGGACGTTCGAGCGGCTCGTCCTGTCGCCGTTCGGGGCGGTCCGCTCGATCGCGGCGCTGATGCTGTTCCCGCTCGCCCTGGCGACCGCGGTCGCCGCCGCGTCGCTCGTCTTCGCCGCCGTGACCTTCGGCCTCGACCTGCGCTGGTCGACCGCGCCGCTGGCGGTCCCGATCGGGCTGCTCGGGGCGGCGGCGTTCATGCCGTTCGGGCTGGCGATGGCCGCCGCGGTCGTCGTGTTCAAGCAGACGAACGCCGGCGCGACCTTCGTGATGACCGGAATCACGCTGCTCGCGGGGCTCTACTTCCCGGTCGCGCTCCTGCCGGACTGGATCCGCTGGGCCTCCGAGGTCCAGCCGTTCACCCCTGCGGTGGACCTGCTGCGGAACGTGCTGGTGGGCACGTCGCTCGAGCACGAAGCCGCGAGCGACCTGGCGAAGCTCGCCGGCTTCGCGATCGTCACAATGCCGCTCTCGCTCCTTCTCCTGCGGACCGCGGTTCGCCTGAGCAGGCGCCGGGGGACGATCATCGAGTATTGAGCGCGATGCGGAGCGACGACGACCGATCGATACTGGACGCGCGGATCCGCGTCCCCGAGCACGTGGTCTACCGCGACTTCAGCGACGAGACCGTGATCCTGAACCTCGAGAGCGGCATGTACCACGGCCTCAACCCGACGGCGGCGCGGATGCTCGAGGAGCTCGAGCGCTCTCCGTCGGTCACGGCGGCGGTGGACGCGCTCACGGCCGAGCTCGGTCAGCCCCGCGAGGTGATCGAGCGCGACCTGGTCGCCTTCTGCCATTCCCTGGAGGAGCGCGGGCTGGTCGAGCGCCATGACGGCTAGGCGCCTGCGGTCGCGCGCCTTCGGGCTCGAGATCGACTCCTCGTTCGAGGCGCCGGGCCTGCCGCCCGTCGCCGGTCCCGCGGTCGGACCGCCCACGCGGCTCGAGCTCGCGCCGGAGCGCGAGATCGACGACGCGTGGCCCGCCGGCGGGTCCGAGCGCATCCTCGAGGAGCGCTTCGACGGCGACGGGGCACCCTCGGCGCGAACGATCGACGTCCACCCGGAGCACGGCTACCGCCTCTACGCGCGCGGGTTCGGGCTGGCGCGCATCGCGGCCGACGGGTCGCTGGTGGAGTGCGCGCCGCCGGCCTCGGAGGCCGCCTGGAGCTGGCAGCGCTTCCTGGTCGGGCGGGTCCTCCCGTGGGCCGCGGTGCTGCGCGGCTACGAGGTCCTTCACGCGAGCGCGGTCGCCGTCGACGGCCGCGCGATCGCGTTCGTCGGGCCGACGGGGGCGGGGAAGACCTCGCTCGCCCTGCGGCTCGTGGCCGGGGGCGCGTCGTTCCTCACCGACGACGTGGTCGCGATCGACGTGTCGGACGGGCGCCCGCGCGCGCACCCCGGAGCCGGCGTCGCGGGCGTGAGGCCGGCCGAGCGGGACGCGATCGAGCCCGCGGTGTGGGAGCGCCTCGGCACGGTCCTCGGCCACAGCGAGAAGACCTACCTCGCTCTCGACCGCGTGGACGAGCCGCTCGAGCTCGCGGCCGTCTGCTTCATCGCCGGCGGCGACGGTCCGCTCGTGGAGCGCATGCCAACCGTGGACCCGCGGCTGCTGCTCACGAGCACGTTCGTGCTGGGCGTACGGACTCCCGAGCGCATGCGGACCCAGCTCGACGTGTGCGCGTCGCTAGCGGCGCACGTTCCGGCGCTCTGGCTGCGCGGCTGCGCGGCTGGGCCGGAGAAGCTCGCCGCGGCGGTCGTCGACGAGGTCCGCGCCGCGAGGGCGCCGGCGTGAGCGCCGCCGAGGCGCTGGC
>DATENL010000325.1:0-7014 GCA_035275105.1 Thermoleophilaceae bacterium
CCGCCTCCGCGGGCGTGATCGCGCGCCCGGCGACGAGGGCGTCCGCCGCGACGACCACGTCCTCGTCCGCGACCTCGAGCTGGCGCAGGTGGGCGATGGCGCGGCGCCGCACCGTCGGGTCCGGCTCGGCCACGGCCTCGCCGGCGCGCTTGAACCGAGCGCGCCATTCGCCCGCCTCCTCCGCGTCGATCGCTCCGATGCCGAGGAAGACCTCGACGGCCAGGACGTCGCGGTCGTCGTCCTCGAACGGCATCGGAAGGCGCCTCAGCGCGAGGGCGCCCGTCAGGTGGCGCGTCGCGGCGTCGTGAAGCCCGGCCGTCACGGGCTCAGGCCGATCTCGAGGGTCTGCCCGGCAACGGCTACGAGGAGCCGCGTCGCACCCTCCGGCACGGCCGGCGCGAACGAGGTCGCCCCCCGCACCAGGCTCACGTCATCGCCGTCGGCGTCGACGTCGCACTCGCGGTAGGCCGTGCCGGCGTCGTCGGCGAGCGCCAGGTCCGCGAAGTCGGGCGCCGTCCACCTGAGGATCAGCCCAGCCGGGTACAGCTCCGCGCTCACGACGCGGACGCCGCCGGCGGCCCGCTCGGGGCCGAGGACCACGCGGCGCAGGTCGCGGTCGCCGACGTCGGGCCAGTCGTCCTCGCCCTCGTCCTGCTCGTCCTCGTCGTCGTCGGCCTCGATCATGCGGTCGAACCACCTCGAGACGTCGGCGTCGGTGAGGGCACCGGCATGCGCTAGCACGTTCACCGCCGTCTGGAGCGCGCGATCGTCGCCCTCGCTCATGCGAAGCAGCGAGTCGAGGTAGCGCTCGATGCGCTCCTGGAGGGCCGCGTCGACGACGAGCTCCTCGGGCGCCGCGGTCTCGGCGAAGCGCCGTCGCCAGTCGTCGGCCTCACCGCCGTCGAGCAGTCCGACGGCCACGAACGCCTCGACCTGCGCGGCGAAGTGCTCCTCCGGGTCGAAGTCCGGACCGACGGCGATCGAGAGTCCGGGGACGCCCCCGTGCCACTTCGCGCACTCGACGAGCAGGTGGTCGGCGGCGTGCTCCCGGCTCACGGTCCGTTGAGCATAAGATGCCGGCCATGGCGATAGGACTCCTCTTCGAGCTGCCGGGAATGACGCGCGAGCAGTACGACGGAATGATCGAGGCGAGCGGATTTGCCGACTCGCTCCCGCCCGGGCAGATCTTCCACGTGGCCGGGCCGATGGAGGGCGGATGGCGCGTGACCGACGTCTGGGAGTCGCGCGAGCACTTCGACAGGTTCGCCCAGGAGACCCTCGCGCCGCTCATGGGCGGCAATCCGCCCGAGCCGCAGGAGTTCGAGGTGCACGCCTACCGGGTCTGAGGTGCGGCGACCCGGATTGCCGGGTCCGCGTGCAGGTCCGGCGCGGCGTCGATCCCGTCGAGGACCGCGCCGAGGAGGTCGACCACGACCGGGTCGAACTGCGCTCCGGCGCAGCGCCGCAGCTCCGCGCGCGCCTCGGCCGGGCTCAGCCCGTCCCCGTACGGCCGCTCGGAGATCATCGCGTCGTACGCGTCGCAGACGCTGACGATCCGGGCGCCCAGCGGGATGTCGCGCCCGGCCGTCGCGTCGGGATAGCCGCTGCCGTCGAAGTGCTCGTGGGTCGAGCGCACGAGGGCCGCGACGGGCGCCAGGGCCGGCGCCGCCGCCACGATGCGCTCGCCGACGACCGTGTGGCTGCGGACGAACTCCCACTCGGCCTCGTCGAGGGCGCCGGGCTTGTTGAGGATGTCGTCGGGTATCGCCACCTTCCCGATGTCGTGGAGCTCGGCGGCGTGCCTGATGCGCGCGATCTCGTCGGCGTCGAGGCCGAAGAGGCGAGCGACGCGCTCGGCGTGCCCCGCGACGGCGCGGTGGTGGTCGCCGAGCTCCGCTCCCCGCTCGAGGAGCGTCTGGACGAGGACGTCCTTGCTCTGCCGCGAAGCGGACGCGCGCCCGTCCCGCTTCTGCGCGTACATCCGCCTGTCCGCCAGCCCCAGCGCGTCGGCTGCGCCGCTCGCCTCCCAGGGGAGCGTGACCACGCCGTACGAGCAGCCGATCGTGAAGCCCTCACCGCTCTCCGACAGCGCGGCCGCGGCAGCGGCGACGATCGGCTCGGCCACCTCGGCGCCCGGCTCGACGAGCGCGCAGAACTCGTCCCCGCCCATCCGGTAGGCGCGCCCGCGGCCGCGGAGCGTGCGGGCGAACTGCTCGCCCAGGCGAGCGAGCAGCGCGTCTCCGGCCGGGTGGCCGAACGAGTCGTTGTAGTGCTTGAACCCGTCGAGGTCGAACAGCGCCAGGACGACCGGGTCGTCGTCGGCGCTCGACTCGAGCGCCGCCTCGAGGTCGAGTCGCAGCGCGCGCCGGTTGCCGAGCCCCGTCAGCGAGTCCGAAAGGGACTCCTCCCTGCTCCGCGCCAGCATCGCCATGTAGTCGCGGAACGTGAGCAGCAGGCGCACCATGACCGTCGCCAGGCTCGCTCCCGCGAGCAGGACCGCCAGCGGGGTGACGTGGATGAACGCGGCGAAGACCAGCAGCGCCAGCCCGACCGCGGCGAAGACGGTCGGCAGCGCAATCAGCCGGATCCCGGCCCGCTGGACGGCGTCGCCCGTCTCGGCCGGCGTCCAGGCCGCCCGCGCCACGAGGACGATCCCGGCCCACCAGCCGACGTCGAAGACGCTCCCCGGCTCGTAGGTGCCCTGAGCCGTGAAGACGAGGTAGAGGCTGTCGGCCACCCAGAACGTGCCGATGCCGAGCCCGAGCAGGACCCAGGTGCGCTGGAGGCGCCAGCCGTTGAGCGCGAACGCCCCGACGACGAGGCCGAGGAGCAGCAGGTCGCCCAGCGGGTAGGCCAGGTTCGTGGCGACCGCCATCGGCTCGCCGCCCACCGAGCCGAGCACGGCGTGGAAGACGATGGCCGCGCTCAGCGCGGCGGCGGCCAGCGCCGCGGTGAGGCCGTCGACCCACAGCGTGCGCGGCGCGTTCCGCACGCGGGCGCGCAGGAGAGTCGCCAGTCCGGCGAACGCCAGCGGCGGGAAGAGCAGGTAGCCGGCGTCCGCGGGCGACGGGATCGGGATCGACTCGGCGTCCCAGATGACGAGCGTGTAGTAGATCTCGCCGAGCGACCACGACAGGAGGCCGAGCCCGATCAGCGCCCAGGCCGCCCGCTCCCGCGCCACCAGGATGGCGCGCGCCAGGCAGAGGAGCGACGCTGCCACCAGCACGACGTCGTGCACGCCCTTCCCGAACCAGGGACCGTCGGCGAAGCCCGCGCCGGCGATCCGGCAGGCCTCGAACACGACGAGCCAGGCACCGAGCAGGCGCACGGTCCAGCGGGCGATGAGCGACGCGCGCGCAGGCATGCGGGCCCGATCGGCGTGTCAGCGCGCTGACATGAAGGGCGCACGAGCGCGCCCGGGACCGCCCCGGGCCTCGCCTACCTCAGGTGCGCGGTCGCCGGGTGGGGCGGGAAGTCCGCCCGCAGGCACTCGACCACGAGCCGGTCGCGGCGGCGGCCGTAGGACCACTCGGCGTCGCGCTCGATGCCGACGACCCGCGCCCCGACCCGCGCCGCCGTTCGCTCCACGGCGCGCACGACGGCGTCGTTCACGCCCAGGTAGCGGATCGACAGCCGGTGCATGCCGAGTGCGTCGAACGCATACGCGTAGACCAGCAGGATCGCCTCCGTGCCGAGCCCGCGCCCGCGGTCCGCGGGGTCGAAGATCGCAGCGGCGACCTCGCCCGACGCGCGCGGCCAGTCGATCCGGCTGATGCCGGCCTCCCCGACGAAGCGCCCGTCGGCGACCGCGTGGATGTCGAACGGCACGAGCAGCCCCTCCCCCGCCGCGTCCCAGATCCACTCGCGGTGCTCGCGCGTCATCGGCGGCTTGAAGATCGCCGCCGCGCCCCCGCTCTGGAAGGCTGCGGCCATCCCGATGCGCGGGTCGTCGTAGCGGTCCCAGCGGGCGACGAAGTCGCGCCGGTTCGGCTTCACGAGCCCGACGCGCTCGCCGCGCACGAGCCAATCGGGCTCGAAATCGGCGCTATCCCCCATTCGTCGGGAGATCGTACCGCCGGCCCGAAACCGCTTCTGGGCGTGCTTTACTCAGCAAGTCTTGATCGAACGAGGTACGTGCAGCGATCGCACCGTGAGTCCTGACAGCCGGGTAGCACGACCCGCGCGCCGAGCGACCGTCATCGGGCGCTGGGGCGACGACACGGCGCTTCTGCGGACGCCCGACGGCGTCACCGTCGAGGTGCCTGTCCCCGAGGACCTGCGCGATGCGATCGACGTCGGGGCGAGCGTCAGGCTGCTCGAGGAGGGGCTCGTGGACTGGGACGCCGCTCGCAACGAGCGTCCAACCGGCTAGTCCGCCGCCATACTGGAGGCGATGACGATGCGCACCGAGCCGCTGCGCGTCGCGCTGGCGCAGCTCAACACGACGGTCGGGGACGTCGACGGCAACGCCGCGAAGGTCGCCGGCGCGATCGAGGCCGCTCGCGCGGACGGCGCCCAGCTCGTGGTGGTCCCGGAGCTGGCGATCACGGGCTACCCGCCGGAGGACCTGCTGCTGAAGACCCACTTCGTAGACGCCGCGGGCGCGGCCGTGCGGGAGCTGGCAGCCGCGTCGCACGGCATCGTCGCGCTCGTGGGCTTCCCGGAGGGATCGGACGACGTCTACAACGCGGCCGCCGTGCTCGCCGACGGCGAGGTCGCCGCCGTCTACCGCAAGATGTTCCTGCCGAACTACGGCGTCTTCGACGAGCACCGCTACTTCCGCCCCGGCGACGAGGCCGCGCTGATCGAGCTCAACGGCGCCGTGATCGGCATCACGATCTGCGAGGACATCTGGGAGCCGGGTCCGCCCGCGAGCTCGGAGGCCCTGGCCGGCGCGCAGCTGATCGTGAACCTGAGCGCGTCGCCCTACCACGCCGGCAAGCCCCACGACCGCGAGCAGATGCTCGTCCAGCGCGCCCGCGACAACCTCGCGGCCGTGGTGTTCTGCAACCTCGTCGGCGGCCAGGACGAGCTGGTCTTCGACGGCCGCAGCGTCGCCGTCGACCAGGACGGCGAGATCCTCGCCCGCGCCCCCCAGTTCGAGGAGGCGACGGTGATCTGCGAGATCGACCCCGGCGCCGTGGCCGCGGCGCGCCTGCGCGACACGCGCCACCGCGCGGCCGTGACGCGCGGTCGCCACGGTCACGACGTGCCGTGCCGGACGCTCGCGTCGCTCCAGGTGGAGCCCGGCCCGGAGGCCGACGTCGGCGGCCCCGTGACCGAACCGCTCGGTCCCGACGCCGAGGTCTACGCCGCGCTCATCACCGGCGTGCGCGACTACGTCGACAAGAACGGCTTCGAGCGCGTCGTGATCGCGCTCTCCGGGGGAATCGACTCAGCGCTCGTCGCGCTGATCGCCGTCGACGCCCTGGGCGCGGACCGCGTGGTGTGCGTGACGATGCCGTCGCCGTACTCGTCCGAGGGCACGCGGGCTGACGCCCGGGCGATCGCCGAGAACCTCTCGACCGAGCTGATCGAGCTTCCGATCGAGCCGCTGATGCGCGCGTACGACGAGGCGCTGGCCGCGGCCTTCTCCGGCCGCGAGCCGGACCTGACCGAGGAGAACCTCCAGGCGCGGGCGCGCGGGAACCTCGTGATGGCGCTGTCGAACAAGTTTGGCTGGCTGGTGCTCACGACCGGCAACAAGTCCGAGCTGTCGGTCGGCTACGCGACGCTGTACGGCGACATGGCGGGCGGGTTCGCCGTGCTCAAGGACGTCTACAAGGGCTGGGTCTACCGCCTGGTGCGCTGGCGCAACGAGGGCGCCGGACGCGACCTCGTCCCCGCGTCGGTGCTCGAGCGGCCGCCGTCAGCCGAGCTGCGCGTGGAGCAGCTCGACGAGGACTCGCTTCCGCCATACGAGGTGCTCGACGCGATCCTCGAGGCCTACGTGGAGGGCGACCTCGACGCCGAGCAGCTCGTGCGCCAGGGGCTCCCGCGGGCCGAGGTCGAGCGCGTGATCCGGATGGTCGACCTGGCCGAGTACAAGCGCCGCCAGGCCCCGCCCGGGATCAAGATCTCCACACGCGCGTTCGGCCGCGACCGCCGGCTGCCGATCACGAACCACTTCAACCGCTAGAGCGGCCGCACCGCCATTGTCACGCGCGAGAGGGCGCAGACGCGGCCTTCGTCGTCGCTCACCTCGACCTCCCAGACCCAGGTGGTCCGGCCGCGGTGGCGGCGGCGTGCCTCCGCGTGGGCGGTGCCCGACAGGATCGGCCTCAGGAAGCTGGTGTGGTTCGAGAGTCCCTGGGCGGACATCCCGTCGGCCGCGACCGCCGTGAAGGTGGCCTGGGAGCAGAGCGACTCGGCGATCGCGGCGAGCACTCCGCCGTGGACCAGCCCGAACGGCTGCCTGACCCGATCCTCGACCGGAAACCGCCCCCGCGCCAGCTCCGGCGTGACCTCCAGCGTCTCGAAGCCGAGCGTCCCGTCGAGCGTCCTCTCGAACGGGACGGGGAAAGGCGGCTCGGCTGCCACGCGGCGCAGGTTAACCTTTCGCCCGCCGTGGCGACCCTGGACCAACTTGCCGCCGAGCAGCGAGCGATCATCGAGCTCGTCGTTCAGCGCGGGCGCTCGTACGACGACCTGGCCGACATGCTGGCGATGCCGAACCAGCGAGTGCGCCAGCTGGCGCGCGAGGCCCTGATCGAGCTCGCGCCGGTGAGCGCCAAGCGCGTGGAGGCCGAGCGTCGCGGCCAGCTGGCCGATTACGTGCTGGGCCAGCAGTCGACCGCCGAGCAGGTCGCCACCCAGACGCACCTCCGCCGCTCCGAGGCCGGTCGCGCCTGGACCTCGTCCCTCGTCGATTCGCTCGCCGGCCTCTACGCGGACGAGCCGCCGGAGATCCCGGAGGGCGAGGCGGAGGCCCCGCCGCGGCGGGAACGCGAGCGCCGCCCGCGCGAGCGGGAGCGGCGTCCGAGCGAGCGCGCCCCGCTGCGAGAGCGCGGCGAC
>DATENL010000326.1:0-8039 GCA_035275105.1 Thermoleophilaceae bacterium
CCGCGAGGGCGTCCCGCTGCGCGCTCTCATCGGCGGACCTCCGGGCGAGGGCGGCCCGCCACCCTTCGACGACTCGGTGTTCCGCCGCGCGGTGCTCGGGCCCGAGACGCGCGCGGCCGGCCTGCGCGTGACCGTCGTCGAGCTGTACGAGGGCGGTGCCGTCGTCCACTGGCACCTCGCGCGCGAGGACGGCGCCCGCGTGGACTTCGACCGCCACGACCCGGTCGCCCTCGAGGATCCGCTCGGGACGAGCTACGCCGCGGCCGAGAGCGCGTGGGAGGTCTCCGAGCACGGCGGCTACGCGTCGGGCCACGCCTGCTTCGCCCCGGCGGTCCCGGCGGACGCGGGGCACCTGGACGTCGTGGTGAGGGACGCGAACCGGCTGCGCATCCCGCTGCGATAATGGCCCGAGTCGCCGAGAGGAGAGGTCACGCGATGGAGTTCCAGCTCACCGAGAGCCAGCGCGCCGGGCTGCGGGCGTTCTGCGACACGGTCGTCCCGCGCGTGGAGCGCGAGCCCGATCCGCACGGCTTCTGGGGCGCCGCCGCCAGCGACCTCGGCGTCGACGCCGGCGTGGCGGAGCTGATCGCCGGGATCCCGGACGAGGTCGTGCGCGGCGGGCTGGTGCAGCTGCTCGACGTCATCGTCGCGCAGGGCCTCCCGAACGCCCCCAGCCAGGCCTCCCGTGAGCAGCTCATCCGCAACCTCGAGCTCGCGTCGCCGGACGCCGCCGCCGGGATCGGCGCCCTCACCGGGATGGCGCTGTTCCTCCACTACGGCGCCCCCGACCCGGCCACCGGCGTGAACCCGAACTGGGCGGTCCTCGCCTACCCGGGACCGGACGGCCCCGGGGAGCCGGTGGACAAGCCGATCGAGCCGCTCGTGCCGAGCGACGGCACGGAGCTCGAGGCGGACGTCTGCGTGGTCGGCTCGGGCTCCGGCGGGGCGGTCATCGCCGCCGGGCTCGCGGAGCGCGGGCTCAAGGTCGTCGTGCTCGAGGCGGCCGGCTACTTCAACGAGTCGGACTTCACCCAGCTCGAGCTCCACGCCTACCAGGAGATGTTCTGGCGCGGCGGGCCGAACCCGACGGCGGACGGCAACGTCACGCTCCAGGCGGGCACCGCGCTCGGCGGCGGCACGGTCATCAACTGGACCAACTGCCTGCGCACCACGCCGTGGGTCCGCGAGGAGTGGGCGCGCGAGCACGGCCTCGAGGGCGTCGACGGCGCCGACTACGACCGCCACCTGGACGCGGTCCTGTCGCGCATCGGCGCGACCGACCAGGCGAGCGACCTGAACGGGCCGCAGCAGCGCATGCGCGACGGCTGCGTGGCGCTCGGGTGGCACTTCGCAACCGTGATCCGCAACGCCGACACGTCGCGCTACGCGCCCGACACCGCCGGCTTCCTCGGCTTCGGCGACCGCTCGGGCTCGAAGCTGAGCGCGGACAAGACCTGGCTGCTCGACGCCGTCGAGAACGACGCCGACGTCCTCGTGCGCACGCGGGCGCAGCGGATCCTGACCGACGGCGGCCGCGCCACCGGCGTCGAGGCCGTGTACCTGGGGGAGGACGGCAGCGAGCAGCGCGCGGTGACAGTGCGAGCACCGACCGTCGTGGTCGCGTGCGGATCGCTCGAGTCGCCGGCGCTGCTCCTCCGTTCGGGAATCGGCGGCCCGGCCGCGGGCGACTACCTGCGGCTGCACCCCGCGAACGCGACCTTCGGCGTGTACGCGGAGGACCAGCGCGCCTGGTGGGGCGCGCCACACGCCGGGCTCTGCCACGAGTTCGAGAACCCCGGCGACGGCTACGGGTTCCTGATCGAGGGCGCGCAGTACGCCCCGGCGATCGGCGCCTCGGCGGTGCCGTGGACCGGCGGCGCCGCCCACAAGGAGATGATGGTCGACTGGAAGTACGGCGCGACCTTCATCTCGCTGACCCGCGACCGCGGCCACGGGCGCGTCGAGATCGACCAGACCGGCGAGGCGGTCCCCTGGTACCCGCTCGACGACGCGCGCGACCAGGACAACCTGGTGCGCGGGGTGGAGGCGCAGGTGCGGCTGCACCACGCGGCGGGCGCGAAGGCGATCTACTCGCTGGCCGGCGGGCTGCCCGCGTGGCGCTACGGCGACGACCTGGAGACCTTCATCGCCCGCGTCAAGCGCGTGCCCCAGCGCGCCGGCGGGCAGAAGCTGTTCAGCGCCCACCAGATGGGCAGCTGCCGGATGGGCGCGGACCCCGCGACGTCGGTCGCCAACCCGTGGGGCGAGCTGCATGACACGAAGGGCGTATGGATCGGCGACGGGAGCGCGTTCCCGACGCCCTCGGGCACGAACCCGATGGTCTCGATCATGGCGCTGGCGCACCGCACGGCGGAGGCGCTCGCGGCCGAGGTTGGGGCGGGGACTGCGGCCGAGCGCGAGCCAGCGCCGGCCAAGTGACGGATTTCGACACGACGGGAGAGCCACATGGCGGTTGAGACTCAGGCACCGGCACAGCCCACTCACGACGCGGAGAGGATCGTCCGCGACCGGATCTACATCGGCGGCGAGTGGGTCGAGCCGCACGGCAAGGGGACGTTCGACGTGGTCGACGCCACGACCGAGGAGGTCATCGGCACGGCGCCGGCGGGCGACGCGGAGGACGTGGACCGCGCGGTGAAGGCCGCCCGGCCCGCGTTCGAGCAGTGGGCGCAGGTGTCGCCGCACGAGCGCGCCGAGGTCTGCCAGGCGATCGGCGCCAAGCTCGCCGAGCGGTCCGAGGAGATCGCCCTGCTCGTCTCGCGCGAGGTCGGGATGCCGCTCAACCTGTCCACGATGATCCAGGCCGGGCTGCCGGCCATGGACTTCTCGTCGATGCCCACCGTCGTCGAGGCGACGCAGTGGGAGGAGCAGGTCGGCAACTCGCTGGTCGTGCGCGAGCCGGTCGGCGTGGTCGGCTGCATCACGCCGTGGAACTACCCGCTGCACCAGATCTGCGCGAAGGTCGCCCCGGCGCTCGCGGCGGGCTGCGCGGTGATCGTCAAGCAGAGCGAGGTCAAGCCGCTCAGCGCGTTCGTGCTGGCCGAGATCATCGACGAGCTCGGGCTGCTGCCCGCGGGGACGTTCAACCTGGTGTCCGGCGACGGGCCCGGGGTGGGGGAGCCGATGGCCGAGCACCCCGACGTCGACATGGTCTCGTTCACGGGCTCCACCCGCGCGGGCAAGCGCGTGAGCGAGGTGGCGTCGGGCACGGTCAAGCGCGTGGCGCTCGAGCTCGGCGGAAAGTCGCCGAACGTGATCCTCGACGACGCCGACCTCCAGGCGGCGGTCGTGGACGGGATCGGCAAGTGCTACCTCAACTCGGGGCAGACGTGCAGCGCGCTGACGCGGATGCTCGTCCCGCGCGAGAAGCTGGAGGCGGCGGAGCAGATCGCCGCGGCCGTGGTCGAGCAGATCAAGGTCGGCGACCCGCTCGAGGCCGACACGCGGCTCGGGCCGCTGGTCTCCGAGGCGCAGCGCGAGCGCGTGCAGGGCTACATCAAGAAGGGCCAGGAGGAGGGCGCGAAGCTGGTCGCCGGCGGCGACGGCGCCCCGGAGGGGCTCGACCGCGGCTACTTCGTCAAGCCGACGGTCTTCTCCGAGGTGAACCCCGACATGACGATCGCGCAGGAGGAGATCTTCGGGCCGGTGCTCGTGCTGATCCCCTACGACGACGAGGACCAGGCCGTGGCGATCGCCAACGACACGATCTACGGCCTGGCCGGCGGGGTCTGGTCAGGGGACCCCGAGCACGCGAAGGCGGTCGCGCGGCGGATCCGCACGGGCCAGATCGAGATCAACGGCGCGACGTTCAACCCGCTGGCCCCGTTCGGCGGCTACAAGCAGTCGGGCCACGGCCGCGAGCTGGGCAAGTTCGGGCTCGAGGAGTTCCTCGAGGTGAAGTCGCTGCAGCTGTAGGGGGCTAGCTGCCGGCCAGCTCGGCCACGCGCACGATCCGCGCGCCCGTCGCCTCGGCGAGCGCGCGCGGGTCGACCGCGAACAGCGTGTTGCCGTCGCCGCCGGCGGCGTAGACCTCCTCGTACTCGAGGAGCGCCTCGTCGACCATTACCGGCAGGCCGTGGCCGAACGGCGGGACGCCGCCGACCGAGAAGCCGGTGGCGGCGCGAACGTCCTCGGGCGTCGCCTTGTCGATCATCGCGCAGTCGCAGACGAGCGCGAGCTGGTCCACGTCCACCCGGCCGGCGCCGGACGCCACGATCACGACCGGCTCGCCGTCGGCGAGGAAGACCAGCGACTTCGCGATCTGGCCCGCGTCGACGTCCAGCGCCGCTGCGGCCTCCGCAACGGTTCGAGTCGGCCGGTCAAGCGTCCTGATCTCGACCTCGAGCCCGAGCTCCCGGGCGGCGGCTACGACCTTTTCGCGCATGCTTCGAGCCTACACCCGGCCGACGGCCGCCGGGGTGAGATTTGCCACTTTCTCACCCACCCGTATGACGACCGACGCGCCAATGCGCGTCCCTCCGGCGCGTGCCCGCTACTGCGTGGTGCCGCTCGACGGCGCCTCGACGCGCGCCTTCGGCTTGTGCCCGTTGCGACCGCGCGCCCGGGCCGCCTCGTCGGAGACCGTCAGCTCGACGCCAGCCTCCTCGGCCAGCTCGTGCAGGGAGGCGCGGAAGTCGCGCGCCAGCTGGTCCAGGTCGGCCATCACGTCGTAGTCGCCGACCAGGCCGAAGCTGATCCGGCCGTTGTAGCTCATGATCGCCACGCCGAACGCCTGCCCGTCGAGGAGCGGGACCATCGGGAACGCCTCGATCATCTCCCGGCCCATGAAGTAGAGCGGGAACTGCGGGCCGGGCACGTTCGTGACCACGAGGTTGAAGAAGCGCTGGCGCGAGGCGACCCGCGAGGCCTGGCTCATGATGTTCGGCGGGGCGAAGCCCGAGAGGTCCGTCATCACCTTCGCGCCGACGGCCTGGCCGCCCTTCTTCAGGTGCTGCATCGACTCGCTGATCGTCTCGAAGCGCTCGACGGGCTCGTCGCAGCCCACCGGCAGCGGGGCCATCATCGCGGCGACCTGGTTGCCGAGCGCGCCGCGCGCCTCGTCGGCGCGGACGCTCACGGGCACCATCGCCTTGAGCTCGAGCCCGCGGACGTCGACGCCGCGGCGGCGCAGGTCGCGCCCGAGGGCGCCGGCCACGATCGCGAGCATCACGTCGTTCACAGTCCCGCCGAGCTCGTTCTTGATCGCCTTGACGTCGCTCAGCGACATCCGCGCCCAGGTGAACCGCCTGTGCGAGCCGATCTGGACGTTGTACGGCGACTGCGGCGCGGGGTTGAGCCCCGCCCACGCCATCGCCCCGACGCCCGCGAGTCCCTGCACCACCGAGCCGGCGATCCGGCGCGGCGCGCGGAAGACCGCGCGCACGCCGCGGGCGATCTCGGCCGGCACTGTCGCGCGCTCGAGCAGCGCCTCGGCCAGGAGCTGCCCGCGGCTGGGCAGCGGCCGCGGCAGCCAGCGCTTGCCGGGATCGGGCGGCGTCTCCGGCTCCGGCGAGGTGTCGAACAGCACGCTCATGATGTCCACGCCCGAGATCCCGTCGACCAGCGCGTGGTGGGTCTTGGACAGGACGGCGAAGCGCTCGCCGCCGTCGAGGCCCTCGACCACCCAGAGCTCCCACAGCGGCTTGTCGCGGTCGAGCCGCTGGGAGAACACACGCCCGGCGAGGTTCCGGAGCTGGTCCTCGCTGCCGGGCGCGGGCAGCGCGGTCTTGCGCACGTGGTAGCCGAGGTTGAGGTGAGGGTCGTCGACCCAGCGCGGCCGGCCCTGGCCGAACGGGACGAACGCGAGCTTCTGGCGGTAGCGCGGCACCAGGTGCAGCCGGCCGGAGATCGCCTCGATCAGCTCGTCGTGGTCCGGCGGCGACCCCTCGAACAGCATCACGCCGGCCACGTGCATGTGCGCGGACGGCGTCTCGAGGTGCAGGAACGACGCGTCCAGCCCGGTCAGTCGCTCTCCACCCGTCGCCATGTCCATAGATTACGGGCGCATGTACTCCGATGACGTCCTGCGCCCGTGGTTCGAGGCCACGATGGAGCTCGTGCCCGGGATCGATCTCCTCGATGCCCACACGCACACCGGCTTCAACGATCCCGACGGCAACAGCTGCAGCGCCGAGAAGCTGCTCGACGGACTCGAGCTCGCCAACGCGCGGGCCGTGGTCTTCACGATGCACGAGCCGGACGGATACCCGCCGGCGAACGACCGGATCATCGAGGAGGCCGAGGCCTCCGGCGGCCGGCTGGTTCCGTTCTGCCGGCTCGACCCCGCCGCCGACCCGCTGGGCGAGGCCGAGCGCGCGCTGGGCCGCGGCGCGCGCGGGATCAAGCTGCACCCGCGGGCGGAGGAGTTCCGGCTCGACGACGAGCGGCTCGAGCCGGTGTTCGCGCTCGCCGACGAGCGCAGGCTGCCGATGATCGTCCACGCGGGACGCGGCATTCCCGCGCTGGGCCGCGACGCGCTCGAGATCACGGCCCGCCACCCGGGGCTCCGGCTGATCCTCGCGCACGACGGGGTCTGCGACCTCGCCTGGATCTGGCGCCACGCGCCCGACCACCCCAACCTGTTCTTCGACACGGCGTGGTGGAGTACGTTCGACCACATGACGCTGTTCGGACTGGTCCCGCCGGGACAGATCCTGTTCGCCAGCGACATGCCCTACGGCACGACGATGCTCCAGTCGATCCTCGCGTTCCGGTGCGCGTCCCAGGTCGGCCTGAGCGCCGACCACATGCGGGAGATCGGCGGCGGCCAGATGCGGCGGATCCTGGCGGGCGAGGACACGATCGACCTCGGCCCGCCGCCGAGCGACGGCCGGATGTCCACGGACATCGTCCTCGGCCGCGTGCACTCGTACCTCGTGACCGCCGCCGGCCGCATGATGCTGAGCGACCCGGCACCCGACTACGTCGGCCTGGCGCGGCTCGCCTGCGACGTGGGGGAGGACGCCCCGCAGGCCCCGATCTGCGCCTCGATCCTCGCGCTGATGGACCGGATGGAGGAGTTCGTCGCCCACCTCTCGGGACCAGCGCGCCCGCCCGGCACGCAGGGCCCGCCGCCGTTCCCCGGCGTGGGCCTGGCGATAGTCGCCGCCACCCTGGCGCTGACGCCCGACGTGCCGCTGCCGCCGGTGCCGGAGCCGGTCGAGGTGGCCGAGCGAGCTCCGTAGGCAAGCCGCTGTCACAGACGGCGGTGCCGTCTCGTCCCAGTTGCGAGAGCGACGAGAGGAGACGCCATGAGGGTCCTGGTGGCGGGCGCGACGGGAGCGCTCGGGAAGCAACTCGTGCCGCGGCTCGTGGGAGCGGGCCACGAGGTGGTGGGGATGACGCGCACGGGCAGCAAGCGCGAGCTGGTGCGGGAGCTCGGAGCGACGCCCGTGGTCGTCGACGCGCTCGACCCCGAGGCGGTGGCGCGCGCCGTGGCCGAGGCCGAGCCCGACGCGATCGTCCACCAGCTGACGGCCCTGTCGGGGTCGCTCGGCAACATGCGCCGCTTCGACCGCGACTTCGCGCTCACGAACCGGCTCCGCACCGAGGGGACCGACCACCTGCTCGCCGCCGGGCGGGCCGTGGGGGTGCGGCGCTTCGTGGCCCAGAGCTACACGGGCTGGCCGTACGAGCGGACGGGCGGACCGGTGAAGGACGAAGCCGACCCCCTCGACCCGTCGCCGGCGGCGGCGATGCGCGAGACGCTTGCCGCCATCCGCTACCTCGAGGCGGCGGTGCTCGGCGCGGACTGGACCGAGGGGATCGTGCTGCGCTACGGCGGGTTCTACGGGCCCGGCACGTCCTTCGAGCCGGGCGGCGAGCAGTTCGAGGCGCTGCGCAGGCGCCGCTTACCGGCGGTGGGCGACGGCGCCGGCGTGTGGTCGTTCGTGCATGTGGGGGACGCGGCCGACGCGACGGTCGCGGCCCTGGAGCGCGGGCGCCCCGGCGTCTACAACGTGGTCGACGACGAGCCGGCGCGCGTGGCGGACTGGCTGCCCGCCGCGGCCGCGGCCGCC
>DATENL010000327.1:0-6339 GCA_035275105.1 Thermoleophilaceae bacterium
AGCGGCAAGTGGGCGGCGGCCCCGCTTCCGGGCCCCGTCGCCGACGCGTACGGCTGCGGCGACAGCTTCGCCGCCGGGCTGACGTTCGCGCTCGCCGACGGGCGCGGCACGGACGACGCGCTCGAGCTCGCCGCCCGCTGCGGCGCGGAGTGCCTCACGGGGCACGGTCCGTACGAGCGGCAGCTGACCCTCTAGCCGCGCCCGCGTAGCCGCCTCGGGCACGAATGCATTCGCGTGTTCCGGGGTAAGCAAGCACGCGTACCCGAACTAGCAACCCACGCACGCGACCAAAACGGAAGGGGCAATTCGCAGTGGCTGATCTGCAGGCCAAGGACGTGAAGCTGATCCAGTACCTCAACGAGGCGTACGGCAAGGAGAAGCAGCTCGAGACGGCGCTCACCGCGCACATCGCGATGACCACGCGTGCGCCGTACAAGAAGCGCCTCCAGCAGCACCTGAGCGAGACCAAGCGCCACGCGCGCGAGGTCGAGCGCCGCATCAAGAAGCTCGGCGGGAAGGCGGACGAGGTGACCGTCCCCGGACCGGATGCCGTGACCGAGGCCGCGACGAGTGCGCTGGAGCTTGCGCGCCGCGGCGTGGCGGCCCTCCAGGGCCCGATGCACGTGCTCCGCGGCACCGGCGAGCAGGAGAAGCTGCTCAAGAACGCCAAGACGCAGTTCCAGGACGAGGCGGAGGAGATCGCGACCTACATGTCGATCGAGCACCTCGCCAACCTCGTCGGCGACAAGGAGACCGCGAAGCTCGCGAAGAGCATCCGCCGCGAGGAGGAGCGCATGCGCGACTTCCTCGGCAGGCTCATCCCGCAGCTCACCAAGGCGGTCGCGACCGAGGAGATCCCGGCGGCCGAGCGGAAGACCGGCCGTCGCGGCGGGAGGCGCGCGTCGTCGCGACGCAGCTCGTCGTCCAGCTCGCGGTCGAGCGCCTCGCGCTCGCGCTCCGGTTCGAGCTCTTCACGCTCGCGGAAGTCGAGCGCGCGGTCCGGCTCGTCCGGCAGCTCGCGGTCGCGGTCCGGCTCGAGCTCCTCGCGCTCGCGCTCCGGCGCCTCGAAGTCCGGCGGCACGCGCGCGAAGTCGTCGAGCTCGCGCTCGAGCGCGTCGCGTTCAGGCTCTGGCCGGTCGAAGTCGTCGAGCTCGCGCTCGGGCGGCAGCCGGTCGACGCGCAGCCGTACGAAGTCCAGCTAGGCGCACCACCTCGAAGGAGCGGCGCGTGCGCTCGGGCGCGCGCCGCTACCTTCGACACATGGCACTGACGAAAGGGACCGGGCCGTTCGGCGACCGGCCGGGCGGCGTGTTCAACTTCGACCGTCCGGACGAGCGGGCGGTCATCTACTGGGAGGACTTCCCGCGCCGCATCCGCGGCTCGTTCGCGGGCGAGGTCGTCGTGGACAGCCGGCGCGCGAAGCTCCTGCACGAGGAGCGCCACCTCCCCATCCTGTACTTCCCGGAGGACGAGGTGCGCACCGAGCTGCTCGAGCCCACCGACCACCGGACGCACTGCCCGTGGAAGGGCGACGCCCGCCACTGGTCGCTGGTCGTCGACGGTCGCGTGTCCGAGAACGCCGCCTGGAGCTACCCGGACCCGATCGCCGGCGCTCCGCCGCTCGCGGGCCACATCGCCTTCTACTGGGGCCGGGTGGACGAGTGGCTCGAGGAGGACGAGCCGATGCTCGCGCACATGCGCGATCCGTACCACCGCGTGGACGTGCTCGACAGCTCGCGCCGCGTCCGCGTCGAGGTCGACGGCCAGGTGGTCGCGGAGACCGACCGCCCGCGCCCGCTGTTCGAGACCGGCCACCCGACCCGCTGGTACATCCCGCACGAGGACGTGCGCCATGACCTGCTCGTCCGAAGCGACACCCGGACCGTGTGCGCGTACAAGGGCGTCGCGTCGTACCACTCGGTCACGAAACGAGACGGAGTGGCGGACGACGCCGGGTGGTTCTACTCCGAGCCGCTACGCGACGCGGAGCGCGTGCGCGACTACGTGTGCTTCTTCAACGAGCGGGTCGACCTCTACGTCGACGGCGAGCTGCAGGAGCGTCCGCAGACGCCCTGGAGCCGCTAGTCACATCGACCCCTGGGGACCCATGTCGAGGCCGAACTCCAGTACGCCGAGCGTGGCCTCGGCGACCGTCGCGATCACCGTGATCTCGGGCGACTCGTAGCTCTCGCGCTCCGCGGGCCGCGGCCTCTCGACCTCGGGTCCCACCTCGGCCATGGTCACGACCCCAGGGGACCCATGTCGTTCAAGAGCTCCTGCGTTCCGAGCGTGGCCTCGGCGACCGTCGCGATCACCGTGATCTCGGGCGGCTCGTACTCCTGACGTTCCTCGTCGCTCATGGCGCGATCATAGACCCGTGCGGGAGCGGCCACGGCGGCTTGGCACCGAACCACCCGACGAACGCCGTCTTCGTGCCCGCGGTCACGTCCGTCATCCGGTGCTCGAGGTCCGAGCGCACGCGAAATAGGAGAGCGTCGCCGGGTCCGGCGTTGTGCACCGGGGCCGGCTCGCCGGCCGCGCCCTTGGCGCGCAGCAGGAAGTCACCGCCCTCGAACGGCGCGTCGCCCAGGTTCACGCTCATCGCCACCAGCCGCGTGTCGCCGGCCACGTCGTCGTGCCACACGTGGTAGTGGGCCACCTCGGGCGTACGGCGGTAGATCCGGCCGTCGAAGCGCGCGAGGGAGTCGATCCCGGTGGCGGCCTCGACCATCCGGTAGACGGCGGGGTCGTTGACGACGAACAGGAGGCGGGCGACGATCGGGTCGGTCGCGTCGAGCTTGAGCTCACCGCCCATCGAGTCGGCCCGCAGCTCGAACTCGGCGCGCTCGAGCGCGCTCGAGACCTCGCCAAGAAGGCGCGGTCCGAGCAGCCCCGGCACGAGCGCCCAGTCGTGCTCCTCGAAGTGGCGTCGAACCGCCGCGGCGTCCGTGCCGTCCCCGCTCGCCACGACGCTGCCGCCCGGCGGTCGGTCGAGCGTGATCACGTCGTGCGCTCCGCGCGGCGCCGAAGCCAGAGGTCCTGCAGCAGCAGGGCCGTACGGGTGGGCAGGACGGGCCTCCGCCACTCCTCGCGGAGCACCTCGGCGCGAACCAGCTCCGGGTCGAACCCCTGGCCGTCCCACGCCGGGGCGAGCGCCCGGCTGTGGTCGTTGAGGAACGCGCCGTCGAAGAGCACCTTCGCCGGTCGCGCGACCACCGCGTCGGGCAGGTCGCCGCCGAAGAGGTGTCGCGTCGTGGCCGTGCGGTCGCCGAACCCGTCACGACCCCCCGCGGCCGCCAGCCCGGCCAGGAACGCAGGGTCCTGGAACGGGTGAAGGTTGGACGCGCCGGCGCCGGCGGCCAGGCGATCCAGCTCCCGGCGCGTGAGCTGCACGACGCGCCGGCTCACCGCCCACCGGACGTACGCGTCGAAGCGCACCGGCTGCCGGACGAGGTGCCTCTCGCGGAGGGCGCTCATCCGCCTCCGAGCCGTCTCCGTGAGCCACGGCAGCGATGGCGAGGGGTTGCGCCGGCGGCCCGCGGCGCGCGCCAGGGGATCGGGCGCATGCGCATGGAGCGCGGTGAGGAGATCGCGTGGCCGCGGCCGGCGGCGGCGAGCGCGCAGGTCGCCGAGCCCGGCCCACCACCAGGCGCCGAAGAGCACGTCGCCCTCCATGCCGTTCACGAGCGTCCCGCCGCGGGCCTGCTCGAACAGCGGCTGCCATGCGTGGATGCCGGCTGGGAAGAACCGTCCGTGCTCCTCCATCACGCGCGCGGCCACCGGGCCGACCATGTCGAGCTCGGCCCCGTGCTCGAGCCGCACCCATTCGCTCACGGCGGCGTGGCGCAGCACCAGCTCCTGCCACTCGTCCTCGAACGTGGCCGGCACGTCCCGGAACCGGTGCGTGACGGCGATCGGCGCGTCGAGGCCCTCCTCGCGCGCGACGCGGGCCGCCACGCACAGGATCACCGACGAGTCGCGCCCGCCCGAGAACGCAACCACGCAGGGCGGTCGCTCGAGCGCGCGAGCGAGTGACAGCTCGAGCGCCCGGAGCGGCGGGAGCGTGGCGGGCGGAATCTCGACGGGGATCTCGCCGTAGGCCTGCCCGGCCGCGATGTCGAGCGGGCTGAGCTCCGGTCCGCGCGCTGCCTGTACGATCGCGGGCGATCGGCTCACGTGGCGAGAACGACGGCCCCGGGCTCGCCCCGGCCGCGTACGGGCTCAGGTTCACGGGGGTGGCCGCAAACGGCACCCTCGCGCTGACGGACGGCGACGACCTCCCCGCCGTCGAGGTGGTGCGTGAGGTCGTCCCGTACGACGGCGACGACCGTGTGCACTTCCGCACCGACCACGCGTCGTTTCCGATCGGGGACGGCCGCGTGCGCGTCGAGCGCAGCCCCGCGGTCGCGCGGATGCGCAGCCCCGAGCCGCTGACCGACGACGATCTCGCGCACCCGTGGCTCTCGCGCGCCGGCGCGATGTTCGGTCACTGGAGCGGACGCGAGGTCCTTCACGGCGGCGCGTTCGTGCAGTCGGGGCTCGCGTGGGCCGTGCTCGGCGACACCGAGGCGGGCAAGAGCACCCTCCTCGCGGCGCTGGCGGATCGCGGCCGGGAGGTCCTGAGCGACGACGTGCTCGTGCTCGACCGCGGCGCGGTGCTCGCCGGCGCGCGCTGCGTGGACCTGCGGCCGGGGACCGCGCGCGCAATCGGCGTGACGGCGGCGCGCCCCGCGCGGGCCGGGACGCGCGATCGTCTCGACCTACCACCGACGGCCGCAGCCGCCCCACTCGGCGGGATCGTCCATCTCGCCTGGGGAGACGGGCCGCGGGCGGCCCGTGTCGCCGCGGAGCGGCGGATCGTCCTGCTGCGCGACCGCAACTGGCTCGGGGAGCTCGACTCGATCGACAAGCGGGCCCTCCTCGACCTCGCCGCCCTACCCACGGTCGAGCTGATCAGGCCGCGTGCGCTCGGCGGTGTCCGCGACAGCGCGGCGGCGCTTCTCGACGCGATCGAAGACCGGCCCGCCGCTCATCCATCGAGCAGGCCACGCTCGCGCAGCGTGGCCAGGTAGCGGTCCACGTCCGCGGCAGCGGTGGCCTCGTCGACCTCGTACGCGTCGAGCAGGACCCTCACGAGCCCCTCCCGGTCGGTGCCCTCGGCGAGGGCTCGCCAGAGCCGCGTGCCGGTCGCGTTCGTGGATATGTACTCGGACGCGCGCAGGTCGATCGCGATCAGCTCACCGTCGGACTCGCGCCACTCCACCGAGTCGCGCCGCAGCTTCAGACCTTCGGGCATCATGGGAAAGCGTACGTGAGGACCGCCGCGTTCCAGGCACTCGCCGCCGCCGCCGCCAGCTCGTGTGGGGTCGCCGAGCCGCGACCGCCGGTCGGCGCGATCGACTGGGAGGAGCTCGTGCGGCTCGCGGGCCGTCATCGCGTCGCGGGGCTCGCACACCGGTCCGGATGGCTCGACCGCCTGGGAGCGCCCGAGGCGACCCGCGCCGCGCTCGCCGAGCGCGCCCGGCGAGCCTCGCTCGAGTCCCTGCGCGTCCTGGCCCTGCACCGCGAGGTGCTGGACCTGCTCGGGGGAGCGGGCATCGGCGCGCTGGTCCTGAAGGGGCCGGCGGTCGCGATCGACGCGTACGGCGACCCGAATGCGCGTGCCCCGGGCGACGCCGATCTGCTGCTCGCCCGTGAGGCGATCCCGGCCGCCGTCCGCCTGCTGCGCGGCGCGGGGTTCGACTGGTACGGCTGGCGGCCGCCGGAGGATCCCGACCGCGACGCGGCCGGCCCGGACGCGATCGACCGCCTCGAGCACCTTCCGATGCTGCGCGACGTCACGCTGGAGAAGCAGGGCCTCCAGGTGGAGCTTCACTGGCGGCTGTTCCCGAACGCCGCACTGCTGCCGGTCGACCCTCGCTGGCTGGCCGAGCCGCGGATGCTCGAGCACCACGGCGCCCTGCTCCCGACGCTCCCGCTCGACGCGCAGTGGACCTACGCCCTCGTTCACGGCACGAACCACCTCTGGTCGATCCTCAAGTGGCTCTCGGACGTGCCAGCTCTCTGCCTGCGGCATCCCGAGCTGGCGCGGCGCGCGGCGCTGGCCAGGCTGGACCCGGGCCACCAGCGTGCCGTCGCCACGGGGCTGATCGTGGCCGAGGCCGTCTTCGGGCCGTTCCTGAGCGCCGACAGCCGGGCCTGGGCGGCCTCGGTCCGAGGGACGCGCGTACTCGTCGGGCGCTCGCTCGCCGCGGTCACGGCGCCGCACGACCGCTCGAAGCGCGTCACGCCGCGGGCCCTCGCCGGCGAGATCGCGGGCAGGCTCGCGCTGCGGGCGGA
>DATENL010000328.1:0-5194 GCA_035275105.1 Thermoleophilaceae bacterium
CCGAGACCGCGGCCGCCGCGCCGCCCGCAGGCGAGCCGAGCCGCCGCGACGACCCGATGGAGCGCCTTCGCGAGGAGAACCACGAGCTGCGGATGAAGCTCCGCGAGGCGGAGCGCGAGAAGGAGGTCCTCCGCGAGGAGGTCGACGAGGCGCGCAGCCGCGGCGCCGGCCAGCGCGGACGGCGGCCGAGCGACTCGGGCGACCCGAGCATCGCCCCCGAGCACATCAGCCGCGCCCTCCGCGAGGACGGGTTCACGCTCCACTGCCAGCCGGTGCTCGACCTCCGCCAGGCCACGATCACCCAGCACGAGGTGCTGCTGCGGATGGTCGGCCAGGACGGCGAGCTGGTGCTGCCCCAGGCGTTCTTCGGCACGGCGCGCCGCGCGGGCCTGACGACCGCGATCGACCAGTGGGTCGTGCGCCGCGCGATCAGGACGATCGGGGAGCAGGCGCAGGTCGGGCGCGACGTGACCTTCGAGGTCAACCTGTCGAGCGAGTCGCTCCACGACGCCGGGCTGCTCCCGACGATCGAGCGCGAGCTGGCGAGCACCGGGATCGACCCCGCCCGGGTCGTGCTCGAGGTGACCGAGCAGATCGCGATCGCCGACCCCGAGGGCGCGCGCTCGCTGGCGAAGAACCTGCGCGCGATCGGCTGCGGCTTCGCGCTCGACGACTTCGGCACGAGCTTCGGGTCGTTCCGCTTCCTGAAGGACATGCCGGTCGACTACCTGAAGATCGACGGCGACCTGATCGTGTCGCTGGCCGAGAGCCGCACCGCGCAGCTCGTCGTGAAGGCGCTCGTGGACGTCGCCCGCGGCACGGGTGCGGACACGATCGCGGTGTTCGCCTCCGACGACCGCACGCTCGAGCTGCTGCGCGAGCTGGGCGTCGGGTACGCGCAGGGCCACAAGGTCGGGCGGCCGCGCCCGATCGCGGAGGCGCTGTCCGAGCTGGAGGCGCAGGGCCTCCGGCCGGTCGAGGCGCCGGTGGCTCAGGTGGCCGCGGCCGGCACGCTGAACCGCGCGAAGTAGGCGAGCGAGCCGCCGACCCGGCGGTCGAACCGAAGCCCGGCGCGCTCAGCCCGCTCGCGCAGCGAGTCGAACGTGACGTAGTGCGGGTCGAGCGCGAACTCGCCGACGACCACGCGGCCGCCGGGCTTGACGACCCGCGCCAGCTCGCGGAGAGCGGCGTCCTGGTCCGGTATCTCGCCGAGAACGAGCGTGAGGTACGCGCCGTCGAAGCGATTCGCCTCGAACAGCATGTCCTCGGCGTCGCCGGTCCAGCCGGTGATGTTCTTGACCCCGCCCTCGGAGGCGCGCCGCATCACGTGGTCGATCATCTCCTGCTGGAGGTCGTAGACCTCGAGCCGGCCGCGGTCGCCGAGCCGCTCCGCGATCGGGAGCGCGAAGTAGCCGGTGCCGGGTCCCACCTCGAGCAGCCGGTCGCGCGGCCCGGGCTCGAGGATCTCGATCAGCCGCCCGCGCGTTATCCCCGGGTGGGGCAGCTCCACGAAGAACCGCTGCCAGTAGGGCATCGCGGACGGGTTTCTCCGCCACCACAGCGAGTAGCCCACCAGCGCCGCGACGAGGACGAGCGCCACTCTCCTCATGCGCCAAGTGTCCCCTATCGGGCGGCTGTACATTCCAGGGGTGAAGCAGATCGCCGACGACGTCTACCTGCTGCGCGGCTTTCCCCCGAACGCGATCAACGTCTACCTCGTCGGGGACGTGCTCGTCGACGCCGCGTCGAAGCACGCCGGCCGCCGGATCCTGCGGCAGCTCGAGGGCCGCGAGGTGGCCGCGCACGCGCTCACGCACGCTCATCCCGACCATCAGGGTGCGAGCGACGAGGTGTGCGAGAAGCTCGGCATCCCGTACTGGGTCGGGTCCGCAGACGTCGAGGCCGCCGAGAGCGGCGACATCAAGCGCTTCCAGCCCCCGCACCCGATGAACCGCCTCATGCACGCGGTCTTCTCGGGCCCCGGCCGTCCTGTCGATCGCCAGCTGAACGAGGGCGACGAGGTCGCCGGCTTCACGGTGCTCGACACGCCCGGGCACTCGCGCGGGCACGTGTCGTTCTGGCGCGAGTCGGACCGGACGCTCATCTGCGGCGACGTGCTCAACGGGATGAACCTGGTCACGACGATCCCGGGGCTCCACGAGCCGTACGCCGTCTTCACGCCCGACCCGGCGCGCAACCGCGAGTCCGCCAAGCGGCTGGGCGAGCTCGAGCCGGCGCTCGTCTGCTTCGGGCACGGTCCGCCCTGGCGGGACACGGGCAAGTTCGTCGAGTTCTGCCGCTCGCTGTGATCGAGTCGCTCCTGAACCGGCCGCCGTGGTTCGTCCTCGGCGCGCTCATCGGCCTCGTGGTGCTCGCGGCCTACGCGCTGCTCAACGAGCGGCTCGGGGTGATCGGCGGCCTCTCGGACATCGTCGAGCGGACCACGGGCCGGCGGCGCGCGCTCGGCTGGAAGGCCTGGTTCGTCCTCGGCGTGGTCGGGGGCGGGCTCGTCTTCCGCCTCCTCGCCGGCGAGCCGACGGTCCGCGACGGCTACGGCTGGCTCACGCGCGAGCTGGACGGCGCGCTCGTCGCGGTGGTGCTCGTTGTGGCCGGGGTCGCGATCGGGTACGGAGCGAAGGCCGCCGGCGGCTGCACGTCCGGGAACGGGCTCGGCGGGTGCTCGGCGGGGTCGCGCCTGAGCCTCGCGGCGACGGCGACGTTCATGGCCGTGGCGGTGGCCGCCAGCTTCGCGATCGAGGCGATCGCCTGATGCGGGTGCGGGTCGCCAGCGTGCTGCTCGGCGCCGGCTTCGGCTTCCTGCTCTCGTGGGGGCAGTTCATCGACCCCGACCGGATCCGCGACATGCTCCTCCTGCGCGACGCGTACATGTGGGAGATGTTCGCCCTGGCCGTCGCCGTCGGCTTCGTCGGGCTGCGCCTGATGCGCCGCGCGCGCATGCGGGCGCTGCTCACGGGGGCGCCGGTGTCGTGGGTCGTCGAGCGCCCGGAGCGGCGCCACCTCGAGGGCGCCGCGATCTTCGGGCTCGGCTGGGCCGCGTCCGACGTCTGCCCCGGTCCCGTGGCGGCGCAGCTGGGGCAGGGCATCCTCTGGGTCCTGCCGCTCCTGGCCGGCGTCCTGCTCGGCATCAACCTGCACATGCGCCGCACGGAGGCCCCCGTGCGGCGGGATGCGGACGTCCGCGTCGGCGGCGCGCTGCCCGCGAGCGGGCCCGACTAGGCCGCGAGCACGCGAAGTAGCCTCCCCCGCGTGAACCTGCGCGAGGCCGAGGCCTACCTGCTCGATCTCGAGCTCTTCGGGATGCGGTTCGGGCTCGACCGCATGCACAAGCTGATGACGGTGCTCGGCATGCCGCAGCGGCGGTTCGCGTCGATCCACGTGGTCGGCTCGAACGGCAAGTCGTCGACCACGCGGATGATCGCGGCGATCCTCGAGCGGCACGGCGTCGCCACCGGCACGTACACGTCGCCGCACCTGCGCTCGTTCGCCGAGCGCATCGAGGTCGGCGGCCGCCCGCTCGCAGGCCCGGAGTTCGCGGCGGCCGTCGAGCGCGTGGCGCGCGCCGCGCGCCTGGTGGACCGCACGCTCGAGGAGGGCGACCGCGTGACCCAGTTCGAGGCCCTCACGGCGGCGGCGTACACGGAGCTCGCGCGCCGAGGCGTGGAGGTGGCGGTGATCGAGGCGGGCCTCGGAGGGCGCTACGACGCGACCAACGTGATCCCGTCGAAGGTCCAGGTGCTGACCGGCGTCGGCCTCGAGCACACGCGCTGGCTGGGCCCGACGGTCGCCGACATCGCCGACGAGAAGCTCGCGGTCGTGCGCGACCACGCGACGCTCGTGATCGGCCCCGACCTCGACCCCGATGCCGAGGCGGTCGCCGTCCGGGTCGTCTCCGAACGGCACGCCACGCTCGTGCGCGCGCCGACCGACGCCACCGACGCGCCCGCGCGGGCGCCCGGACCGTTCCAGCGCCGTAACTTCGCGCTCGCGCGGGAGGCGGCGGGGGCGTTCCTGGGCGATCTCGACGAGGCCGCGGTGCGCTCTGCAGCGGACGAGGTCGCCATCCCCGGCCGCCTCGAGGTCGTGGGCGAGAGTCCGCTGACGATCTACGACGGCGCGCACAACCCGAGCGGGGCGCGCGCGCTCGTCGAGGCGCTTCCCGAGGTGATGGGTGAGCGCCGGCCGCGCGTCGCGGTGATCGCGGTGCTCGACGACAAGGACGCGGCCGGCATGCTGCGCGAGCTGCTGCCGGCGGTCGACCGGGCCGTGTTCACGCGCAGCGCCCACCCGCGCTCGCTGACGCCCGCGACCCTCATGACGCTGTCCGAGCAGCTCGGCGGCCCGCCGGCCGAGGTCGTGGCCGACGCCCGCGCCGCCGTCGATCGCGCGCGTGCCATCGCCGGGCCCGGCGGCGCCGTGCTCACGACCGGCTCGATCTACCTCATCGCGGAGCTCGTGCGCGACGACCCCACGGCGCGGGCCTCGGCCATCTGATGGGCGAGGACCCCCCGAGCATCCTCACGATGGTGGGCGTCGTCGCCGTGGTGGTGGCGGCGGTGATCCTCGTCTTCTTCGCGGTCGGTTACCTCCTGGGGCGCATCCTGCTGTGAAACAGGCGTGCAACAGGTGGCCTGGCCCCTGTTGCGCGGTCTGAGCCGCCTCCCGCGCGGCTACACTCCGCGCGCACATGCGCGCCCTTGCGATCTTCGGGCTGCACGGAGGTCTGAACCTCGCCGTCCAGCTGCTCCTCCTGGTGCTCGTCGCGCTCTGGATCGCGCTCGTGTGGTGGACGTACGCGGACGCCACCAGGCGGGTCGACGACCCGATGCTGGTCGCGTGCGCGACCGCGGGCTCGTTCTTCTTCCCGTTCGTCGGCGCGATCGTCTACGCGATCGTGCGCCCGCCGGAGTACCTCGACGACGTCCGCGAGCGCGAGCTCGAGATCGCTGCCGCGCAGGCGCGGCTCGCCCAGGTCGAGGGCATGTCGTGCCCGCACTGCGGCTTCGAGGTGGAGAAGACGTTCCTGCGCTGCCCAAGCTGCATGCACAAGCTCAAGGAGCCGTGCACCACGTGCGGCCGCCCGCTCGACCCGCGCTGGAAGATCTGCCCGTACTGCGAGGCCGAGGTGACCAGCACCGTGCAGGCCCCGCAGCGCCGCCGGCCCACGCGCCGCGCG